>DCXX01000073.1:443-14964 GCA_002329125.1 Fidelibacterota bacterium UBA2125 | reverse complement strand
TTTCCCAATCTCAATCTGGTAAATGACGGGGGACGGTGGAGATGAAAGAGGCACCCACATGGTGGTGGAATTTGTATTAATCTTGATCCTAGTGTAACATTAACCTTTCTTGTAATAAAAGGAGGATAGTATGAAGTACCTACATGGTTTTTTAACGTTGATGGTTAGTGTAATGTGCTGTGCTCTCGTTACCCCAGTCCTTGCGCAGGACGACATTCTTAAACAGCTTGAATCCATCGCCGTGATCGATCAGAAAATCATGATGCCCATGCGTGACGGAGTGCGTCTAGCAACTGATGTTTATCGTCCGAAAACAGAGGAACGTGTACCTATCATTTTTTCGAGAACGCCGTATAATTTTAACGCCTGGCGAGATGGCGAACTTAGAACACGCACATACAAATCTGCCTACGAAACTGTAAAGCGCGGTTACGCCTACGTTGTTCAAAACGAGCGGGGCAGGTATTTTTCGGAGGGGGAATGGGACATCCTCGGAACGCCACTCACCGATGGAGATGATGCCCTGACCTGGATGGCTGAACAACCATGGTCCAACGGAAAAGTCGGGTTGGTGGGATGCTCCTCCACGGCCGAATGGCAAATGGCAGTAGCGGCATCGGATCACCCTGCCCTTGGCGCAGTTGTACCGATGGGCTTTGGCGCAGGCGTAGGACGTATCGGGGATTGGTACGAGCAGGGGAACTGGTACCGGGGTGGTGCTGTCCAGTTGCTCTTCGTTTCGTGGCTGTACGGCGTTCAGAACGACGTCGCGCGGCCCACTTTTGGAAAAGATGTTTCACAGGAAGATCTTGTGCGGATCTCACGCTCTTTTGATTTGGCACCGGAACGACCGCGCGTAGATTGGTCAAAGGCCTTCTGGCACCTGCCCCTCACAGACTTGATCAAGAATGTAGATGGGCCGAAAGGCGTCTTCGAAAAGATGATTCAGCGGAAACCGAATGATCCGGCCTGGTACCAGGGCGGTCTCTATCACGACAACATGCCCTTCGGAGCGCCGAGTATGTGGTTTGTATCTTGGTATGACGTATCAACAGGACCCAATATAGCGTTATTCAATCACGTTCGAGCAAACGCTGCTGACCCGGAGGTGGCCGACAATCAGTACCTCGTCATCGCGCCGACGCTCCACTGTGGATATAAACGGGCGACAGAAGAGACCATTGTAGGAGAACGTAATGTGGGGGATGCCCGACTTGATTACGATGCCCTGATTTACGGCTGGTTCGACCGCTGGCTGAAAGGAGAAGACAACGATATCCTCGAACAGACGCCGAGGGTTCAATACTATACAATGGGCTCCAATGAATGGCAATCGTCGGACACATGGCCGCCGGAAGAAGCCAGTATAGTGACCTACTATCTGGGGAGTAGCGGTAGGGCCAATAGCGTGATGGGCGATGGTGTACTTTCGATCAAAGCTCCCGGTTCGGACGACAATCCAGATATATTTGTCTATGATCCGGCCTATCCCGTTCCTTCCTACGGCGGAAACGTCTGCTGTACTGGCAATGCCATCAAGGGTGGAGCCTTCGATCAGCGACAGATGGAAACCCGGGACGACATCCTCGTCTATTCGACGAACGTACTCGAAACAGGCCTTGAAGTAAGCGGCACAATCGAAATTACGCTCTATGTATCATCCGATGTTAAAGACACGGACTTCACCGTAAAACTGCTTGACGTGTATCCGGATGGTAGAGCTTACAATCTCGATGAAACAATTCAGCGCGCACGGTACCGTAAGGGGTACAAGAAAGAAGTATTCATGAAGCCCAGAAAAGTCTATGAGATCTCAGTCGGTCCGATGTCGACCAGTAACTACTTTGCAGCCGGGCACCGCATTCGAATTGAAGTTTCGAGTAGCAATTTTCCGAGGTTCACGCGCAACCTGAACACGGGCGGTAATAACTACGATGAGACGGGAGGTATCGTTGCACACAACACGGTGCACCACTCGGCGAAGTACCCTTCCCAGATCAGGTTGCCGATTGTTAAGCGTTCTCCAAGGGTCGGGTCGGAATAAGTCGTCTGCTTATTGATTCACGTCACGGGTTACCAGTCAATTTCCTGAATAAGACAGGCGCCCAGATCAAACTTCCCTAAAATGTATTCCTATGTCTATCAGTATGGTTTCGGCATCATTTTAATGAGCTTGGTGATTGCTCAGGAGTCAACTGAAAGTCACACGGGTGCTGAAGTTCGAGCGCAAGGAGGATGGATACAAAGGAAGATTCCCAATCGCAGGGAGCTGTTTGTATTTTGTAAGACGAATCTTACCTGTATTGCTTCGGCTATTGCTTTACCGTCAACAAATATTCCGCCAGTGCCAAGCGCAAGTCCTTAGACAGGTATTTCTGCGGCGGCATCTCGGGGAAATCTTCCCGCATGTGCTCTGGTTTGACGATATAGTCCGCGATGCCCTGGGGGTCATTCTGGTAGAGCGCCTGAATGACCAGTGTAGGTGGTCCCACCATGCGCACCTCGTAGGCGTGGCACCCGGAACAGATTCCATAGTATGCCATCTTCACCCGTTCTTTTTCGGAAATTTCCCGTGGCGCTATCGGTTTGTCAAGCATATAGGTCTGGATGGCTCTGGTATCAGTCACCTGGCACTGTGCCCAATCACCCAAACCGACGGTGCGGTAACGGTCCCTGTTGACGATGCAACTACCGGCACCGCCGCCCACAGCGACGATATCCGGACCTCTGGTGGATAATTTGGTCATCATAAGTGCTTTCAATTCGCCCACCGGACTATTGCCGTTGTCGATCATGATGTTGTCTAAAATTACGAGACGGTCCGGATTAGGCTCAACTCCGGGGTCATTGGCAGTATTGGCCCCATAGGCCAGATCAGTGACGGTGATGCCGGCATTGTTGTTGCCTGTGATGATGTTATTCTCAATAGTTACCTGATCCGCTGCCATCACCAGGATGCCGGTGCCCGATGGGATGCCAGCCACTAGGGATCCGGGCGCGCCGAAATTCACGTGGTTGTTATCGTTAACGAAATTGTTGCGGACAATGACGTCGTAGCAGGTTTTGATGGGCAGTCCCGGCGTAATGAAAACTAGAATGCCGCCCGTGTTATTGTAGGAGTGATTGTTCTCGACTAGCACGTGGCGAGAGTTCTCGATCTCGATACCGGCCACATTTCCATAAACCTCATTGTGGCGCACATCTACATTGTCGCACATACCCACGTAGATGGCCGCGTCCTCAATCCCTGTCAGGATATTATGCTCTATCAGGCCATTCTTGCCGAACTCTGGGAAGATGCCGTAAACGCCCGCATCCAAGACCCAATTATTGCGGATCACGAAGTTGTTGCCGGCCTGCCCCATAACGCCGTTCCCCTTGTAGTTGACGATCTTGAAATTTTCGATCAAAATGCCGTTACCAGAGTAAAGAAAAGCATCATTCAGCTCCTTTTCCCCATCCAGAGTGGGCCATTTCCCCTCCTGGATCACGCCTTGCAGGCTGATGTTTTCCTTGTCAATGTAGACTGTCTCCTTGTACCTACCGGGGTAGACGCGGATCAGATCGCCGGACCGGGCCTGTGCCACCGCAGCCTGGATAAGCTCGCCGTCCCTCACTTCGATTACCGTCCCGGATACAGGCGTTATCACCTGATCACCCGATGCTCCGGCCGTGTCCGGCGCCGGAGGACTGCGAAAGAACGTTGGTGGAGGCGGGGGGGTGCTTTGCGTTTTGTACATTATTCTACCTACCCACACGCCCGCTGTGAATAATACCAGAACTGCCATCAGACCAAGCCATCTTTTTGGTTTCTTCATCATTTATTTGCCCATCTTTCGTGCGTTTGGATTGTGTACAGGTTCTGCTCCAGAGGCCAGTTTTTCCGGCACACGCGGTTTAAAAGTTTCGTCTGTCAGTGTCTTCAGGAAATCCACCAGCCGGTCCAGTTCATATTCGCTCAGGTTCGGCTCCGAGATGTGCCAGTGGATCCTCAGGTCTTCATCCTGGGGCACCGCATGCCCCCGGCCTTTGTTGTAGAATTCCACCGTCTCGCGCAGGGTAGCGAAACGGCCCGAGTGCATGTAGGGCGCTGTCTTTGCAATATTGCGTAGACTGGGGACCTTGAACCCGGCCCGCATGGTGGCGTCTCCAAATATTTTCTCTGCACCTGGATCCAGGGGCCTGCCATCCGGCTCCGGCGTCCCCAGGACCGCGATCTGCTGGTTTGTAAAAAGTGGCGGCGTGTGGCACTCGGCGCAGCGGGCAACGAATGAGCGGAAAACATTCAGTCCTTCTATTTCCTGCTTCGTCAGCGCTTCGTGGTATCCGTGCGCGTAGTGGTCATAGCGGCTGTTCAGAGAGATGAGTGAACACTCAAAAGCCGCCAGGGCCGTATAAATCTCTTTCAGGCTGATCTTCTCGCCGCTTCTGTCCGGAAAAGCCTGGGCGAAGAGCCGTTGGTATGCGGGCAGGCGGTTCAGTGTGTTCAGGAGTTGATGGGGCGTGGTACCCATTTCATTGGGGGCGTAGAGCGGACCCTCCATCTGTTCTTCCAGAGTATTGGCCCGCGCGTCCCAATAGAAAGATTTCATAAAGGAGACGTTCCACAGGCTGGGCGCGTTGCGCGAACCCTCCCTTCCGTCAATACCCACACTGCGAGTCAGTCCGTCACTTAAGCCTAATTCCGGATTGTGACAACTGGCACACGATAGCGATCCATCCCGGGAGAGGATCGGATCGAAAAACAGGTAGCGTCCCAGATCGATCTGTTGCGGAGAAAAGCCGTCACGTACCTTGGGCAGGCCTGTCTTCAGACCGCCCACACCGCTATTCTGTAAGGACTGATACTGTTGATACAGCGATCGTGACACGCACCGATTGTCATCGGTCAACTCGAAGCCAGGTGGACAGTTTTTTGCCAGTTCAATAGGTTCGGGCGCAGGTCTCTGGGTCAGGACGATGATTGGTAACAGCAGCAGCGAAAGAGTTCCAGGAAGGAATTGAAGAAAACGCATGTCACTTATTCTCATTTTCAGCCTGATCCTGCAGAGAATGGATGAAAACCGCCACGTCCGCTGCAATGTTTTTGCCCTGCAGGTTGCGGGCGATGAAAGCCATCTGTGCACCGAACTTGTCGTCCGCATGGGCGCCGCGAATGCCCTCCTTGAAATTGAGGTACTGGCGTTTCAGGTACAAGTCATTGATGCCCACCAACCGCGGTGCGTTTAGATTCTTGTTGCCCATTGCATTTGGCCCGTGACAAGATCCGCAAATCATCTGATAGTGCTCGTGCCCTTTCTCAGCATCGCCTTTGATCATCCCGCGGGTTTTCGTTGGTGGCAATGACTTAATGTAAGCCACCACGTCTTCTCTGGCCTGCTGGCCTTTGAGGGTCTTTGCATTCGGTGACATCCGCTTGCCGAAAAGGTCTTCCGGGTCCTCACTGCGCACTCCAGCAGCAATGTTCGCCAGCTGCCGCTCCAGATACCAGGCATCCTGATTGACCAGAGCTGGCGCCCCAAGCGCAATATTTCCTTGGGCATTTTCACCATGACACAAGATGCACTGACTAAACAGCGCTTTACCCCGCTTGGCGTTGCCCTCAGCCAAGGCACCATTTGCTATCAGTATGGATAAGGCGAGAAGAGACAAATGTTTCATGGCACACACGCTTGGTTGTATCTGGAATATGAAAATGGACTTTTGATAAGACAAATTAGGTCGGTTTTGAAAATAATAATGGGGCTTTTTTTATTTCTAGACCTCCTGATTGACTTTACCGCTATCTCTCCTTAGTTTGGGTCCGGATAGGTGATATCCCTGTTATGCTTCCATGTAATATCAATCAATTTTTTTCAAGAATGATTTTATTTAAGCCAACCGTTAGGAGTTGAATATGAAAAAACTATCCATCTGTTTTCTGACATTTTTTTCTCCCCTCTGGTCTCAACATTATCAGGTTGATTTTCCCCCGGAGGAATTCAAAGCGCGTTGGGAAGGTGTCTTTGAACAAATCGGTGATAAAGCTGTAGCTGTGGTCCAGGGATTTCCTTTATCCAATGGATTTATTATGCCAAGACAAACCAACGCATTCTACTATTTAAGCGGCATTGAAACGCCCCATGCTTACATATTGCTGGATGGTCGCCATAAAAAAGTGACTTTGTACATGCCTCCACGAAATGAAAGATTGGAAAGAAGTGAGGGAAGAATCTTAAATGCTGATGATGAGAAATTGATCAAAAAGCTGGTGGGTGTAGATGCAGTCCATTCTACTGATTTTATGCGTGAAAATTTTCCTCCAGATTTAGATAGAGGAACAGTTATTTATACCATGTTTACCCCAGCGGAAGGGCAAGGACAAAGTCGGTATGAACTGGAAGTTGCTAATGCATCAATTGCGGCAGACCCCTGGGATGGCCGCATTAGCCGGGAAAGTCGTCTGGTACAGTTATTGCGAACGCGAAACCGTCGGAATGAAGTAAAAGACTTGACGCCGATTATTGACAGACTGCGAAGTGTAAAAAGTCCCAATGAAGTTGCCTTAATACGGAGAGCGTCTCAATTGGCAGGATTGGGGATGATCGAGGCGATTAAAAGCACCGAGCCTGATGCATGGGAATACCAGCTGGATGGAGTTGCGCGATATGTCTATTTAATCAACGGTGCCAGGTTGGAAGCGTACCGATCCATCACTGCTTCTGGAACGGAAAATATCAGTAATGGGCATTATTATCGGAACGATAGCCAGTTGAAAAGTGGAGATATGGTACTGATGGATTATGCCCCGGACTTTAGGTACTATGTGAGTGATATTGGCCGTATGTGGCCGGTGAATGGAACTTTTGAACCGTGGCAGAGAGAGTTGCTTCAGATCATTTTGGAGTATCGCAATGTAGTATTGGATATCATTCGACCTGGGATTACCACTGAACAGATTTTGGAAGAAGCCCGACAAAAAATGAAGCCGATCATGAAACGGTACAGGTTTTCAAAGAATATTTACAAGAAAGCTGCTGAAAAAATGGTTCAAACAGGTGGTGGTGTTCTATCTCACCCAGTTGGTTTGGCCGTCCATGATGACGGTCCGTATCGTCACGGACTATTAAAAGTAGGCCACGTATTCTCTGTAGACCCTCAAATGTGGGTGCCGGAAGAAAATTTATATTTGCGCTATGAAGACACTATTGTTGTAACTGTAGATGGTAACGAGAATTTCACCGATTTTTTACCATCAGAACTGGATGAACTGGAAAAGTTGGTTCGGGAGGAGGGGATGCTGCAGTCTTTCCCCAAAGATTCCATGAAATGGAACTATTAATGGATTGGAGGTAACACTCCAAATTAGCTTATTCAACTTATAATGCTGGATTTCGCATAAAAAAAAGAAGTACACAGTGCTAGGTAAATTGGTGGAAAAACCGTTCTATATATTATTGTTCCTCAGTTTCGTGTCTGCTCAAGATTGGGCAAATTTGAGCAAGTATAGAGAGGACAATGCTAAACTCGCATTAACTTCTTCAAGTGAGAATAGAATAGTTTTTATGGGAAATTCAATTACTGAGGATTGGAAGACTTTTCACCCGGAATTCTTCTCAGGTAAACCATATATCAATCGGGGCATCAGTTCACAGACAACTCCGCAAATGTTGTTAAGGTTCAGGGCTGATGTTATCAATTTAAACCCGGAACTTGTAATTATTTTGGCTGGGACCAATGACATTGCAGGAAATACAGGTCCCTCAAGCATTGAAATGATAGCACACAATATTATTTCTATGGCTGAACTTGCAATGATTAATGACATAAAAATTATTCTTTGTTCTGTATTACCGGTTTATGATTATACTTGGAAGCCAGGGCTTAATCCCGTTGGAAAAATTAGCGCCTTAAATGAGATCATCAGAGATTATGCTCAAAACAATGGGATCATGTATCTTGACTATTATTCATCAATGGTGGATGATCGAAAAGGGTTAACAGAGGATTACACTTATGATGGAGTTCACCCAAACAAACTTGGATACACAATAATGGAATCTCTCCTCGAAACTGCTATAGAGGCAACACTTGAAAAATAACATAGATTTTTTTGAATGATATACCCTACTTTTATGCTAGATCAATGAAGAAAGTAATTTCAATAGTAACCGTAGGTTTAATGTTCTTATCCTGTGACCTTACGAATCAGGAGGATGAAGAATCGGACGGTTCAATTCTCGGCTCTTGGGAACAAATTGAAAAAAGAGCAACTATCTCAGTTGGCTGGGTTCCGCTGGGTAGTTCATTCTACATGGTCACCTTTGAATCGAATGGGACGCACACTATTCAGCAGGGGAACTTCGCCAATAGCCGCGACTGCACCGGCACGTGGCTTACCAGTGGAAACGCCCTGACCCTGACCAACAATTGCGGACAATACGGGGAAAGCAAAGAGAACCTCCACTACAGTCTTTCTGACACTATCATGACATGGATATATGATTTTTCGGAAACAGGAAAAAGATTCAAAAAGGCCGACTTGGAGCCGTCCTTTTAATATTTTATAGTTTGTCCTTACTTGCCCGACGGGTCTGAATCATATGAAGGAAAAGTTTGATGATTACTTACTACATGACAGGGGAATAGTGCTTTTCCCAGTCATTCAGTCTTGGGGTCATAATTAGGTACCATAGCGGAGGTATCAGACAAAATATCAGAGTGGTCAGGTAGCCATAGGGCATTTGTGGTGCATCCTCATAAGGATCCAATTTCCAGAATTTTACACTTGGTTTTTCATGGTGAGCTGAATGCCTGGTTAGAGAAAACAATACCATTCCGCTCATCCTCTTATTAGTATTCCAGGAATGTTCAGGTCCAATTCGTTGATCTGGTTTCCGGGCAAGGCCGTAATGTTCCATGTAATTCACAATCTCAAGGATAAATTTTGCAAAAACAGCCTGTCCCAGAAACAGTACTAGACCGAATACACCACTCGCAATAAAAAATATAACACACCAAAATGCCGACATGAAATATCCGGTTATCATCCTGTTCCTCAAGGAAATGGGACTGTATTCCTTTTTCCGAAGTCTTTTCAGCTCGAGTTTCCAGGCGCTTATATGACCCATCACAGTTGATCTTATGGAAAAAGCGTATACATTTTCTCCTTTTCTGGCTGTTGCTGGATCTTCATCGGTACCAACGATTACGTGGTGACCGTATACATGTTCGATTGAAAAGTCCGGATTACAGCTTGCTGACAGAAGCCATCTTCCTTCAAACATTGCAATTTTGTCTTTTATTCGATGGGTAAGTTCATGACCTACGTTGGTGCCATATCCGGCAACCATAAATCCCACGCCGAGTAGGGCACCTAAATAATCAGACCATATACTGGTATTCCTCGCCGCCAGGAAATCGTAGGAAAACCAAGCTGTTAACAATTGTCCTATACCTAAAAAATCTTGGATTCCGCTTCCTGATGCCCAGGCAAAACTCAGTAGCAGGAGTAGGATGAGAGGTAAGGCCAAATGCAATGGAAGCTCTATCAGCCAGGGATAGTTGTATTCCGGTTGAGAGGCATCTTCACCCAGAACTGCGTCCCCGACAATCACCACAAAAAATAATACTGCAAGGCCAAGCCACATCCAGTGACCGCCAAGCAGAACTCCAATCATCACTGTTGGTGCTAATATGGGTGTAATAAAGTATTTTAAGTATTTCATTTCAGCTTCCTTTGATTACAAGTAACAACAAAAGTGTTAATGAGTCCTTCACAATGAAATGTAAGGATTATTGGGGAAAAATTTGGTGTGTAATGAAAAATCCGTCCATGGATTATTTTCTGTTATCTCGACAAAGTTTTGCCAAAGAAAGAAAAATTGTCCGAGTTAAGGGAGGAGCTATTTTTTGCGAAGATTCGAAGAGAGTTTCGCGCTAATTTATTACAATTATTCAGAAAGGAAATCCACAATGAAACCGACAGAACAGCTTGTTGAAGAACACGAGTCCATAACAGTTATGCTTGACATCACTGCCAAAGTTTGCGATGATCTTGAATCCGGCCAGGAAGTTCCTTCAGATCATCTTGAACAGATTGTAGAATTCATTAGAGAATTTGCAGACAGATGCCATCACAGAAAGGAGGAGGATCTTCTTTTCTCCACCATGGAAGAAGCGGGCTTTTCCTCGGAAGAAGGCCCTATTGCTGTGATGCTGTCGGAACATACTGTAGGACGGGATTATGTAAAGAAAATGGCAGAAGCCGCCACATCGTACCGGGAAGGTGATCGCAAGGTAATCCCTACCTTCGTGGACAATGCCCGGGGATTTGTTTATCTGCTGAGAGATCATATCTATAAGGAAAATAACATCCTCTACCCCATGGCGGACAGTCGTCTTACTGATGAAGATCAGTCCAAACTAGAACGTGAGTTTCAAAGGGTGAATGAGGAATCTATAGGTTTGGAGAAGATCGAATACCTGCTAGGACTCAAGGATAAACTGAAGTCAGTATACCGCGCATAGCGTTTCATCTGTTGGGATTACCTGTGAAATTGAGCAATTACAGTTTCAAAGCGATGGGACCGGGTCTTCTCTTTGCTGCAGTATCAGTCGGAGTTTCCCACTTGGTGCAATCTACTCGCGCCGGCGCCGGTTACGGATTTGCTCTTGTTTGGGTCATCCTGCTGGCGCTGATTCTCAAATACCCACTTTTTGAATTCGGCCAGAGATATGCGGTGGCTACGGGAAGTACGCTTCTTGAAGCATATCGCCGGCAAGGGAAATGGAGCCTGGTGCTTTATCTCATTCTTACGCTGGCGACTATGTTTTCTGTCCTGGCCGCTGTTACGGCGGTTACCGCAGGAATGGCCATTCAGCTGACTGGATGGAAACCGTCCATTTCTATTCTGTCACCGGTGGAACTGTGGTCATTAATGCTCATCATTATAGGTTTGCTCATACTGGGCATAGGCCGTTACCCGCTAATGGATAAGATCGTTAAGGGTGTCATGGTGGTGCTAGCTGTCTCTACCGTTGTCGCCGTAATAAGCTTAGTGCCACATTTGCACGGAATTCGCCTCTGGGGAAAGGTGGGACTGATGGATATCGGTTTTATTGTTGCTCTCGTCGGTTGGATGCCTACAGGAATGGATGTCTCTGTCTGGCAGTCCCTCTGGACTTTGGCGCGCGAACAGGAGACCGGTCATACACCCAGTTTGGACGAAACACTCTTCGATTTCAAGGTGGGTTATATGGGCACCGCTATCCTGGCGCTCATGTTCTGTTTTTTGGGAACAGCGGTCATGTTTGACAAAGGTATTACGGTGGAAGATAGTGCGGGCGCTTTTGCCGGTCAGATCATCGAACTTTATACATCTGCCCTTGGGTCGTGGAGCCGACCGATAATAGTCGTCTCAGCGTTCACTACCATGCTCTCTTCCATGTTGACGGTCAGTGACGGTTTCCCCAGAGCCTTGCAGATGGTAGGGAGGCGTTTCCGTACAGCGGAAGAGAAGCGTGAAGTATTGCAGGTATCGGGCAATTCATGGGACTATTGGCTCTGGCTGGCAATCTTGGCGGGGGGCGCCATGCTGATTATCGTATTCTACCTTGAAAGTCTTGCAGGCCTAGTGGATCTGGCCACAACACTTTCATTTCTTTCAGCGCCATTTCTCGGATTGCTCACCTACCGTGCCGTCACTGCCTCTTGGGTGGCGCCTGAATTCAGGCCTGGTCGTTGGCTTCAGCTACTTGCTATTATCAGTATCGCATTTCTCACCGTTTTCTCGTTTGTCTTCCTCTATTTCAGGTTTTTCTGAAATTTGAATTTTCAAGCAGATACCAAACTAACCTCCCTGAAACACGGTTTGGTCTTTAGACTATTTATTTCTTTATGTTTGGGTTCAAATCTTTTATGCGCACAAACAAGAATATTTAAACCTCATCCATATGGCAAACTGGGAAACGATAAAAGTTTAACAGCATCTACAAGTCTTGCCGATTTGGATGGAGACGGTGATCTTGACGTCCTGGTCGGTAATGGACGGCACTGGGCTGAGCAAAACTATATTTTCTATAACACCGGTCATGGTTTCTTTCGTAAGGCTGTACGATTGGGTGATGAATTAAACACTACTTATGTAGTGCCAAATGCCGATTTGGACAATGATGGTGACTTGGACGTGGTAGTGGGAAATGATCGAATAAAAAATATAGTTTTCAAGAATGATGGCACTGGAAAACTTTACTTTGATCACACTTTTGGACATTCAGCATCCAGCACACGAGGTTTATGCCTGGCTGACTTGAACAATGACAATTTTGTTGATATAGCTGTGGCTAACCGCCGAACTCAAAATTTCATCTACTTGAACAATGGGAAAGGGGAGTTTAGTTATTCGCAACCGTTCGGATTGGCTGAGGAAGCGACCATTTCTATTGTTTCGGCAGATATAAATTGGGATGGCCATCAAGATTTGATTCTGGCCAACCGGAATGCCCAAACCAATAATATATATTTTGGCCCCCAGTTTGTTGACTATATAACATATGGTACAGGTAAGGATGAAACTCGGGATATCGCAATCGGTGATATGAATGGAGATGGTCATCTGGATATTGTGACCGCAAACATTGAGGAAAGAAATGCGGTCTACTATGGTAATGCCAAAGGAACATTTGTGAAATTCCAGACTTTTGGCAATGAAACAGATGCAACCTATTCTATCGATTTGAGTGATCTTGATCTGGATGGTGACATTGATATTGTGATTGGTAATGCTGGGCAAAGGAATCACTATTTTTTAAACAATGGCACATACTTCAAGCAATATGAATTTGGCCCAGTTGAAAATGTAACCTATGGAGTAACCGTAGGAGATCTTAATGGGGACAGTTACCCAGACATTATTACTGCAAACTCGGGGAGTCAGAATATTATTTACCTTAATCACCCAGTCGAAAATCGGGATAAATAGTTTTTAATTGGTCTCGTATGGATGGTTTCATTGTTAATTTCTTGCCGATAACTTTTTTGAAATTTCATTAAATGATTTTTTAATTACAGTATGGCCACTTTCCAAAAAAGACATCTTGGTCTCAGCGAAAAGGAAATTGCTGAAATGCTGGAGTCTCTTGAGATAAAGAACTGGGAACAGTTCATTGAACTGGTGCTCCCCCAGTCTATCCGGTGGCAGGATGAGTTGACAGAGCCTCATCCGCTTTCAGAAACAGAGGTGCTGGCATCTCTGGCTGAGATTGCCGGAAAAAACCGGCCGGGCAAATGCTATATTGGCCAGGGTTACAGTTCCTCCGTCACACCACCAGTGATCCGGAGAAATATTCTTGAGAATCCTGCCTGGTACACTGCCTACACGCCTTATCAGGCGGAGATTTCTCAGGGACGGTTGGAGGCGCTCCTGAATTATCAGACATGTGTCAGCGACCTCACTGGCCTACCGCTGGCCAACGCTTCTCTCCTGGACGAGGCCACTGCGGCGGCAGAGGCTATGACCATGTTCCACCGGGCCCACAAGACAGGAGCCGTTTTTCTGGTGTCGGAAGATTGCCATCCCCAGACTGTGGCAGTAGTTCAGAGCCGGGCCGAACCGCAAAATGTTGAGGTAAAAGTTTTACCTCACAATGAGTTTAGTTTTGATGAAACTGTTTTCGGAGCTCTCATCCAATACCCCGGCACCTCCGGTGCAGTATTGGATTATGGTAACCTTTGTGCCTTTGCTCATGAAGCAGGCGCCTTTGTCTGCGCCGCCACGGACCTTATGGCGTTGACTCTTCTGAAACCGCCAGGTGAGTTTGGTGTCGATACTGCAGTGGGGAACAGTCAGCGATTCGGCGTCCCCTTAGGTTACGGCGGACCTCATGCCGCATTCTTCGCATCTTCGGACGATTTCAAACGGCTCATGCCTGGCAGAATTATCGGCGTCACGGTGGATGCTCGGAAGAAGCGCTCCTTCCGTATGGCGCTCCAGACACGAGAGCAGCATATTCGGAGAGACAAGGCTACCTCCAACATCTGCACTGCACAGGTACTCCTGGCTGTTATGGCGGGGATGTATGCCGTTTATCATGGCCCCGATGGTTTGAAGCAGATTGCCGAAAAGATTCATAAATGTGCCATGCTTTTCTTCCATTCTCTTGAGAAGGCGGGAGTGGAGGTGACGGATCAAACTTTATTTGACACCGTCCGGTTTGTGCCGCCAAAAGGGTGGGATGAAAAGACAAAAAAGAAGGGAATTTCCGTAAGAAAATTCGACGACGGATCCGTAGCCGTCTCGGTAGATGAAACCACCACCGAACAGAACGTCCATGATCTGTTGGAATGCTTTGGAGCATCGCCGGTAGGGGCAAAGCCGATTCCTCATACCGGTGAGCTGGCCCGGGAATCGTCTTACATGGACCACCCAGTATTTAACAGCTATCACACGGAGACTGAACTGCTAAGGTACATCCGCCATTTGGAGACCAAGGATTTTTCTCTAGCGGACGGGATGATTCCCTTGGGCTCGTGCACCATGAA
>DCXX01000073.1:0-140 GCA_002329125.1 Fidelibacterota bacterium UBA2125 | reverse complement strand
TCCCTTGGGCTCGTGCACCATGAAACTCACCGCTGCAGCCCAAATGGAATCTCTCACCTTGCCCGGTTTCGCCGATTTGCACCCTTTTGCTTCAACGGAAGACACCCAAGGATATGTATCCCTCATGAATGATCTGAAAA
>DCXX01000017.1 GCA_002329125.1 Fidelibacterota bacterium UBA2125 | reverse complement strand
CCGGGAATCCTCTTCGGCAGCATCCTGCTGTTCTACATCATTATGTTTGGCTTAGGATTTTCCTTTACTAACCTAGAACAAAACGGATATCTATTAGGTCCATTCCCTAAGGGTGGTTTTTTTCCCGGTTTGCCATTTAAGTATGTCCCCCTTTTTCGCTGGGATCTTTTTCTTATACATCTGCCAGCTATTGCAACGATGATGGTTTTGAACGCTGTTTCGGTCTTATTTAATTATAGTGGACTTGAATTAATTGTTAAGCGGGATTTTGACCTGGATAAGGAGCTTCGCCTAACTGGCTACAGCAACATTCTAGCTGGGATGGCTGGCACTCCTGCAGGTTACATGACCCTCAGCGAAACATCCATGTCTTATAATCTAGGTGCCCGCAGCCGGTTGCCAAGTATCGTTGTGGCCGTAATTAGTATGGTTACACTGGTATTCGGGGCCGACGTGTTGTCCATTTTTCCCAAAGTAATTCTGGGTGGACTGTTATTGAACCTAGGGCTTGAATTTATGGTGGAATGGCTCTTTGACACTTGGAAAAGACTGCACAAAACCGACTATGCGGTGATTGTGTTAATTCTAATCGTTATAGGATCTGTTGGGTTTCTAGAAGGAATTGTTCTTGGGCTTTTGATGTCTATAATCCTTTTTGTTATTAATTACTCCAAGGTTGAGGTAATTAAGTACGAATTATCGGGGAAAACTTTCAGCAGCAACGTTGAACGGTCCAGTCACTTAAAAGAGATCCTTCAGGACCATGGTAATGAAATTTATATCCTGCCTTTACAGGGTTTTATTTTTTTTGGCACCGCCAACCGATTGCTAATGCAAGTACAGTCAAGGCAGGAAGATCAAAACCTTGGTGAGCTGAAGTATCTGGTTTTTGATTTTCGTAATGTAACAGGTCTTGACTCATCAGCAATAAATAGCTTTAACAAACTCAAAATCTTGGCTGAGAATTGCGGGTTTCACATCCTTTTTTGTGGTCTGAATGACGAAATGGAGGCTCAATTATATGTTGAAGGTATTGTTGCTGAAAAAAGCCTCATTGTCCGGATTTTCCAGGACCTGGATCATGGTCTGGAGTGGTGTGAGCAACACATTCTACATCGGGTTTTGCCTAAGGATGACGGGTTGGAGAGAAAGACGAAGAAAGGATCATTCCTGCATCGATTCTCCCAGATTGCAGATTTTTTTGAAACCAAAAACTTTCCTTCTGGAACAATAATGATTAAACAAGGAGAAGACCCTGATGGAATTACATTTATAGAATCAGGAAAAATTACCGTAGAGCTGGAAACAGATACAGGTAAAAAAATCCGTCTAAAAACTCTGGGGCCAGGAACGGTGGTTGGGGAAGTGAGCCTATATTTAGGATCTTATGCGTCTGCTTCTGTTATCGCTGACACAGACTGCCAGGTATTCTTTCTATCCAAAGAAAGTTTTAAGAAAATGAATCTTGAAGCACCTGATAAAACTGTAGAACTTCACACTTTTATTGTGGAACTGTTAAGTGAGCGCCTGTCAGGATCTAATGCTACTATCCAGGCTCTAATGCGTTAGGTGTGGAAAAATCCTTGCCTTTTCTTTTTTAACCTTTATTTAAAAAGTTCTTCTCCCAAAGGAGGGTGGTGAAGCTTCTTTCATTTTAATAATGTAACTTATCTAGGGTTTGAGAAAATCAGTTAGGTTTCAAGATAAATGATAAAGGGAAAAGCGATGAAAACGAGCATTTCAAAACCTGTAGTCGTCTGCGTTATAATGTTGAATTCTTTCTCAGATGCTGAAGTAAAGCCACTTCTTGGTTTTAACTCAAAAGGAACATCAAATGAATTGGCTTTGGAGCGTCGCCTTGGTGTGGCGCAGCCCAAACGTATGAACGAATATCATCGTATCATGACCGCCAAGCCTCACCACGCAGGCACTGAAGCCAATATCAATGCAGGAAATTATTACGCCAAAAAATTGAAAGAATTTGGCTTTGACGAAGTCCATACACCCCGTTATGACGTGCTTCTCCCTCGTCCTGTGGAGCGGAAGGTAACTCTCCTTTTCCCCGAGCAGTATGAGCTCAAACTTGTCGAGCCTCCCTATAAGGAGGATCAAGATTTGTACAAAGATGGCGTTCTTCCTCCCTATCACGCTTATGCTGCTGATGGTGATGTTACTGGTGAGGTCGTATTCGTTAACTACGGCCTCCCGGAAGACTATAAGGTTCTGGATTCTTTAAGCATTTCCGTGCGGGGAAAGATTGTACTAGCAAAATACGGACGAAGCTGGCGAGGGATTAAGCCAAAAGTAGCCTCTGAACATGGCGCAATCGGATGTCTCATTTATTCGGACCCCAAAGATGATGGTTTTGTGAGGGGTGACGTAATGCCAAAAGGGAAATGGCGGCCTGAATGGGGCGTCCAAAGAGGTTCTGTTATGGATATGCCCACGTATCCTGGTGATCCGCTAACTCCCTTTCGTGCAGCAAAAGGGAACGTGGAAAGGTTGCCTCTCGATAAAGCACCTACCCTCCAAAAAATCCCCGTTTTGCCTATTTCTTATGGAGATGCCCTGCCAATATTAAGAAATATTGGAGGGCCTATTGCACCCGATTCCTGGAAGGGTGGCCTAGCTATTACATATCATATTGGTCCGGGTCCCGCTAAGATCCACATAAAATTGAAATCTGATTGGTCTCTCCGCACCATTATGAATGTTATTGGAATTTTGAGAGGAAGTGAAGAACCCGAAAAAATCGTGATGGTGGGTAGCCACCGTGATGCATGGACCTTCGGCGGACGTGATCCCATTAGCGGTGCCACTGTACTGCTTGAAACTGGAAGGGTGTTAGGCAATCTTGCTGAAAAAGGGTACCGCCCCAAACGGTCTATCGCTATTACAAGCTGGGACGGAGAAGAATATGGACTGATTGGGTCTGTGGAGTATGGTGAAGAATTTGCAGAAACATTAAAGGGTAATGTTGTCGTTTATTTAAATCGCGAAAGCTACACAGCCGGAAATTTCAGTGCTGGCGGGGTTCATTCTCTTCAACCATTTATAAACCAGTTAACAAAAGATATTGATATGCCGGGAAGTGAGGGAACTGTGTATGATTCTTGGAAAGAAAATTCAAATGAAAGCAGTCTTATAAAGTATAATAGTTATGAAAATGTGAGGTTGGTGGCTCTTGGATCGGGAAGTGACTATACTGTTTTTCTTGATCATTTGGGAATTCCTTCAATCAACCTCGGTTTTGGTTCGGGTAATGGTATTTATCATTCCCGCTATGACACTCATTGGTTTTTCACCCAATACGGCGACCCTGGTTTTGTGTACGGGATAGCTTTAACGGAACTTGTTGCGAAATTCCTTCTGAGAATGGCAAACAGCAATGTTTATCCTTTCGATTATTCCAGCACTGCGGAAACCATTCACCAATACATTGATGAGGTTGAGAAAGAAGGTGAAGATAGAAACATGGCTAAGCACCTTGACTTTTCCTCTTTGCGGAAGAGCACCGATATGCTCCACGCTACATCAATAGTGTTAAACAACCAAATTGAACTTCTACTAAGCAATCCTGAGGCCAATAGAGTACTTATCAAAAAAGTGAACCGCTATCTTCTCTTGGCTGAAGAAAATTTTACTGATAACGGTGGTTTGCCTGGGAGACCCTGGTTCAGACACCAAATATACGCTCCCGGATTTTATACGGGGTACGGCGTAAAGACGCTACCGGGGGTCCGTGAGGCAATTGAAAAGGGTGACACCCGCGAAGCCCAGAAAATGATGGTGATTTTAGAACAATCGCTGCAAAGGGTTCAAAAAACTCTGCTAAATGCCGTGGTAGTATCATCTGGTCAGTAATTAGTTGGCTTCAGGCACATTTACTCCATCTCCCATTTTAATGCAAAAGTCGCATAGAACTGCCAGCCATCTTTGGGTAAAAAGTTTTTTGTAATTCGTGCCTCGCCACCAACGTAAAGTTTCGGAGAAAGAGAATACCACAGCTGTGGCTGGCTCATAACAGCAGTTTCTTTGCCTTCCCCGTCAAGTTTGTCCTGACTCCAAATGTCTGCATAGCCCGTCAGGTGGACCTTCCCATCCAGCAATGGAACAAAGAATACAAGCGTCAACTGTCCGTCGGGAGACTTAGAACCGTAGGCAGCACGATAGAGAAGTTCCGTTGAAACAGAGGTGATCTTCAAATCAACGGGGTATGTAATGCCAGCAAGCCAGGCGTGGCCCAGCGGCCCCCATCGCGACACCCCGTCATTAAACTGAATAGTACCAGATAATCCTTCCTTGAATGACAAGTTCATATAGCGAGCAAACTCCCAATATCCTACTGAAGCGCTTTTGTTTCCTGGTTGGTTGTAATCAAAATCAACAAACCAGAATGTGGCCCCCAAATCATCCGGCCTGTACATTTCCAGCGTAGAGGTAAAATATCGCCTCTCTTCAGCATAGTCGTAGTGGATTTGCAAATTTTGCCCGTTACTTATCGTTAGCATAAATAACAGGCTAACGAACAGGCTTCTCTCATCTTTCATAGAAGAAAAAACCTCCCACTAGAAATAGACGTTTTACAATTGTGTTTTTCATTGAAGACCAGTCTAAAATCATTCCTAAAGTTTAGATCGAGCTGAACTGTGAGTAAAAGCTAAATTCTATCAGTTAATGAAAATTGGTTCTATTCATACTGAGTCTCCTGTTTTCTTGGCTCCCATGGCAGGGGTAACGGATTATGCCTGTCGAATTCTTTGCAAAGAGATGGGGGCTGGGATTGTTTATTCTGAATTTGTTTCAGCCGATGGCATTATTCGCCAAAACCAGAAAACGCTCCATCTGATCCGTTTTCAAGAAGAGGAGCGGCCTATTGGTATCCAGATTTTTGGCAATTCTCCTGAAGTAATGGCTAAAGCCGCCCGTTTCGTGGCAGATAAGTTTCAACCCGATATTCTCGATATCAACTATGGGTGCCCTGTCCCAAAAGTGACAAAACGCGGTGCTGGATCCGCGGCTTTGAAAGATTTGCATCTAATGGATGAGATTACAGCTGCTGTGGTTCAGTCGGTCCCGAATCTCCCTGTAACTGTCAAAATGCGTGCTGGTTGGAACAGCACGTCCATCGTGGTGCCTAAAGCCGGAGAACGATTGGAAAAGGTCGGTGTAAAAGCTATTACCCTCCATCCTCGCACTGCCGTACAATCTTACAATGACAAAGCTGACTGGTCTCTAATCAAAGAGTTAAAACAAGCTGTATCTATTCCTGTCATCGGGAATGGTGACGTTTCAGCACCTTACCGAGTGGTTGAAATGTTTGAAGAAACTGGGTGTGATGCCGTTATGGTTGGACGTGGGGCGCTCGGTAATCCGTGGTTTTTCAAAGATTCCCTTGCTCTATTACATGGCAAATCTCCGCCTGTATCGCCCTCTGTCACTGAACGTGTAGAAATCTGCCGGCGTCATCTGGATCTACTTTTGGAAGACCGTGGTGAGCGTTGGGGGATGAATCTTATGAAGAAACACTTCGGGTGGTACATAAGAGGCTTTCCCGATGCGGCCAAACACAGGCGGGCACTGGTTACAGCTCTAGAACTTGATGAGATGAAGGAGGAATTAAACGTTTTGGAAAACGTTGCAAAAAAACTGGTTTGCTAGCCTGCGTCTAAACTTTATTCATCATTAGTTGAAATGTTCTTTGTGGTACTTCTCAACTTTCTCTGGGTCCACAGGTTCAGACAACCCCATCTGAAAGGCCAAAAACCACATAACGAAAATCCCATATAGCAAAAACAAAAGTTGCCATACCCAAAGTGACGGCAGGCCGAACGGGGCCCATGTGGCGGGATTGTTTGGATCCGAAAAAAGTGTATTACCGATAGTAGCAAAGGGCCCGAAACCGACTAAAAACCACACAAGCGTTAATCCCCAGGCCAGTGAAGCTTTTTTCTTCCCATCGGGCGACAGTCCAGAAACAGCCTGAAGAAATCTATGCCTTTTTTCTTTCCACTCTTTTTCTTCAGAAGTTTCGTTCGTCCTTTTCGAAACAACAAGCGCCACCAATAGGTTAAAGAAAATTCCCCAGCCCGCACTGTGGATTGTGAAAGGATAGGCTCCCCAGGGCACTCCAAACCAGACGGCTGTTCTATCAGTTAATGTAACAGCAATGAGGCCTGCCGACAACCCTAGCACCACTCCTTTCTTAGTAAGCCATGGGAAATAACAGACTCCCATAAGAGCTGGATACATTTGAAAACCATACGCTACGGCAAGACCACCCAACATCACTATGGCTGAAGTTGACTTTGCTGCCACTACAAGCGCAGCGCCAGCAACAACTATAACCATTAGCCGGCCCCCAAGTTTTTGAGCACTGTCGGAAGCTTCCGGTGCAATGTATCTTTTATAAATATCCCTTGTCACCATTGCACTAAACGTTGACATATAGGCTGCACCAGTGCTCTGCATGGCTGCCAATGCACAAACCGCCAAAAGCCCCATCAACCATGGTGATGATTGTGACAAAAGATTAATAAGCTGGGGCACAAGATTCTTATCGTTAGCGCTCTCAAGTGTTCCATTGGCAATAAGGACATGGCCGCCCATCCCCTGAACAATTGTAAAGGTGAACAAAATAATTCCTATCACAATTGATGATGCCACCACTTGTTGCCATCGGAACGGCTTACTTGTCTTGTTTGAAAATGCCCACATGGAAAACGCTGGTGAAGATTGGATGCCCATAAGTGCAAACATATATGTCATACACATAATACCTGTCCAAGCACCACCTGTCGCTTTACTTCCTGTCGACACCATTTGAATACTTCCAGGGATCGCCACAGCTGGCGAGTGTCCTGCTGGTGTCAGGCTTTTGTTTGAAGCAAGATCCCCACGCACATACTCTGACATCCCTTCAACAAAACCAGCCCAACCTCCAGAAAAATGGATGGTAACACCTCCCAGAATACAAATCCCCAGCCCCAGAAGAACACATTGAACGCAATCAACGTACGCCACTGACCTTAGTCCACCAGACGCCACGTAAATAACTACAATCACCGACAAGGCAACCATACCAAAGTTCACGCTCACTAGCCCATCAGTAAGCACATTGAACAAATCCCCCGAAGCTCTCAATTGAACACCGAGGTACGGTACGCTGAATAGAAAAGCCACCAAAACTGTCAGCAGACGAATGGCATTGCCTCCATAATAGTCACTATACATTTCGCCAGGTGTAATGTATTTGAATGCCCGTCCAAGAACCCATTGTCGACGAAGAAAAAGAACTCCTGTAAACGGAATAGTTAAAGCATAAAAGGAAGCAAAGGCATAAGAAAGGCCGTCAGTAAATATTTTCCCGGGATGGCCTACAAATGTCCAACCACTGAAACTGGTAGCGGTGGCAGCTAGTACAAATACCCACAAGCTAATTGTCCGGCCGGCCAGAAAATAGTCGGCTGAAGTCCGGGCACTTCGAGCTCCCTTAAAACCCCAGAAAAGACAGTAAGCCCAGTAAACACCTACAAACAGTGTAAGCCAAAGAAGTTTTGTGTCCATATTAAATTATTCCCCGACGAATTGAAAATGATTCTACTCGTCGCCCCCAAAAGAACCAAGAGATTCTTAAGCACAATTTGGTTCCAGAAAGGATGTGATGAATGTTAGATTTCCTCTCCTTGTTGAGGATAATATGGTGAAAAATCAGCACCGGAAAATACAATGGTTCTAGGCGGGGCAACCATCGCTCTGTTGTTTATTATCTGCTATTTTGTGTGGAGCACTGGATCTGATCAAAATCTAGATCTAGACTTTTCCACCGAATATTTTCCAAAGAGAACCATTGTCACAGCCACCAGAGATTTTACTGTCCCTCCTGAGGTTATATGGAAAGCGCTTACAAATCTGTCAAACTACAAACTTTGGTACCCGTGGGTGCGCCGCTTACGTGTGACAAATGAAAATGCCGACCGCTGGGTTCGCAAACATTCATTGCTGGAGTACAAAATAGAGGTTGGCAATTGGTTCAAAATTCAACCCTTCTTGGGAGCACCCTATACCAACTGCCGTTTTATCGGGCTTGAAGCTCCTAGCAAAATGGTTTTGGAGATGCGTTTTTTCCCATTCAATAGGGAGGTCGTGACTTTTAATCTCACACCTTATAAAAACTGTGTTGAAGTAAACTACACCGCCACAAGCAACAGTTTTCATAATTTTCTCACAGCTACAATGTTTTCATGGCGTGGGAAAGAAGTTTTAAGAAATTTAGGTGAGGTCCTTCCTAAAATTGAATTGGAAGCTGATGGTGGTGTCGCCACTACTGCCTCAACCAAGTTTATTTTTGATGACAATTTCATCAACGCTCTTATTGCCAAAGCCTTAGATGATGGTGCTGATATTCTAAACAGTATTACAGAGAAGCCTGTTCGAGGCAAAGCGAAGTCCGGCCTCATAAAAGCAAAGCGTTCTGGTGTGTCTCCAGACACAACTCCCGAGGCCCTTGAAGCAGTAAATCAATTTTTGTCTGGAGGTGTAGCCCCTCCAATTTCATCCGCACCTCCTTCAGTTTCTGCCAAAGAGCCGGATGAGGAAACCCTTATTAACACTTTTGTCGCCAACGCTCTTGGTGGTGATGAAGATCCTATCACCAACATTGAAGATCGCATTTTAAGATCAAAGGTTAAATCAGCTGTGATGAAAGCAAAGCGGTCTGGTGTGGTGCCTGAAATTCCTGAAAGTCCTCCTGAGCCAGCAACTCCCTCCGACAGTTCTCCAAAACAGGATCTGAAGACCCCTCCAAAAAGTGCGGATAATCCTGAAGAAGCTATCGCTCAGGCTGTTCAGGCCGCACTTGGGGGCAACATGGATCTTATCAACAGCATTGAGGATAGGATGCTGCGGGGAAAAGCCAAATCAGCTTTAGCTAAAGCTAAGCGAGCCAAGGGATAATAGGTTTGATCCCGATATATCTAGGCTCACGCGTGTAAGTCTTAATTTCCCTCTTTTCCTCTATAATAAACTACCGTAGCCAACTTTTTTCACCCTGTGGGAGCTGGGGGAGAGATTGCCCATCATTAAAACCTATTGTTCCTCCATGCAACGGTATCGGCAGTCTGATCATGCGTGTGTCACTCAACATTACACTCAATGTCCCTTGTTTCGACGTAAGCGTCTCCGCCAGAATGTGTGCTCGGTGATCTGAGAAATGCTCTTCACTAATAAGGACACAAGTACCAAGAACTAAAATCACCCTTAGTGGATTTGCCTCGCCTTTAGGCTTCTGTTCACTAAACACTATCCCATTCAGCCACGGAGCAATTTCCAAAAATTCACCTTCTCCTCGAACGGCCAGCTTCAAATCAACCATCGGGACAAGCGCAACATCGAATTGATGGCTCAATAGTAGCTTCAAAGCGTCTAGGGTTGTTGGGGCTCGGACTGCAATGGTCTCACTTTTTGGAAGCACTTCCCCAAGAACGTTCGCAATCTCCACGCCGATTGGATAAGATTGAGGGTCAGAGGCTGTGGTAACAAGGAATAATCGATCTTTCCTCCATTTGTACCAGAGGCCATACGGGCTGTGGGCAAAAAGAGAGCTGACCGAAATTATGGTAATCAAAAAGAAGCTGTTGGTCCGCAAGAGAATCTTTCGCGAGAGAAATCTTTCCTTCGTCACCCTCTTTGCAAAGAATCTATTCAAACACTTCCAAAGGCAAAACAGCCAAGACACCAAAGTTAGGCACGTCAACAAGCTGGCTGATCCTGAGATCGACAGCGGCACTACAAAGGATGTATGCCTGTTCCCGAGTTAGGCCTTTTTCTCTCACCAAATATTCAATCATCTGCAGCAGTGCGTCCCGGGCTGCAAGAGTTAAATCTTCTGACAGATTCTCAAGGTCACCAATACGTTCACCATCAAGGTAGGCCTGTTGCGGGGTTACTTTATCTTTCAACTTAATGGGGTAGCCTACTGTTCCGTAGAATGAGCCTGGCGCTATCTTCTTCAATTGATTATCGTGGCCTTCAATATGTGGTTGGGTGATGTCCTTTCCTTTCCCTTTCAGCACCTCTACTTCAACTTTAACGATAGCACTCATTTCAATGGCAGTCCCCGACACCTCGCCATCACCCTGAGCATAATGTATATCTCCCATAGAAAGGAGTGCTCCTTCTACGAACACAGGCAGGTAAAGGGTCGTCCCAACCTGCATCTGTTTTGCATCCATGTTTCCACCGTTTTCTCTCGGTGGTACGGTCCTCAAACACCGGTCAGCGTGTGGACCACCTGGGCCACAGATATCAGATGGTTGCGCGTCCATTGGTTCCGGCGGTAGGACAAATCCCCCGGCAGCAGCCAAAGCTGTTTCTCGTTGATACATTTTCTCTACTTCTTCTGATCCAGGTGCAACACCAACAGTACCCATAAATCCGGCGAAAGGAACATGTATCCCTGGCATGTCTACTGAGGTGGCTGCTCTCCTGTCTAGGTTCCAACGTACAATGTGTGGCTCCGGATAGAGATCTCTTAAGAAACCAAAGCCAGGAACAATCACCGTGTAACCGAAGGGGTTAGGCTCAATATCAATAAGCGTCACCGCCAAGACGTCGCCTCGCTCAGCTCCATTGATATAAACAGGGCCCGTTAATGGATGTACCACGTTCAGATTTGCTCCCGCTACATCGGCCGGGGTCGACTCCTCAGTGAACGGGCTGTCCAAAGCATCCCTGGTTTCATAAACAAGCACATCACCCGGATCTGCATGAGAAACGGGTGGAATTGCCCAGTGCCATCGATTATGACAATTCGGGTCATCAACGCAGTGATTGCCCGTCGCTGTAATTTTTATCGTTTTCCCTCCAGTGGTCTGCTGCTTTGGACAACCAATCAGTAACAGGGCGATAATAATCACGTACAGTAGTCTTACCATTCTATTCATTATATTCCCCTTCAATAAGATTTTTGCTTCCTAATATTATATAATAACTATTGTCTTGGTTGCAATCAAGGATTTCTAGCTAAGTCGTCCCATCTTTATAAAAACGGATGCGCCCTTCTCGTCACATCCTGTAAAGTTTCTTTCGCTATAGAACTCTTCCATCAAGCGAGACTAAATCCTACTTCCTTCAACAGATGAAGTGGTTCTTTCGATCGGCGCAATGGCGGGGTGTTGTTATCTAAAGCCGAATCCGCAGTCGCAAACGCAGGGCGAGGGACGGTTATATCAACAGATATGAGAATTATGGTGATTACTTTTGATTGTTCAACATATCAGGAATATCACACTTTTCGCATCTTTGGTCCACGTCCCCGGTTTTCCAGTTTTTTCGCATACGCTTTACTGTATACACAAGGGCTACCAAAAGAACAATCACAGCCAATAATGTTTGAACGTTCATACTTTTGATCAGCTGACTTTAACTGAAACCTAGAGCTCTTCCCCCTTGAAAAACCAGCAAGGCGCCCACATAAGCCAAAATATTCATATACACAATCATGAACAGGGGCCATTTCCATGAATTGGTTTCATTCCTTACGATGGCAAACGTTGCCATACACTGTGCTGCATAAACGAAAAATACCATGAGTGCTAAAGCCACTAGGGGTGTATAAAGGGGGAGGCCTGTTTTTGGATCCACATCTATTCTCATGGCGTTTTTCAATTGTACAATGTCGTCCACATCTGATTGTACATTATAAATGGTTGCCATCGTGCTGACCAGCACTTCCCGGGCTGCAAATGAAGTAATCAATCCAACTCCTAACTTCCAGTCAAATCCCAGTGGTTTTATGATCGGTTCTACGGTGTGACCAATCTTTCCGGCATAACTATGTAAAATGGCGTTTTCGTTGGTTGGTTGTCCATCCCCTTTAGGAAAAGATGCAAGAAACCAAAGTATAATTGATATCGCCATAATTATTTTTCCAGCATTTACCACAAATAGCTTCCCTCTCTGAAAAACCTGGCTAAAAACCGATCGCCACAGGGGGGTTCTGTAGGGCGGTAATTCCATAACAAATGATGACCTCCCCTGGGTCTTGATAAATAAACTGAACACTTTAGCTAAGACAAAAGCTGTTGCTGTTCCTAACAAGTACATACACACCAATGTGACACCTTGGAGATTGATAGCTCCCAACAGTCTCTTGGCTGGAATAAATGTGCCTATCATGAGAGCATATACCGGCAGGCGGGCACTACAGCTCATCAACGGTAGAACCAAAATGGTGATAAGCCGTTCTTTCCAGCTGTCAATGGTTCGGGTTGACATTATCCCGGGGATAGCACATGCGTAGCCGCTCATGAGAGGTAAAACCGATCGGCCATGAAGCCCAATTGAGGTCATAAATCGATCCATCATAAACGCTACCCTGGCCATATACCCAAAGTCTTCCAACACTGTCATGAAGAACATGAGTATCATTATCTGCGGTAAAAAGACAAGAATGGCCCCTACACCAGCAACGACCCCTTCTACGATCAGATCTCTAAACATGCCTGTGGGTAAAGCCCGTAATATTTGCTGCCCCACCCATCCAACTCCGTTGTCAATCCAATCCATTGGAACTGTGGCCCATGAGAAAATGGCTTGAAAGATGAATGTTAGCAACACAACGAAAATAGCTGGGCCGGCCCATTTGTGGGTCAAAATTTTATCCACTTTTTCGCTGAAGTTGGTTTCTTCCAGCTTTTTATCTATCGTGATTTGAGCATCTGATAGAACCCTGTCCAGCCATTCATAGCGAAGCGTCGCTTCCATTATGCGGTGTTTTTCTCCTTTCTCTGCTAGCTTTTCAACAACCTCTTCCCGCAGCACTTGAAGGGATTCCAATAATGGTTCAGAAAAGGTTCCTTCGTTAGACGAAGTGTTTTGATAAACATCTAAAGTTGATTTCCGTGCAACAAGGCGCAGTGACTGAGCCCTTGCTAGGCGGTGTGTATACTTTAGATCGTTTCTTAAGAATGTTTCCAGTGGTCCTAGTATCTGTTCAATATTCTTGTTTAAAGAGAACGGGGGGGCGTCTACTGTCGGCTCTGCATTAAAAGAATTTTTTATTGCTTTTAATAGGTCCGCCTGTCCCCATTTTTCTGTGGCTGACATAGGTATAATTGCTGCAACTCCTAATTTCGCTGCTAGGTGATCTAAGTCTACTTCCAATTCGTCCTTTACCATATCCATCATATTTAATGCTACTACAACGGGTATGCCTAAATCTGCTAACTGTGTCGTTAAATAAAGATTTCTGCTCAGATTTGACGCATCCACGACAGATACAATTACACTAGGAGCATTGTTACCATGAATCCACCTTAATACCTGCTCAGCAACAATTCTTTCATCTATTGACTCTGGGGTCAGGCTGTATGTGCCTGGAAGATCTAAAAGGTCAAATGATAGACCGTCGGCACTGCGGGCTTTACCGATTTTTTTCTCAACAGTAACCCCCGGGTAATTGGATACTTTCTGATTCAGCCCTGTCAGTAAGTTAAAGATAGCTGTCTTTCCGCTGTTTGGATTGCCTATTAGAGCTGCCCAGTTTTTATCTGGTTGAACTTTTCCGGGGTTCATTGGACAATTATAATGTTTTTGGCGTCTTCCTGCCGAAGAGATACGTGGTAATCTCGTACTTTCAGTTCGATGGGGCCGTTCATGGGAGCTGTTCTGATCCGGCGAATACGAATACCTGGCAGTATACCCATTTCAACTAGGCGGGATTGCAATTCCATTTCACCGCTGAAGGATTTTACAACTCCAATTTCCCCGTCCGGAAGCTCATAAAGTGTCATTGGCTCTCCTTAGAAATGACACATCACTGGAGGCTCACTAGGTCTTTTCTGTGTCTCATTGTTTTGTTGTACACTATTTAGTCCCAAATACGTTTGTGAGAAACACACAAACATCCCCTGTTTCATCATACGAAATCTCGTGGGAGATGGGATATTCCTTCCATGTGATGCTAAATCCTGATTCCTTTAATGTATGAAGAGTTTCTTTTGATTGCTTTAGCGGTAATATAGGATCATATAAACCGTGTGCCGCAAAAATCGGTGTCTCCGTAGGCAGGTCTTCTCGGCTTTTCACTTTCTCCCCATCCAGAAGAAATCCACTTAGGGCCACCACGGCGCCAATCGGTGTTTTCAAATGGAGCATCACATCCAAACACATCCCAGCTCCTTGAGAAAAACCCACAAGAACAATCTCTTTTGGCGTAAACCCCTTTTTTTGAACGTCGTTTACAAGAGAGATTAGCATCTCCCTGCTTTTCATCCTTTCCCGCTCAGAATTTTCATTCAGCGGAAACGAAAACCACCCCCTTCCTTCACCCCCTGTGCCCGGAACATCAAATAGCCCATCAGGAAAAAAAGAGTGGGTTCCTTTCAGCCCAAGGTTTTGGACAAAAGGAACAAGATCGTGCTGGTTGGCGCCCCATCCGTGCAATACTATAAGGGCTCCTTTCGCTGGGATGTCTGTTGAGGGAAGTTCAATCAATGGAAAGCACCTGATACTGATGTTGAAATATTCCTCTTGATTTATCCACCACCACCCTTCTTTCAAAGACAAGTGACATTTCTTCTGTAAGAGACGAGAATAGCGGCACAGAACCATTTGGGAAAATCTGAGGGTGGGGAGTTACGAAAATATGTGTTAGGTGTGATGCAAACCTGCTATAAGTGTGGGCACCACCAATAATAAAACATTTCTCTGTTTTTACTTCAGAAAGGACTGTTTTTGGGTCCATATTCCTGTGCATTATGATCATTTCCCTTCCGTCAAGTTCCGTCGCTAGGGTCGTTTCTGTATTTGAACCCACAATTACTGTCTGTCCCATGGTTTGCTTCCTAAAAAGCGGCAAATCTACTGACCAGCTGACGGTTTCTTTAGAATTTCGCGCAATCATACCGTTAATAGTGACGGCGGCCGTAAGGATTACATCCATCGTATTCAGTCTGTTCCGTTAAGGGTGCCGGCAACAACTGTTATGCGTTTTCCTGGATCACAATAGGAATGGATTGCACTGTTAACTTGTTCAAGGGTCAATGAATTAATAAGGTTTGGATATTCATCCATAAATGACAGTTCTTTGCTTCGCTCCACAGTTGTCAGAATTCTGTTGGCGAGACCGCTTGTTGTGTCAAGGCCTACCTGATACATACCAGATATCGTTCTCTTTTTGGTCTCCAACTCATCTCCGCTAATACCTTCTCTAAGCCAAAGGTTAAGCTGTTTCTCTATGGACTTTTTTGCTTTATCAATGATGTCCGGTGCAAACGTCCCCCAGATATACCAGTAGCCGTCATTACCTTCCTCTACACCACCTGTTGAAGACTGAATTCCATAGGTTAGCCCTTCTTTGTCCCTTACCGTTGCCATAAGTCTCGCCGAAAAATTCCCACCCAGAATGAAATGGCTCATCATAACAGCATAATAATCTTCATGCTCTCGATCTATACCTATCCCGTGCCCTGTCACTACATCAGCGCTGGTTTTATCCGGAATGTGAACAACTTTTGATAGAGAACCTCCAATAATGTTTGCTTGAGATTTGGTGGCAGTTTTTAGGGTCAGAGGAGATTTTTCCCATTCACAAAATCTTTTTACTACCTCTTCTTCCGCAATTCTATAGTCCACATCCCCCACAAAACAGATGTGGGCTGTTCCCAATCCATAGTTTACCCCATGGAACGATTGCAACTGCTTGGTTGTAACCTTTTGTGTGTTCTCTATCTGCCGATCCAATCCCATGGCACGGTTTGGATGTCCTTCTGGATAGAGCTCCATAAGGAATGTTTCAATGGCGCGCGTTCTTGTGTCTTCTTTTGCTTTTCTCATCTCGGCTGTCCGCCGTTGCACAACCGACTGTAGATCTTTCTTTTTATACGCCGGAATCAAAAGCTGCTCCGCCAACAATTCGATCAAGAGGGGCAAGTTTTCCCTAAGACATTTCCCCGAGAATTGTACGCGGTATCTACCCGAAGCAAATGCCAGTTTTGCACCAACCGATTCCAGGGCGTCACTTATTTCAAACTTGTCTCGCTTCTGTGTACCAAGATCCAACATTGCGGCCGTTATTTCAGGTACAACAATATTGTCCACTGCAAAAACATCTCCGCCTAGAAAACTCCCTCGTAACGTTATAACATCTTCAATCTCTGTTTTTAGGAAATGGAGCGTAAGCCCTTCTAATGGTGACGAACTTTTTACTTTGGGGGCTAGCTTTGAACTTTTACTCAGCATTTAGCCTTTTTGAAGTAGGAATAAAAAAACCTGTGGTGCTTTGGTCTTCTTTGAGATATGAAGATGCCACACGATGTACATCCTTACAGGACACTTTTTCAATTCTCTCGAGGAATGTAGCATAAAATGTCCAGTCCCCCAGGGCGATTGCTTCATTTAAATTGCTGGCAACCGAGTAAGAGCCGTCCCGAGTAAAAGCGGTTTCAGCACGGATCTGGGCTTTTGCTTGACGAAGTTCCTTCTCTTTTACACCATTAGTAATAATGGCAGCATATTCTTCTAAGATATCTTTTTCTATCTCTTCACAGGTGGAATTGTCCGTAAGAAATACATAGGTAACAAAAAGACCGTTATCATGAAGGGGGTGAGACCAAACGCTCACATCGACTGCCTTACCAGGGTCGATGAATTTTCTGTAAAATCGGCTGGTCTTGCCATAGCCCAGAATTCGTCCTAGGATTTGTAAAGAATATGTGTCTTCGTGAACACCCTCCGGTGTTTTGTGCGCTAGGCCCACAATAGGCATCTCCCCCGCTCTTTTCACCAGAACCCGCCTAGGCCCTTCTTGGGGCGGTTCGCTGGTGTGCATCTGAGGAATTTCATGTGACGGCATGGGGATGGGGCCAAAATGTTTGTCCAAAAGGGTTAAGGTGGTGTCTTTCTGAAAATCGCCAACAACAGAAACAGTCGCATTGTTTGGCCAATAAAAGGTGTTATAAAACTTTTTCAGTTGCTTTGTTGGCACATTTTCAATGTCAGATCTCCACCCTATTGTAGCATGATGATACGGGTGGGCCTGATACGCAGTTGCCCAAATATTTTTGTCTAGTGCCTCCCATGGATCGTTTTCACCACGATCAAACTCATTTCTTACAACCGTCATTTCTGACTGTCTGTCCTTTTCCTTAATAAATGCACCCCTCATTCTGTCAGCCTCTATTTCCACGGCTTTTTCCAGGTGTTCCTTCGGTAGCAGCTCAAAATAGTTAGTTCGATCGAACCAGGTTGTAGCGTTGATCATGGCGCCCACATCCTGCAGTACATTCCATATAGCTGTTCCTCTCTCTTTATTAAACTGTTCTGATCCCTTAAACATAAGATGTTCTAAAAGGTGTGTCGATCCTGTGTGTCCAACGGCCTCGTTACGGGACCCCACACGATAGGTAACCATAAAAGTGATTACCGGAGCGTGGTGGTTCTCTAGAAGCAGAACGGTGAGATTGTTCTTCTTGTGCCGATATTCGGTAATACCAGCCAATTTTTTCTCAAGTACAAACTGTTTGGGAGTTTTACTCACAAGACACCTTTTAGGTCAAAATGAAAAGATGGAAAGTAAAGTCTATCTTATAATGCTTGCAATAGCCTTAAAAGTGTCGCCGCTGGCTATCTGCTGTAATTCAAATAAAGCCATTTCAACAGATGTCATGTTGGCACCCAGCGCACCCATTTTTTTAAGCCCTAGATTGTGATTCACCTTGTGGCGTGACATGACCGCATCTGTTACAACGTGCACATCATAATTTTTTATCAACAAATCCTGAACGGTTTGATAAACACATACATGTGTTTCTATACCACAGACCAAGGTCCGGTTTCTGTTATAAGATTTTATCTTTTTTGACACAACATTATCACCCAGGCAACTAAAGGTTGTCTTCTCCAATAATTCAGCCCCGTTTAAAGCTGTCGCCACTTCACTCAGGGTGGGGCCCAGCCCGGTTGGATACTGCTCGGTCCAAACAATTGGCATTTTAAAAACTTTAGAACCTTCAATAAGTCGACAGATGTTTTGTTTTGTTTTTTCTTGCTCATACATTGCGGAAAAGATCTTTTTCTGCACATCAATAACTAGAAGCTGGGTTTCTTCAGCTATTAATTTCATGTTTTATACACCAATCGCCTTCGCTACTTCATCTGCGTGACCTTTTGGGGAAACCTTTGGAAAGGTGTGGGTCACAACATTGTTTTGATCCAAAACGATGGTTCGCCGAATGATTCCTTCATCTTGGCGCCCGTACATTTTCTTGACGCCCCAAACCCCAAGCTTTTTTAGTATAATATGGTTTTCATCACTTAAAAGTGGGTAGGTGAGCCCACATTTAACCACAAATTTTTTCAAAACTTTGGGCGGGTCTGCTGATAGTCCATAAATGTCGGTGTTTCCTTTTTCAAACCTTTTTATTCTAGACTGAAACTCAGTCGCCTCAACTGTTCATCCTGGTGTGCTGGCTTTGGGATAACAGAAAATTACTTTTCTTCTAGATGTGTTTAAGCTGCTTTGCTTGCCCTCATGGTTTTGCAAAATTATTTCGCCCACTGATTCACCAACATCAATCATGGCCGCTCCCCATTGTATTTTCGCATAATACCAACCACTACTCCTTGTACCCTTACTTTTTCCGCTTCGTAAAACATTGAATCTAAGCTCCTGTTTGCCGGCCTTAATTCAATTTCACCGTTTTTTCGATAAATCTTTTTGATCGTTACCTCTTGGTTGTCTATTAAAGCAACAACGGTCTGACCGTTTTGTGCGTCTACCTTTTCCTGCACAACAACAAGGTCTCCATCCTGAATCTGTTCCTCTATCATAGATTCTCCAGACACTTTAAGTACATAGTGTTTACCGCGGCGTAGAAAAGATGCTGGTACGTCTATGGCGTCTGGAGTTGTTATTGCTTCGATCGGTTTTCCGGCGGCCACCGTACCCAGTACTTCAAGGGCGTTATAATTTGAATCATCGGGGCAGAGTTCAATTGACCGGGTTCTGTTCCACTCGTGACGAATAGCTCTCTTTTCTTTTAACGCCCGAATATGTTTATAGACAGTGCCTTTCGATGTAAACCCGAAACTTACCGCAATTTCATCAAACGTTGGTGCATAGCCGTGCCTAGAGATATATCCCCTTAAGTAATCAAGAATCTCTTTTTGTCTTTTAGTTAAAAACATGGGTACAAAAAGCGTACAAAGTTATATCGTTTCCTTGTGAAAGTAAAGGTTTTGAGTTTATATCCTAGAATTCGAGCTGTGAACGAATCCCATCAACGCGGTGACGAAGATCAGACTTTTCTTTCATCTTTTCTTTTACCGCCCGACAAGCGTGTATTACAGTAGAGTGGTCTCGCCCTCCAAAATGCAACCCTATATTTTCCAGTGAGGTTCCCACAATTTCTCTGGACAAATACATGGCTACCTGCCTGGCGCCAGCTACGTCCATTTTACGTCCGCGACCAATCAACTTTTTTTCTGGCACGTCCATGGTTTCACTCACTCTTTGTATTACATCGTCAATCGATACTGTTTTTGTACCAGCTCTGCCTAAAGTTTCACGGAGGGCTCGTTTAGCCAGAGGCATGGTAATGTCCGAATGTGACAGTGATGAATAAGCCAGTAACTTGATAAGGGCTCCTTCCATTTCACGTATGTTTCCACGGATATTTGTTGCGATAAGTTCTGTTATCTCATAGGGTATTTCTAGTTTGTCCTCTTCTGCCTTTTTCTGAAGGATTGCTATTCGGGTTTCCAGGTTGGGTGCCTGAATATCAACAATTAAACCAGATTGAAACCGCGAAAGCAGTCGGTCCTTCAGCCCGTACAATTCACTGGGGTGGCGGTCAGTTGTTAAAACAACCTGTTTTCCTCTTTGATAAAGGTCGTTAAATGTATGAAAAAACTGTTCTTGGGTTTGTTCCTTTTTCTGAAAAAACTGAATGTCGTCAACCAATAGGGTCTCAACACTTCTGTGTTTTTCCGAAAACGAAGAACTGTTATTATTTTGAATTGCTGAAATAAAATCGATAGTGAATTTTTCACTTGTGGTATAATGAACGCGTGGCGTAGGTGACCGTTGCAACACTTTATTTCCAATAGCTTGGAGAAGATGTGTCTTTCCTAGTCCGACACCGCCGTAAATGACCAGTGGATTAAATGATGTTTGTCCTGGCGAACCAGCTACAGAAACAGAGGCGGCTTTTGCCATTTGATTGTTCGATCCCTCCACAAAGCTATCGAAGGTGTAGCGCCTATTTAGTCTACTGCCGCTATCATAGTATTGCCTCACATCGCGACCCTGATCTGTAAACATCTTGGGCTCTTTAACACTTTCACCATTATCTGCCTCTTCTCCTACTACCACGCTGTAGCGGACTTTTAAATCTTTTCCTGTGGCCGTTTTTAGTTTTGAAAGCAATAGGTGTCGATAGTGTCGGTCTATCCATTCGTAATAGAACTTGCTTGGTACTTCGAGGGTAAGGCTTTTTTCGTCAAGACCAACAGCTTGTATAGGTTCAAACCAGGTGGCAAAGGTTTGCTTACTAATTAAAGGCTGAACCTCTTTTGATAAATTTGTCCAGACCTTTGATGCTGTTAAAATGGTTTTGTCCACAACTTATCCACACTGTGGTGGGGGTGTAAATTTATCCATATCACTCCTCTGATATCAAGCATAAAATACCGTTTTTTGATACAACAAATACACATAAAGCAGATATTAAGGAATCGTTGCTGAGGTATTCTTTAATAGTTAATTTCACCGACCAAAAAA
>DCXX01000032.1:8961-11853 GCA_002329125.1 Fidelibacterota bacterium UBA2125 | reverse complement strand
CAGCCCATAAATTATGGTCGTAAGGATGAGTTTTTATACCTGCATGGATCTTATCAAAATAGAATGACATCTGCTCTAATACAATCTGGAGAAGTTACTCTCAATGTTTTGCTATTGGATTCTATGAAGCTTACTAGGTCTGCTTTCAATCATTCAGTGAATTATAGGTCGGTGGTTGTTTTTGGGTCAGTTAAAGAGTTAACCACAAATGAAGAAAAGTTGGACGGGTTAAAGCATATTATCAATCATTTTGTTCCGGGTCGATGGGATGATTGCAGAAAACCTAATGACAAAGAATTGAAAGCCACTAGGGTTGTGGAAATAAAGATTGAAACTGCATCAGCAAAAGTGGCTAATACTCCGGGTGCAGAGAAAAAAAAGGATTACAAGTTGAGTCATTGGGCAGGAGTTATACCAATTAAACAAATTTGTGATTATCCTATTCCAGATGATAGAATGGATACGGGAACAGAAATCCCAAAATATTTATTAGAGTTTTACGAGAAAAGGAAAGATGGGATATAACTTTATTGTAATTACTCCAATTCTTCGAATATATGGGCCACAGCCGGACAAATAGAGGTATTGGTTTATGTTAAAGCTAAAACACCTAGGTTGATTTCAGCGATTTTTGGCTTCTGGATCAACCGCACCGCTTCTTGCAACGCTTCGAAAGGAAATAACCCAAGTTCTTGGGTGAGATATCCTGCCGTAAGGGCCGAAATATTTTTGCGAATTTCTTTTTGAGCACTTTTAGGAAACAATAAAGGTAATTGTTTAGCTTTAGAATCAACATTGCCCAGCCCCTCAGCAAAATAAATCAAACCCGTTTTATCCATGGCCCTGGTCAATCTCGTAATTTTGTCTCGACCTTCTGGCGCAATCAAGGCTGCCACATCTGGTTTCATGATTCCTGAATAAAGCACCGGTTCGGGACTTATAACGACTTCCGCCACGGAAAATCCTGTCTGGATTGTAATAGGAAAATCCGCCCGACGGCTGGTCCAAAGACCGGAGAGGGTTGCAGCTGCGGCCAACAAGTTACCGGCTGACACAACTTTTTGACCTGCTGCACCGGCCAACACAATGCGTATTGGTTTATCTAGATCGGAACTGAATTTTGTTTCTAACACCAAACCACCCATTGGTTTTTGTTTGCTTGCCTGTTCCTGGATATTTTTATAATTGGTCTGAAAGCTGGAACGATCTGTTTTCTGTAAAAGACCTGATTCCATATTAATGCTATCCATATAATTCATCATTTCTTTGCGACCAAAATCATTTCGAACTACATAATAGGCGGTACAAAGCTCCCATATATCAATAAGCGAAAATCCGTCATGATTCATGGCCTTACTAATCATTTCAGGAAGGTCTTCATCGAACGCAGTAGCACGGGCTACAAAACCGCCGCCGTTGACTTTAGCCGTTCCAGCAATATCCATAGGTGCATCGGTGCTGCCGAAAGAAGTGGTAGGAGTTATGCTGTCTAGCGGGGTGGTTGCCGAATGCTGACCGCCAGTCATTCCAAAATTAAAGTTGTTGAACACCAGCACGGTAACATCGGTATTGGATCGGGCAGCATTGAGTAAATGGTGTCCTCCGATACCGCAACCTCCATCTCCCATAAGCACCACTACCTTCAAATCTGGATTGCCCATCTTGATGCCTGAGGCGTAGGTGATGGCTCGGCCATGGAGACCGTGGAAAGCATGAGTAACAAAATATTTGTCTGAAAGACCCACACAACCAATATCAGTTACAATTACTACTTCCGTAGGATTCAGTTTTTGCTGTTTCAGGCTATCGCTTACAGCACTCAGTACTTTTCCATGACTACAGCCAGGACAGAATTCGTAGGGGAGGTTTTCTTCGGCAATGTAAGTTTCTAGTTCCGATTCAGCCACTGTAAGCTTCCACAATTTCTTTCGGGGTAATTAAAAATGTATCGACTCGGTTTACACCGATTAGTTGAATTTCCTTATTGGTAAGCCTTTCGATTTCATGGCGGTACTGACCATGGTTCATTTCAGGGATAATGATGCGCTTAATCCCGCTAAGGCATTTCAAGATTTCCTGTTCTGGGATAGGCCAGAGAGAAAAGACAGTGAGAGCAGAAATTTTTTCTCCTTCACCACGCAACTGATTTACGGCAGTTTCCATAGAGCGAGCTGATATGCCATAGCTCAAAATCAACGTTTCGGCACCATCCTCTAAATCACATTTAATTAGAGAGAGTTCATCCACTCGGCTTTCAATTTTTTGTCTTAGCCTTTCATTGAGATCAGCAATAATAACCGGATCTTTTGTGATGTGTCCTGCTTCGGTGTGGCTGGAGCCTGTAAAGTGGTGAATCTGTCCGTTAATCTGATATGGATTTAACGGTTTGCCTATGGGTTCATCGGGAATTTCGGGCCAGTCTGGTCCACTGGTCATTTCTGTGACAGACACAGATTCGGTAGTCATGACTGTTTCTTTGTCAGTTGCAATAAAAACAGGGTTGCGAAAACGTCTGGAGAGTTTGAAGGCTCGTTTAGTTAGGTGATACGATTCGGGAATATTGGTTGGAGACAGAACAATCAGAGGGTATCCACCCGAAGTGCACCATCGCATAAATTGTATATCTCCTTGGGCTGCTGCGGTGGCTGCACCAGTGGAAGGGCCTAATCTTTGGGAAATGACGATGACCAGAGGTACTTCCATCATAATGGCCAGACCAATATTTTCAGAATAGAGGGAAAGCCCTGGGCCACTTGAAGCAGTAAAAGCAGTGGCTCCTGCCGTGGCCGCACCAATGCAGTGCCCAATGGAGGATATTTCATCTTCCCCTTGGATGCCGACACCACCAATCTTGGGTAGTTCTCGTAGCATATGGCCCAAAATCCCGGAGGC
>DCXX01000032.1:7877-8578 GCA_002329125.1 Fidelibacterota bacterium UBA2125 | reverse complement strand
GGCACCGTCCACCATTTCTCTGCGCTCACTGTTCACGTCATTACCCCTTCCGTACTATGAGAAAAAAGTTACACCAGTATATGGAAGCAATACAGATATAATTGTAATTTCCACCCATAATAAAGGGAATCATCCATGAAATATATAGGCCCGGATTATTACGATATCTCCAGTCAATTAACCGAAGAAGAACTTTTGGTTCAAAAGACAGCCCATGAGTTTGTCAAGAACGAGTTTTTGCCTGTTATTAAAGAACACTATCACGCCGGTACCTTTCCCGTTGAACTGATGACCAAACTGGGTGAACTTGGTTTCCTCGGGTCAAGTCTTCCTGAAGAATCTGGAGGTGCTGGTGTCAGCAATGTGGCTTATGGTCTCATTATGCACGAATTGGAACGGGGCGATTCAGGCCTTCGCTCTTTCGCCTCTGTTCAAGGTGCCCTTGTCATGTATCCCATCTACGCCTATGGTTCTGATGAACAACAATCAAACTGGCTTCCCAAACTGGGTAGTGGTGAGGCCATCGGTTGTTTTGGTCTGACAGAGTCTAACTTCGGTTCCAATCCAGGCGGCATGGTGACTCATGCCTCCAGGGATGACGATGACTGGGTTATCAACGGTTCCAAAATGTGGATTACTAACGGCACCATTGCCGATGTGGCACTGGTGTGGGCCAAGGACGATGATGGTATCATTCGCGG
>DCXX01000032.1:6872-7491 GCA_002329125.1 Fidelibacterota bacterium UBA2125 | reverse complement strand
TAAGGGCTTCCATCACTTCCGAGCTTGTGTTGGAGAATGTTCGTGTCCCCGATTCAGCACGCCTGCCGAATGTAGAGGGGTTGAAAGGACCGCTGTCCTGTCTCACTCAGGCCCGCTATGGCATTGCCTGGGGTGTTATTGGTGCTGCTGTGGACTGTTACGAAACGGCCTTGGATTACAGCCTGCAGCGCAAACAGTTTTCCCGGCCTATTGCCGGTTATCAAATAACCCAGGTGAAACTGGTGGAAATGCTCACCAACATCACAGAAGCACAACTGCTGGTCCTCCGCCTCGGCCGCATGAAGGATGAGGGTACCATGGATTTCAGTCAGGTCTCAATGGCGAAGCGGGCCAATGTAGCCATGGCTCGGGACATCGCTCGGACTTCCCGTGAGATACTAGGCGCAAACGGTATCATTGACGATTACTCTCCTATCCGCCACATGGCAAACCTCGAGACGGTCTATACATATGAGGGGACCCACGAGATGCACACCCTCATCTTGGGTGAGAAGATTACCGGCCATTCGGCTTTTGATTAAGATTTAAACGTTTATAGAGATTTCATCGCCTGTAAGTGATATCTCATCGTCAGAAGTTTTAATCAAAGCGGCACCGT
>DCXX01000032.1:0-6453 GCA_002329125.1 Fidelibacterota bacterium UBA2125 | reverse complement strand
TGACCTGAGCGAAACGGATTTTCCACTTTTCACTGCATCAATCCACCGCTCAAGAGCATTTAGGATCCACGCCACTACCAGTTCTCGCTGAAGGGGTGACCCTTTTTCGGCGGAAAGTGTTGTGGCACTGTAGCGTAGTTCTTCAGGAAGTTCATTCAAACTTTCATTGACGTTCAATCCTATTCCAACCACTGCATATTCCACAGAGTCTCTTTGAACCTTAGTTTCCACCAGAGCACCCCCACACTTTTTACCAGAAATTCGGATGTCATTGGGCCATTTCAAGGTGGGTGTCAGCCCAAATTTTTCAACTGCTTCAGCAACGGCCACACCTACAGCAAGGGAAAGAAGCCCATTCTGTTGTGTTGAGATTTCCGGCCGGAGAATAACAGAAAAGGTGACTGCTTTTCCCGGTGAGGCAAACCACGATCGCCTCTGTCGACCTTTTCCCTCAAACTGATGATCTGTAATAACCATTGTTCCGTCTGCAATCCCACCTTTGTCGATGAGTTCAAACGCTTCCACATTGGTTGATCCCAGCCGTTGATAGTATTCAATCTCACGGCCAAGAAATTTTGTCTGGAGGTTTGCTTTAACGAGTTGAGAAAACAGCATTGCTTGAATATGAACTTAAACAAAAAAGCCGCTGGTTAACCAGCGGCTTTCTAACAATCAAATCGTCTGTTGCTGCTCAGGCCTTGGGATCGATCCTGTCTCTGATCTGCAGCCTCATTCCGGGGTCGAGGAAATTGCTGTTTCCGTTTAGCCGGTCGGCGTTGTCCAGATAGAGAATAATCCAAGCCACGGGGTCGCCGTAGAGTTTACCAGCGATGTCCCAAAGTGTTTCACCTGAGCTCACTTCGTATTCGGAAAAACCGGGTTTGAACTCTTCAACCATATTTTCCCGCTTCAAAGTAAGATAGTGGTAGGGATAGATAAGATTTGGGTTGTCACCGATATCTTCTCTGTTCCAGGAGTAAATCTCACGCCACCTGCGAAAGCTTCCGTACTGTTGATTGGCAATCTTTATAAGAAAATCACCTGGAACGATCATATATGTATCCCAATCAGTGAGCGCAATGTCACTACTCATTGCAGGTGCTTCCATAACAATTTCAGGTTCAGGTATTGTAAGATCCACAGATGGGCCGCTTTCTGTTTCGGCTTCGTCGGAGATGTTGATTCCAACATCATTTTGCTCCAGCCCCATGCGGTCTGCAGACTCTTTACCTGAGGCGAGCGCTTTTGTGTCTTCCGGAGAAACCGGAGGCGCGGACTGTTTTCCGCAAGAGACCACAAGCATCAAAATTGCAATAGTGCTGATAATAAATTTACTAGACTTCATTTTCTTTCTCTCCAATTTGCAAACAGTTAACTGTTTCTACGTAATTCCCTACTTTCAGTTCCCACGAGCTTTGTTTGTGCCATTTCACTGGCAACGGGCACGAAGATATAACTCCGAATGAATACTGGTCAACTGATTTCTGGTCAGGCCTACCAGCTAGGCAGGTTTATACTCCCCAAACACCTCTTTAAGTGTGTGGGAAATTTCTCCCAGCGTACAGTTGTTCTTTGCACAATCAATAATAAACGGCATCAGGTTGTTATTGCTTTCTGCCGCCTTTTGCATTTCAGATAATGACTTCTCCGCATTACTGTCATCCCTGTTTTCTTTAAACCGGGCCAGCCGCTCCAATTGCTGAGTGACGGCTGCTTGGTCGATTTCCTGAAGATCAATTTGCTCCGGTTCACCGCGTTTATACCTGTTTAAACCGACAACTACTTGCTCCCCGGAGTCTACCTTTTTCTGCTGTTCATAGGCACTTCGAGAAATCTCGTCTTGGATGTAACCACTCTTGATAGCAGAGACAGAGCCACCCAGATCATCAACTCTCTTTATCATTTCAAAGGCTTCTTCTTCGAGAAGGTCTGTCATTTTTTCCACGTACCATGATCCACCCACTGGATCCACGGCATTTGTGATACCTGTTTCATGAGCGATAACCTGCTGTGTCCTCAGTGCCAGCTGTGCGGATGCTTCAGTGGGGAGAGACAGCGCTTCGTCCCGGGCATTGGTATGAAGTGATTGGGTACCGCCAAGTACTGCCGAAAGGGCTTCAAAGGCTGTCCGTACAACGTTGTTGTCAATTTGTTGTGCGGCAAGTGAAGATCCAGCTGTCTGAACGTGAAACCGACACAACAAAGATTTTTCATCCCTAGCCTTGAATCTCTTATTCATGATTTTTGCCCAGATGCGTCGTGCTGCTCTGAACTTTGCTATCTCCTCAAAAAAGTCCATATGAGCGTTAAAGAAAAATGAGATACGAGGGGCAAAGTCATCTACATCCAAGCCTCGGTCAGTGGCCGCTTGGACGTAGGCAATTCCGTTTGAGAAGGTAAAAGCCAACTCCTGGGCTGCGGTAGCCCCGGCTTCACGAATATGGTAGCCGGAAATGGAAATAGTATTCCATTTCGGCATCTGGTGGTGACAATATTCGAAAATATCGGTGACGATTCTGAGGCTCTGTTCAGGAGGAAAAATGTGGGTTCCCCGGGAAATATACTCTTTAAGGATATCGTTTTGCACTGTTCCCCGTAAACTGCTGATGTTCACGCCTTTATTCTCTGCTACCATTGTATAAAATGCCAACAGAATGGCAGCCGTGGCGTTGATGGTCATAGATGTGGAAACTTCGCCGAGAGGGATATCCTTCAGAAGGGTATCCATATCTTCCACAGTGGCGATGGGAACTCCAACACGGCCCACCTCTCCATGGGCCATTGCGTGATCTGAATCGTACCCCATCTGAGTCGGAAGGTCAAAGGCCACCGATAGACCCGTGACACCCTGCGCCAAGAGATAACGGTAACGCTTGTTAGATTTCTCGGCAGAGGTGAAGCCGGCATACTGGCGCATGGTCCAGAGCCGATCACGGTACATGTTAGAGTAGATTCCGCGGGTGAAGGGGTACTGTCCAGCTTTTTCAGAGGACACGGCTAATTCAGATTTCTCTCGCTTTTAATTTTTTCATAGGCGTCGTTCACAGCTTTGAATTTTTCTTCCGCCAGCTGCCCGAACTCTTCTCCCAGATGTGCCACCTTGTCAGGGTGATACTTGGTGGCCATTTTTCTGTAAGCCCGTTTTATTTCAATATCGGAAGCGGAGGAATCCACCTCAAGTATGGTATAAGCACCAGCGGCCTGACCAACAAACATGGCTTTCATGGATTCGAAATCGGAAGGAGAAACACCAATATAATTGCAGATCTTCCTGATCACATTATCTTCTAATGAATGGAGCTCACCATCAGCATGAGCGAGCCCAAACAGCCCGTGTATCAGTTCCAGCCGGGCCGCATGATCCATCTCTTTCTTGATCTGACGGCAGATGGAAGGGAGTGGGTAGTCCTGTTTCAAAATGTCTTTGAAGAGTATCATGAGATCTCTTGCATTTTCCTGTCCAAAATGTTTTGTAAGGAACTGTTTAACAAATACCAGTTCCGATTTTAAAAGTTTCTCATCTGCTTTCATGACTTGACCCAGAAGAACAAGCAAGGAAACAGCAAAATCGCCGGGACGGGTGTGGGGATAATCTTTGGGACTTTTCCTCGGGCCATAGTGTGTTCTGTAGGGCGAACCTTCCAGTGGCTGTTCCGAAAAGGACGCCAGCGACAATCCCACCAGCGCGCCGATAGGGCCTGCCAGAACCCAGCCAAGTCCGCTCCACAGTATTTTCTTTCCTACAGGCATCTTGTGTTTGTGCAACTGTGCATTTTTAGCCTGTAAAGATACAGAGTTCTGCTGAAAAATCGTCAGTAACTAAAAAGTTTCTTTTTTCAGCAAATGTCCTATATTGCACCGCATGCGCCGCCTACTGGAGCAATGGAAAACGCGCGGGACCGTCGCTTGGTTTCGGCTGAGACGAAAATTGGAGAAACCGGATTTCACTGGTGCTATCCGAAAGGGAGGCTCAGGGGTTCGCTCTGCACTCATTATCTTACCTGAAGGTCGTGAGAACTCCAGGATCGCCCGTTACTTCCTGAAATCAATCTACCAGAACGGCCATACAGAAATAGACTTTCTTATGGATAAATCACTCTACCACACCTTTCAAGACTCACTTCCGGAAAGTGTGAAGGTGTATGAAGAGGATGAATTGAACTGGTTCCGATTGCCGAGTCAGTCTATGCTTGACCGCATTTTGGACCATCCCTACGATGCCGTTGTGGACATGCATCCGGTGTTTAATCTTTCGTCAGCTTATCTGGCACTTATGTCTAAAGCACCCATGCGTATTGGTTTTGCTAACAAATTTTCGGAACATTTTTTCAATGTGGAGATTGACAGTTCGAAAAGTGAATTTCTTGAACGAAGTTATCTGGCAGTACAAAAGTTGCTAAACTTATGAATATCTATCTTTACGAAACCCGGACTTCGGCTGAGAAGCTTGCCCCTATTGCCCTGACACGGCCCTTGTTTGATCTTCGGTGCGGTGCTTTCACATTCCTGGAGCGCTTGAATAGGCTTCGTCCTGATGATTCCATCTCCCTCTTTGTTAGGGAGGAACAGGAAGCAGTTACCAAAGAACGATTTGGCTTGACAGTGAACCCTGAGACTGTGGAAGACGGCCTCTGGCTTAACAGTACTGTCTTTTGGACTGAACCGTCCCTGAATCTTCTGGAATCGAAAGGGGGAATATTCACATCAGACGGTGCTTTTGTTGGAGCACATTTCTCCTCTGAAAAGGGTCAAAAGTGGTTGGAGGCAGGAGGTCCTCTAAATACATCTTGCCCTGAAGATATTGGGGAAGAGAAAAATGGTCTTAAATCAATCATATACCTTTGGGACTGTATCAATGAAAATGGTCATGCTATTAAGGCGGATGCTGCCCACTTTCCCATGGGAGAAGTGAAAGGTGATATTGATGATGGCACCCATCTACTGAATCAAGATAACATTTATGTGGCTGAGGGTGCCAGAGTGAAGGCAGGAGCCATTCTGGATGGTGAATCGGGACCGGTTATCATTAGCGAAAAAGTGACCGTTCAACCCGGTGCTTACCTGGAAGGGCCTCTTTATATAGGAAATGGTTCTCTCATTAAAGCGGGAGCAAAGATTTTCGGAGAAACAGCTATGGGTCCCGGTTGTAAGGTTGGGGGAGAAGTTGCTGAAACCATTTTCCAGAGCTGGAGTAATAAACAGCACGACGGTTTTCTGGGACATTCCTACGTGGGGGAATGGGTTAATCTTGGCGCTGGAACCAATAACAGTGACCTAAAAAACAATTATTCTACTGTCAAAGTTACAGTGGGCGGAACACAGGTCGACACGGAAAGCCTGTTTGTAGGGCTCTTTATGGGGGATTATGCAAAATCAGCCATCGGGACCCAGTTTAATACAGGCACCACAGTGGGACCGGCCTGCAATGTGGTGGCCACCGGGTTTCCGCCGAAAGAGATTCTGCCTTTCTCATGGGTCATGAATAGGGAATTGCAGAAATACGATTTTCAGAAGTTTATTGAGACAGCAAAAGCGGCAAAGGGGAGGCGAGATCAATCGTTCTCAGCTGCAGAGGAGAGCCTTTTTTTTCAACTGTGGGAAAAACATTGGAAATAAAAATGTTGAAATACCTGTTGACGAGGGGCGGGTCGCCGATTATATTATCGCCCTCTGACCGAGGATAAAACGAGGAAATATCATGCTATCAGAAGGTTTGATCTGCCCAGAATGCAAGACTCCCCTTAAAGAAGAGGATCTCAAAGAGTCTTTGGTTTGTGCCAGCTGCAAGACCGATTTACAGAATGCGAAATACCTAGACTTCATTGAATACCTTGTGGCCAACGGTATTGTGAAAGATATAGACTTTTTCGATATGAAAATCTACAAGGATGAGATTGAACGTCTCGATCCCACCGATCAGGAGGAGGTGGACCCGCAGGATTTTGAAAAGAAAAAAGACACTTTTTCTCTCTTCCAAGAAGAGGTACAAACCGTAGAAAAAGATACCACACAAGAGATAGATGTTTGGGAAGGACTTGAGGAAGATTGGGAAGAATTTAATCTCCGCAATAAAGAAGAGGCTAAAAATCCACTTCTGGAGAAAAAGAAAAAGTCAAGAAGAGGGAGAAAGAAAAAATCGTGAATAAAAAGAAAGAACAGCAGATCAACATTGAGCTAGATGAAAAAGTTGGAAGTGGAGATTACGCCAATTTTGTGGTCATTACCCATTCACCGGCTGAGTTTGTCATGGATTTCACCCGGCTCCTACCGGGGATGCCGAAAGCGAAAGTGAATTCAAGAATCATCATGGCCCCCTCTCATGCTAAAAGTTTTCAAAGGGCTCTGTCGGATAACATTGAAAAGTATGAAAAGCAATACGGCGAGATTTCTGTGCCGAAGAATGAATCTTTTGAACCATTCGGGGTCAAGCCCCCTGAAGGATCATTGCCGAAT
>DCXX01000038.1 GCA_002329125.1 Fidelibacterota bacterium UBA2125 | reverse complement strand
GATATTCTTCTTCAGAAGCGTCAGTCCATAAAAAGTAAAAAATATCCCTACCTCCATCTCCATGGCCGCCGCAGTAGAAGCGAGGATAAAAGGCGGATATGCCCAGTCCAGCGTCCCCTTGGATGCAATCAGTGCCATCCTTTTTGGTTGTCCATTGGTCTCACTCATGGTTACCTCCTAATTGGTAATCAAATTGCAGATAATCTTATGATTTTCGAATAAAGAAAGTGTAATTGCCATCTTCAGCGATGGATTCAATCAGTTCGTGCCCCGTGCGCTTGGTGAATGCGTTTACGTCATTGATCGATCCCGGATCAGTGGATATCATCTTCAGGGTTTCGCCGCTGTTCATGCCGTCTATAGCCTTCTTCGTCTTCAGTATGGGCAGTGGACAGTTCATCCCTGAACAATCCAATAGTGAATCTTCTTGATAATCAGTCATACCTGTCTCTCCTTTTTACTCAGTACCAAACATTGCCAGTTCCCATTCGCCCGATTCAACTTTCTGCTGGCATTCGGAAACACAGTCCAGAATTTTATGAATGAATTCTGAAGCGATAGAATAAAAGTAGGTGGTACCTTCCTGCCTGTACTTGACGATGCCACGACTGTGCATGTGGCGTAAATACTGAGATGCAAGGGGCTGAGAAACGGAAAGATGTTCCTGAATCTGACTAACAGACTTTTCTTCCTTCTCTAAATACTCAATAATTTTCAGACGCTGAGGGTGCCCGAGCACCTTGATTACATCTGAAGCTTGCTGTATAAATTCAACAGAAAGTGCATTATTCATAATTGGAGCTCCCAATTTTTTCCATGCGGTATCCAATATATAGTAATTTTCTTATATAAAATCAAGAGGTAATGATTGCAAGGGATCGATAATTCGTTTTCGTATTTTTCCTATTGAAGAAATGTCACACTTCATCTCCGCCACAGCAGGTATTTTGATTGGAGGCCAGAGTAGCCGATTTGGTTCGCCCAAATGGAAAGTAAACATGGGTGGTATAACCGTCCTTGACCGGCTATGGGAGGCATGCAACCGCTTTGAAAAAAGAATAGTCATCGGCAAAGAACAGCCAGGTGATTCGGGAAAGCATTTCCTGAAAGATGAGCTTGATGGTCAGGCCCCCATTATTGGTCTCTACACCCTTTTGAAAAACAGCACTCACGATTGGAACCTACTGCTCTCGTGCGATTTACCTCTAATGACAGAAGGTATTCTTGAAAAAGTCTGGGAGAACCGGGATAGTGAAAAAGATATCATAGTTCCCGAGTCTGATGCCCACCTTCAAGTAACCTGCGCCCTTTATCACCGCAGACTTGCTGATATCGTTGAAGCTTTCATTTCGAATGGCCAACTCAGCCTTTATCAATTTGTCGAAACCGTAGAATGCAATAAGGTGTCTATGCCTGAGAAACAATTTTTCAATATGAATGCTCCGGAAGATTTAGACACCGCTGAAAAACTGCTGAGAAATGAATGAGGTGAAAAAGTCCCGGGTCTCCATCAAGAGCGGTGAATCCGGGCGCATCAAATTGATTCAGCTGAATATCTGAAAAACCTTTTTGCCGTGGCGATTTACATCAAATAGGAGATACGCTTTATGGATACCAGGACTATTGTATTTCGTAAGACAATATCTGTAGCTGCGCTGCTGTTGCTTATGGGATGCTCAGGAACGGTCCCAACCGCTTTCCAGCACAATTTATATGAAAGACCAACACCGTGGACGCATAATCGGTTTGACAATGCGGAGGATAAGTTCACTTTTGCCATATTTTCAGATCTGAACGGTGGTGAGCGTGAGAAGGTGTTCGAAGTTGCGGTGGCACAACTTTCTCTTTTGCGTCCTGAACTGATCCTCAGTGTAGGAGACCTCATCGATGGGGGAACTGAAAACAGGGAAACCTTACAACAGGAATGGGAATCCTTCGATGAAAGGGCCTCCCGAGCCGTCACTCCCGTTTTTAAAGTAGGTGGCAATCACGATCTGACAAACCAGACCATGCGAGATGTCTGGATGGAGCGATACGGTGCCCGGTATTATCATTTTATCTACAAAAATGTCCTGTTCCTTGCCCTGGACAGCGAAGACTATTCTGATGATCGGATGCAGGAAATTTATGAAGCCCGTGCTGAATATATAGAATTGCGCGACAGCATGGAACCGGAACAAGTAAAGGAAATGAAATACATGAAAATGCCTGAAAGAACTACCGGTGAGATGGGAAAAAAACAGTCCGACTATTTCCTTAAAGTTATTGCCGAGCACCCAAATGTAGATTGGACATTTCTGTTTATGCATAAACCCGTCTGGCTTAAGGAAAATGACCCCGAATTTGCCGCCATCGAATCGGCACTTTCCAACCGTCCCTATACCCTGTTCAACGGTCATTTCCACAGTTATTCACACACGATAAAGAACGGGCGGGACTACATCATGCTGGGGACAACAGGGGGTAGTCAGAATGCCGGCAATGAAATGTCCTTTGATCATGTGACGATGGTAACCATGACCAAAGATGGCCCCACTATTGGCAACTTGAGACTGGACGGCATTTTGGACAAGACGGGGCACATCCCAGCTAACGGGGACAGCCTCTGTTTTCAGGCATCAAGATGCAAAGAGGAGTAAACAGCTTTAAACTGCCGACAGATCTAAGTTGAACCAGTAATTGTCGGTAGATTCTCTCGCATGAACAGAAAGTACGACTACATAATAATCGGCTCCGGATTCGGTGGTTCCGTATCTGCCTTAAGATTGGCTGAAAAGGGT
>DCXX01000019.1:1383-23030 GCA_002329125.1 Fidelibacterota bacterium UBA2125 | reverse complement strand
GTCATCCAGTAAATGGACATCAATCAAATCCCCACAAATAGAGCATTTTAAATGGTCATGGGGTGTTGTATTCCAATCATAGCGGGTACTATTATCATCACAGATTACCCGAAGAAAACCTTCTGCTGCTAGATGTTTAAGATTCCGATAGACCGTTCCTAGACTGATATTAGGAATCTTTCTTTTTGCTCTATGGAAAATCCAATCAGCTGTTGGATGCGAGTCTGTGCTGGTCACAATTTCACGGATTGTCTCTTTCTGAAGGCTGTATCGCATGAAAACAGTTTAAACAGAAATAAAAAATGAAACAACATAAACAGTAATAATTACTATTATTAATTTTGATGTCATTGATTATTCATGTTGACATTCATTCACCTTAGCAAGGAAATTTGCTCGAGATATATGATGAAGAAGGTGCTATTTCTTTGCACGGGAAACTCTTGCCGATCCCAAATGGCAGAAGGTATTTTGAAAGATCTGGCCGGGGACCGGTTTGAGGTATTCAGCGCCGGCACTCACCCCACGCGGGTTCACCCTGCCGGAATAAAAGTGATGGCCGAATGGGGTATCGATATTTCACATCACACCTCTGACCTCGTGGATGATTATCTTGATGCCGGAATGGATATTGTCATCACCGTCTGTGATGATGCCAACCAACTGTGCCCCACTTTCCCCGGTGGCATAGAGCACATTCACTGGTCTGTAGATGATCCATTCGTGGATTGGTCTGACGAAAAATATCAGCTGGAGCCGTACCGACAGGTCCGGGATACGCTGCGGATCCGGATTGAAGAACTCCTGAGCAAAAGAGATTGAATTCGATACAAACGTTCATCTTGCATCTGGTTGCCACACCCATGATGGGCCAGATTGTTCTTTCCGAAGTAATGTTCGATCTACCTGGCACTGACAGCCCCAATGAATTCGTCGAAATCTTCAACCTTTCAGATCAAACTGTTGATCTCGCCGGCTGGCAGATCCGAGACAAAACTTCTACGGACGAATTGACAGACGCCGGCAGCGGAATGGTTCTAAATGGTAAATCCTACGCCATCATCCTGGAGGGTGATTATGAATCAAACAACGGTCTATATGACAATCTCATCCCCGACTCTGTCATCGTCCTCAAAGTAGATGATAAATCTATCGGCAATCAGCTCAGTACCAGTGACTCCCTTTTTATCATAAACAGTAGCGGAACAGCTCTGGACAGTGTGGCTTGGACGGATATCTTCGCATCAGGATTTTCGCTGGAAAGACTTTTCTTGGAGAGAGAATCGACTGTGAGCAATTGGGCAACTTCCTTTGATTCTCTCGGTACTCCCGGTTTACCGAACAGCGTCACTCCCACAGCCGTTGACCTGGGCATTGCCGACGAAAGTATCACCCACACACCGCTCTACCCGGAAACGGGCGAAATCGTCTCCATCTCCGTTACCGTTTTCGGGAATGGGGCAGAAACAGCCGAGGGAATATTAAAAGCGGTTCTGAACGGCATGGAACTGGCATCTTTAAATACACCTTCCCTGGCGTACAGAGATACAACTATAGTCTCCCTGGAGATCGGAAGTTTTCCTTCAGGAATCCATCAAATTCAGCTGACCATCACCGCCGAAGGCGATGACAATACATTCAACGACACGGCATTGTACGAAATTCGCTCTCCCTTTTCGGTAGGTGTTTTAATGTTCAATGAAATCCTCTACTCACCTGATGAAGGTTTCCCTGAGTTTGTAGAGATTGTAAACGTCAGTTCAGAAACAGTCGACGTAAGTCAGTGGGCCATCTCCGATGCTGACAAATCCAATAAAAGTGCCTTGTCCCCGATTGAACTGTGGCCCGAAGAGTACTTCGTTATCGCAGCCGACAGCACCATAACCGTTTCAACCAGCGGTAAATTTGTTGTCCCCGAAACGCGATTTCCTTCCCTCAATAACAGTGGTGACATTCTCTATTTATTTGATATGACAGGAAAGATTATAGACTCTCTCAGTTTCACCTTTGATTGGGGAGGCTTTGACGGAAGATCTCTGGAGAAACTGAATCCCTCATTCCCGTCCCAACTGAAGGAGCGATGGGGCACTTGTGTCGCTCCTGAAAAAATGACACCGGGTGGCATAAACAGTATCTATCTTGAATCACTTCCCACCTCCAGTAACCTCTCACTCTCTCCAAATCCGTTTTCCCCGGATAGTGACGGCAGTGATGATCTTCTTTACATCTCTTACAATCTCCCCTTTTCGCAGGCGGCAGTGACGGTCCATATTTTCGATATCGTAGGCCGAACCATCAGAATCCTTGCCAAGAACCAGGCAAGTGGTGCCGAGGGAATAATGACTTGGGATGGCACCAGTGACAACGGCGAGAAAGCAAGGATCGGTATCTACATTGTTAAGTTTGCCGTGGTAGAATTGGGTAGCCGCCGACAGGCCGAATGGGTGGAAACTGTGGTACTGGCTGAAACCTTACGGTGATTGCATCATGAAGAGACAGCAGTGTATACTGGAGACTCAAGCGGAAATAACGGATGAGGAAACCGTAAAAAGGACGTCAGAGCACGGGAACAAGCCTATTAAGATCACTACCCCGTAGGACCTAGATCAGTTTCCCATCTCACCGACCTGTATCCGGTCCTCTTTGGCCAACTTCCGGTTAAGGCGCGGCAGATGGCGCTTGTGGAATTCCTCTTTCCGTGGACGGATGCGTTGGTAGACCTCTTGATAATAGGCCCACTGTGATTTCTGGTCGGCGGTGAGCGGGCCGGGCCAACCCATTACCTGACTGTACAAGCTCCGTACACGGCTCAGCAGTTCCGAGTACAGGCGGCCCGTTTCTTCGATTTCTCCGGCCGCTTTTTCATCCAATTTCTTGCCGTCTTTCCGGTACCTATCCACATGCCATATAACCGGTTGGATACCTCCGTTGTCCTCTACCAAACCTGTATACAGATCACCGATTTCAAGCAGGATGGCGGTCCACTTGCGTCGGTGCTCCACTGGCAGATCGATGCGTGGATCTTCACGGACAGTAAATGTCTTCTCAAGGGATTTGCCGTTCACCTCAAACCGCGCCCTGTAGAGTCCGGGCATTACCCACGGTCCGGCCGGGCCGTTCGGTGATGTTTTCCGGGTGCGTATGAGTGTTGTATCGACATTGACGGTATCTTCAGGCGCGGCCGGCAAACGCGCATGGCGGAGATCCCATACGATCCGGTTGATACCGGTGGTTGTGTCGGGCTCAAGTGTACGGATCAGCGTGCCCACAGGATCGTATATCCTGAGAAAAATTTCATCTTTTCTAACGTCATTTTTCAGATAATAATCGATCAGAGCGCCGGCCGCGGGATTCTTGCCACGGAAGATCATATCGCCGGCATGGGCATGGGCACGGGAATAGCGGATCTGCTCCACGTTCGGCACAGAGAATAGTGCGGCTTCATCGGCCAGCATCTCGTGGGATACCTCTTGGAGTGCGTTCAGATTATCCAAGATCCAGACTCCGCGACCGTGTGTACCCAGTATCAGATCATTGTCACGCGGATGGATGACCAGGTCGTTGATGGCCATGAGCGGCATGTTGTTCCGAAGTTCGACCCAGTGATCACCTCCATCTACCGAGACGAACAGCCCCAGCTCCGTACCAAGGTACAGTAGGTTCGGATTACGGGAATCCTCCCGAACAGTTCGCACGACACGCCCATCAGGCAGATTGCCAGTGATAGACGTCCAGGAGTGGCCGTAGTCACTCGATTTAAAGAGATAATTATCGAAATCATTGTTCCGGTAGTTATTGACTGCCACATAGACCGTTCCCGCACGGAAACGGGACGGCTCGATACCATTGATCCATGCATCATCCGGCAGGCCGGACAGGCGGTCGGATACCTCGATCCACGTTCTTCCTCCGTCACGGGAAACCTTTAAATTTCCGTCGTCCGTCCCGATGTAGAGCGCCGTCGAATCCTTCGGCGACTCGGCAATGGCAGTCAGGGTCGGATAGTAGGGGATCCCGTCGTCCAGCGACAGGGTGGTTTCGTGCGGCACCACGCCCATGATGGGCAGTTTGCGACGGTTGACACCGGTGGTCAGATCACCCAGAGACACCCAGGAGGCCCCACCATCAGCACTCTTCCACAGGATGTTGGTTCCGGCGTAAATGGTTTTGGGATCGTGGGAGGAGATGAGAAATGGTCCGTCCCAGTTGGCCGGCGCCATGGCGTTGCCCAGTTCCGGCTCCTGCGTACCAGGACCCCAGGCCTCCCAGTTGCGGCGCGCAGCAATGCGGCCCTTCGGATCACCCGGACGAATGGATCGCCGCTGCCGTGTATTCAAGTCGAACAGCGATAGACCTAGGTACTGTGATTCGACGTAGACGGCATTCGCATTTTTTGGATGTGGTAGACTAAGAAACCCGTCACCTCCGCCTGTGCGATTCCATTCGTTATTGAGGATTCCGTCACTCAGATAATTGGCATTGGGCCCCACCCAGCTTCCGTTGTCCTGCAAGCCACCGTAAACCCGGTACGGATGCTGCATATCCACCGTGACCCTGTAAAACTGACTCAACGGCAACGACGTGACGAACAGCCAGGTCTTGCCCCGGTCGTACGAAATCCCAACTCCGCCGTCGTCCCCTTTTATCACATGGCGCGAATCGGCAGGATTGACCCACAGAATGCGGTCGTCGCCGTGCAGAGACTGGGAGGGCGCCCGGAACGTAATACCGCCGTCATCCGAATAGCTGTAGCGGTTCATCATGTAGATGCGCTGGTCGTCGCTGGGGTCCACAAGCGGCTGGCTGGCGTACATGGGACGCGGGTTCCAATCACTCATGTGCGTCCATGTTTCTCCTTTGTCTTCAGAGCGATACAGACCGGCGCGGCGTTCGCCGTAGGCGGTAGAGGCGTTGTATTGAAAACCCTGTTCGAGTGAGATATAGACGATGTTTGGATCGCTACGGTATATGGAGATCCCGATACGTCCTTTCTCACTTTCGGGTAGACCGTTCGTCAACTCCGTCCATGTGATGCCACCATCCGTAGTCTTGTGCAGACCACTGCCCGGACCGCCACCATGGAATCCATAAGGACGACGACGGCGCTGGTAGGTAGCCGCGTACAACGTGTTCGGATCGGATGGGTCCATGGCCACATCTGCCACCCCGGTGTTCTCATCCACATAGAGGACACGGGTCCAAGTGGCCCCGCCGTCCGTGGTCTTATACAGACCACGTTCCTCGTTCGGTCCCCACAGATGTCCCATGGCTGCCACATAAACCATGTCCGGATTGCCGGGATGCATCACAATACGGCCGATGTGGTGGCTATCACGCAGGCCCATATTCACCCAGGTTTTACCGGCGTCGATAGACTTGTACACACCGTCTCCCCAGGATGAACTCTGACGATTAGCCCGTTCTCCCGTGCCGACCCAGACAATGCTGTCTGCTACCTGATGCACGACCACATCACCAATGGAATGGGTGCCTTCATTTTCAAAAATAGATTTGAACGTAACACCGTTGTTGGTCGTCTTCCACAACCCGCCGGTAGCAGCGGCTACGTAGAACGTGTAGGTGTCCTTTTCTAGGACCGCCAGGTCTACGATACGGCCACTCATATTGGCAGGGCCGATGTTACGGAACTCGAGGTTTTGGAGAATGCCAGACGTGAGCTTCTGGGCGGGAAGAGGAGATATCGGAAATAATAGTAAAAAAATCCCCAACAGCAACAGCGTGTTTAAATGCCTTTGCATATATGCCTCCAGTCAAGATCAATAATCAAGAACTATGTCTGTAAGCTGGTCTATTCCACCGTATTATTCAACTTCTTTTTTCAGGTAGCCTGTGTATATTAGAGCTTCGAGCGGGTCTATGACTTCTATACCTGGCAACAATTCAAGGTGAAAACATAAAATGGCATCACCAGTAAGAAAAAAAACCACTCAGCGCAGAAAAACCACCAACCGTGGTAATAAACCAGATTATGAGAGGGAGCTCTCTACACTTTTCCAGATCCTTGGGAATGAAAATCAAATACTCATGCGGACAGATCAGAAAGCCTTTACATTGCTCTCTATTCTGGGTGTCTTTATGGTGTTCTTTATCGTTCACTTCTTGAAGGTGCAGATGACCTGGTTCATTTTCCTGTTTGTATTAGTATATTTTGTCGCGGCTCTGCTTACCATCATAAATCTCATCCTTGTCATAGTTCCCAGAGTCCGTACTGAAAAAGCGCAGGAAGAAGAAGAATCCAATCCACTTTTCTTTGCCGGCATAAGCCAATATAAAAGTGCTGGCGGTTATGCTCGACATCTCAGAACTATAGCTCAAGACCGCGAACAAACTACCTCTCTATTCGCAAAGCAAGTCTACTCTCTAGGCATGATCAACACCTATAAATACAAACATTTAAAAAATGCCATTACTGCCTTTATCGTAGCCATTTCAGCCGAACTTTCTATCATTATGGCCATGGCTTGGGCACGGTCTCTTCCCTTCCTGATCCAGAAGTTTCCGTCACTCGAAAGCTTCCTTTCATCTTTTTTTTGAAAAAGCTTCTTCTACTATCACTTGTCTTCCTCATAGCCGGGTGCAGTGGTCCTGCACAACAGGGTGAACCGGGTCCGCAGGGAGCGCAGGGCGAACCGGGACCTCAGGGTAAAACAGGCGCTCCCGGTAAACCGGGACCTCAGGGTCCTCCCGGAGAGTCTGTCAACCCTGAACTGATAAGTGAATTGCGGACTTCATTAGAAGAAATAAAAAGGCGTGACAATCCCACGATAGCAAGTCAGGAGACCGTTGTATCCGTTGTCTCCTACCAGTTTGGCATTGCCCCTCCCATCATAGGTTTCGCTGCCATGACCAACCTCGGTAACATATATAAGATGGATAACAAGAATGCAATCACTGTAGGAAATTCCTTTAAGAAAACCGTCCGTGTGGACAGCCGAGATGATTTTGTTTCGCTGGCGCTACTGCCCAGCCAAGATGGATCTCAATCATTCTATCTAGCTATGACCAAGAATGGGCGCCATTATGTTTCCAAAGATTTGGAGAGTTGGACCTATCAGTCAGTGGCCCCACTTTCCCGCTAGATTCACGTAAAAAAAAAGGCGGCTGACGCCGCCTTTTTCAAATCAGTTTCTCTATTTCAGTTAAAGCCCAAAAGCTAATCCTGCCCAGATGGAAGAAAAACTCTTGGCATCAGGAACAACATCCTCAGCCATGGTAATCCTGTAGTTGACAAATGCATTGAAAGTGAGAATCTTCATTTGCAATCCGGCTTGCAGATGAACACCTGACCCTTCGATCCAATTGTCCTTGTTTTTGACAAAATCTTCAACCTGAGATTCCAGCTTCATTCCTTCGCCGCCAGTAGCAAGGTCACCGATGATACCGCTCATCATATCCAGGTCAGCCAGCTTTGAAGTCTGGTGACTGTTTATTCCCCCACCAACGTGAATAGCACCACCACCAAGAATAGGCAAACCTAGACCAAAAACTTCTTTTCTGGCGGTGTAATATGTTGAAAGTCTAGTCCAACCAAATTTCGTCGCAGGAAGACTCGTTACACTGTTTTGAAATTCCAGATCATAAGGCGCCCCGGACATTTCGAAACTCGCTTCAAGATCAATAAAGGGGATCGCATCTATGTAGACAAACAGTCCACCAAGCGCAGCACCGTCAAAACCGCTTCCACTAAGTGAATACAACGTGGTTCCGTCACTCCACTCCCCCACAGAGAATGAATCTCCCACATATTTCAACCCCACACCAAAAAGGGCATCGGCACGTTGGGTAGGTATAAAAAGGGATAGAGCAATAATAGGAACCACCAGTCGTTTCATCATATTTCCTCCGGTATTAAATGTTTCAAGTCCCATGCCTGACAACTCAATTTAAACATTCCTTGGAAAAATCTTAGAAGAAAATCGGCTGACAATTTGGTTGATAGTCCTTTGATCCTCTGTCTAAATTGACCTTTCAATACTATCAATCCATGAAACTCTATACTCTTATTCTCGCAACTATTCTTTCCCTTTCAAACTTTAGTTCTGCACAAGATTACATCTGGCCGTTAAAACTAGGAAGGGTTGTCTCCTCTAATTTCGCAAATCCGAGACCGAGGAGATTCCATGCTGGTCTCGACATATCCACCGAAGGGAAAACAGGACATGAGGTAGTGGCCATAGATAGTGGCTACGTGGAGCGGATCAGAGTCTCGTCTGACGGCTACGGGCGGATTCTCTACCAAAAACTGAACGATGGTAAAACGGTGGTATATGCTCATCTTGACGGTTTTACCGATTTACTGAACGAAATCATCCGCTTTGAGCAGAAGCGGAATCGATCCTACGCCGTGGACAAATATTTTCGCCCCAATGAAATGCTTGTGAACAAGGGTGACTTCATCGGTTATTCCGGTGATTCGGGCGGCGCCTTCGGGCCCCACCTCCATTTTGAAATGCGGGATACCCTCAACCGACCCATCAATCCTTTTACCAACGGTTTTGGCATGGATGATCGGCACAGGCCCAAAATGGACAGACTGGCTGTCATTCCCCTCAGCCCGGAAGCAGTAATCAACGGCGTAACTCTTCCACAGATCTTTCCTCTTCATAGAAAGAGCGCCGCACTGTATGAATTTCCTGACACAATTCATGTATTCAACACTGTGGGATTGGCGCTGTCTGCCGTTGACGAAATCACAGGTTTTGCTATCAAATACAACATTACCGGCGCCGCTCTCTTTGTGGATGATGCTGAACAGTTCCGTCTGGAGTTTGACCACTACTCCTTTACCAATAATCACCTCCTCGAGATGTCCGTGGACAACTCACTCCGGAGACTGAACGACGGAAACTTCCATCGACTCTTTGTGATAAGTAACGAAACAAAATCTGACTTTGTCAAAGGGAGCAGCCACGGACGGCTTTCCCTGTCACCAGGGTATCATTCTGTCTCACTGCGAGTTTTCGATCATGCACAGAACGTTACACGTATTCAGGGAACACTTTACATCGCCCCACCCACACGCGTGAGAGCTGAGATCCTCTCCGAGAAAGAATCCACCATCACGGTAGCTGTTCACCCTGATGGAAACCCCTTCCCTATCACAGATTTTGTCTGTTACGCCTTCAACGCTAAAGGATACCCGGAAGTAAAAGTTGATCCCATTTCAAAAGAGAAATCAGACCGGGCGCTGGTAGTAGAGCTCCCTAAAAAGATAACGAGAAACAGGATTCTGCAATTCATGGGAATTAACAGTTTGGGCGGTGTGAGCGAGGCGTATCATTTACCTTACAAGGCCGAAGTGGCGGACCATATGACCACTCCCTTCCAGCTATCTGTTTCTCACTTGGAAAAATCAGTGGTTATAGAAGTTGCGGCCCGAGGCTATTTCCAACAGGCTGCTAATCTTACTCTTAAGGGAAGCAAGCTTCTTAATCTCCCACTGAAGCAGGTGCGTCCCGGTGTCTTTCATTCCGCTCCTCTTAAGCCTCAGGATCTGGCGGAAATGGAAGAGGTAACTTTTACTGTTTCCGGGGCGGCAGTGCGGGAGATGAGGTTCCGCTTCAACCCGGAACTTTCTGTCGGTGCAGAGAGTGTCGCCGCTTTTTCCATTGACGGGAAATGCGTTCTCAAAACCACGAAACAAACCTTTTACGACACCACCGCTTTCTGGATTGAAGCTGTTGAAAATCCTGTTCCCCTGAAAACGGGACGATTTACGAGCAAGGTCTATCAACTCCAACCCTTTGATAGGGCACTGAAAGACAGTGCTAGAGTAAGTCTTCAGTTGAAAAATTTTGAGTCGGCTGAGAAAAAAGGAATATTCTACTACGATCAAAAAGAAGGATGGACTTATTTACCATCTAAGTTCTCCATCGTGGACCGATTACTTTCAGCGCCTCTTTACAGTTTTGAAGCGGTGGCCGTTATTGAAGATACCGTACCTCCCCGCATTTACGATTTCTTTCCGGGCCAGAAGGCAAGCTACTCCAGCACAGACTTCACCACAATTTCAGGAAAGGTTGAAGATGACCTGGCAGGTATCGGAAAGGACAAGGATATACAGATGACCCTTGACGGGGAAAGTCTCTACTTCGAGTACCACCCCATTAAAAAAGAGGTGCGCTACCGGCTGGACGGTTTTCTGGGTGCTGGCCAATATCAGCTTGTAATCACCGCCACCGATCAGGTAGGAAACAGATCCACAAAAGAAATCACATTTTCAGTAAATTAACATGGAGCAGTGATTCCCGGGACATTTCGGCGAATTAGATAAAATGTTCTTCCCATACCGCGATGACAATCCCAGGGTCCTCATCCCTTATGTCACCTATGCTTTGGTGGCCATCAATGTGGCTCTGTTTTTTCTGCAGATGGTGGCACCGAGGGAATTCACCACTGTCTTTGCTATTATTCCAAAGATGGCGACTGTCGATTTTGGTCACTTCACCTTAACACTTCTCACTTCCATGTTTCTTCACGGAAGTATCACTCACTTAGGTGGTAACATGCTCTACCTCTGGATCTTTGCCGATAATGTGGAAGGAATCCTGGGACATGTAAAATTTACCATTTTCTATTTTGCTTCCGGCCTTGCGGCCGGTATAGTCCAAACCCTGGTGGATCCTACCTCTATCATTCCCATCGTCGGTGCCAGCGGCGCCATTGCAGGTATCCTTGCCGCCTATATGATTCTTTTCCCCCACGCAAAAGTCCACACATTTCTGTTTCTCTTCTTCTACTTTACATCAATAAGGATTCCTGCATTTTATGTTCTGGGTTTCTGGTTTCTCATGCAGCTTACCAACGGGCTATCAGCCCTCGGATTGGATACCACTGGCGGCGTGGCATGGTTTGCTCACATCGGCGGCTTCCTGGCGGGACTTGGACTGATTCAGGTATTGCGAAGAATAAGGATCGAGTCTATCTGATGGAAACCATTGTTAAAGCTGCTATCGAAGTGCGAAAAAACGCCCACGCCCCTTATTCAAACTATACTGTCGGCGCAGCGGTTGAGACAGATGACGGTAATATTATATCAGGTTGTAACGTTGAATCAAGTAGCTACGGCTTAACAATATGTGCCGAAAGAGCGGCAATATGTTCAGCTGTGGCTAAAGGCTACAGAAATTTCAAACGCCTCGCTATATCTTCCAAAGGGAGTGGCGGCCCTTGCGGTGCCTGCCGCCAGTTTATATGGGACCTTTGCGGTGATATTCCCATCATCATTATAGGGGAAGATGGCTCAACGGAAGAACTTCAAAGTGGAAACTTGCTTCCCAGAGCTTTTGATGACCGATCACTCACCAAAAGCAAGTCAGGATAAATTATTTACTTTCCTCTGGCTTGATTTGCAATGTAGGATTTATACTGGGCATCATTCTCTAGTATTTCAAAAAAATTAAGAATATAATCCCTCGTTTTTGAAAATTCCCTTCTATCGTCAAAATTATCTTCAAAACCATCCACTATATTAAAAAATTGTGTTTTGTTATTTAAAAATTGATTCCGCACCTTATCAAAAATCTTTTGGTCTCTCTTGAAACCTCTGTATTTCCTCTGTCTTACTGATGAAATATTCAACTGTTCATTGGCAACGGCATAACTTGCATCCACCAATCCTGACATATCAAAATCATACGGCAATGGAATAATCATGGAATTCACATAGAGAAGTTTCCCGTTATGTTGGTAAGCCACTGAATAATCAGTATTCCCAATCATAAACTGAAAGAAAGAATTTTGTACAGAAGTCAATGGATCCATTGCCAATGGATGAATGAAACTTTCAACAACTTTGCCGCCATTTCTATTTGCCACTCTTTTATCATCTTCTATAAGAAATGCTTTTAATTGGTGGCTTCTTGTTTTTCTTCCTCTTATTTCTCCTAAATCAAGGTCGAGCAATTTTGTTTTAAAATGGTAAGGGGAAATTATTTCATATAGCTTGTAAGCAAGATATTCTTGAATAACATCATCATTTTTCCCTCGTTCCTTCAAACAAGGAAGAACCAATTTCAATTTCTTATTGCCTTTAAATATCGTTTTTTTTGCATCAGATTTTTTTATCTCCATTTTTATAGGAGTATAAAAACACTTATTTCGTCTGAAATTGCCACGAGCCCTTATGGCAACAGCAATTTCTTTCCATTGATTTTCTTCATCTAAATAAGAAAGTTTAGTGTCAATAAAAGTAGAATCGTTGGTATTCCGTTTAACATTCTTTATTGAATAACTCATTATTACTGAAAGAGTTTGGTCATCCCGGAATAGCTTTGTCACTTTTTCAAGTTTTTTTCCATTAGTATCCTGGGCATTTAATCCAGAAAGAACTATTAATAGATATAAGATCCTGATGGATGTTGTTATTTGCTTTATCATAGTTTTTCTTTTAAGTTAGTTTTCCCCTAGTAACATAACTCGAAAGTAGGAATGAGAATCATGATTAAGTTCGTTGGCATAATAAACCATCGTACCCTGATAGCAATGGTTATTACATTGGTTAGTTTGCTCTTCTCCTATCAATACAAACTAATCTACAACATTGATTTAACATTAATAAGTATCGCTATAGTCTTCCCACTGGTATTCACAATTCGTGGTTCTTTTCAAAGAAGAGAAAATGCCCTTGAACATTTGAGCCTTTTCAGGGGTGCTCTAAAAGCCATTTATTACTGTTTTATGGGAAATAAAAAGATGGACCAGGCCAATAAAGACATAATTTCAGGCATTCTTACTGATATCAGTGACAGTTTAATAGCACACCTCTATAGCAATGATTTTGAAACCGAACAATTTGATAGAATTACCAACCGAGTTTTTGAGTTTACAGAAGAACAAAAAGAATTTATATCAGAAAGACTCAGAATAAGGATTTATCGCTTTATGGAGCATGTACATGAGTCCATTGATAACCTGATAGCCATTGATATTCATAGAACTCCCATAAGTCTTAAAGCATATTGTGAAGCTTACATTTATATTTTTCCATTAGTTTATACTCCTACAATCATAAATAAAGTCGGATTGGATACCCCTGCAACAGTCACTTATTTCATTGTGTTGCTTAGCCAATTTATGTTGATATCATTATACAACATTCAGGATCAATTGGAATATCCTTTTGACAAAGAGGGCCTGGACGATATCAAGACTGAGAAATTCAAGTTAGATCGCTGATCAAAAATCGCGATCTATTGCCAAACTTTTCTGAAATCGCGTCCTTTTGAAAATCAACTAAGATGACTAATAATGTCCTACTTGGAATAGGTGGTGGCACAGGCTCTGGGAAAACGGTTTTATCTAATAATCTCCTCGATAAATTTAATAAGGACGAAATTGCCATTATTAGACAGGATTCCTATTACAGGGATTTAAGTCACCAAACATCTCAAGAGCGGGCCAGAACCAATTTTGACCACCCGGAAGCCCTGGATTTTGATCTCCTTACAAAACATTTAGAAATTTTACTTAATGATGACCCGGTGGAAATGCCTGTCTACAATTTTTCCACTCATACAAGAACGCCGATAAAAAAACAACTGGATCCCCGCCCGATTCTCATACTAGAAGGGACCATGGTACTGACTCATCAACAAATTAGGGACAAGATGGATATCAAAATTTATGTGGAGACAGATGCAGATGTCAGGTTCATCCGTAGGCTTCAGCGGGACATTAATGAACGAAGCCGAACCATGGAAGATGTGATTGAACAATACATGAATACAGTTCGTCCCATGCATGAAGAATTTGTGGAAATAACGAAGAAATATGCAGATATTATATTGCCCAAAGGGGGCGATAATTCTGTGGCTGTGGATCTTATCCAAACAAAAATTCAGACACTGCTTAAGGAGAAGATGCCGAACAACTAAGATTAACAACTGTTTGGTGTCCGCCAATGACGCATCACTTTTTCAAATAAATGCCTACTACAAGTCCCAGAGAATCAGGCTGGATTGAAGTGATTTGTGGAAGTATGTTCAGCGGCAAGACAGAAGAGTTGATTAGGCGTCTTCGCCGTGCCCAGATTGCAAGGCAGGCAGTGGGAATATTTAAACCCAAAGTAGATACCAGATTCAGTGAAGACCACATCGTTTCCCATTCCGATCTTCGGATGGAATCTCAAATCGTTGAATCGGCGGAAGAAATTATCAAGAAAACATCGCAAGATGAAGTTGTGGGAATAGATGAAGCACAGTTTTTTGATGGCACACTCATTAATATCTGTAAAAAGCTGGCCGATCAGAAAAAGCGCGTCATCGTCGCCGGCCTGGATAAGGACTACCGTGGCGAACCGTTCGGTCCCATGCCCGGCCTTTTGTCCGAAGCAGAATATATCACCAAGACACTTGCCATCTGTGTGGTCTGCGGAAACCCCGCTAACTATACCCAAAGACTCAGTCGAGAAACGGACCGGGTCGTTATTGGTGAAAAAGATAAATACGAAGCGCGATGCCGAAAGTGCTATGAACCACCGGAGGAATAATGGATAGATTCACAGGAATTATCGGTGCTGTTGTGTTGCTCGCTATCGCCTACGGAATGTCCAACAACCGCGGAGCCATTTCGAAACGAACCGTCCTATGGGGACTTGGGCTACAACTCTTCTTTGCACTATTTATCCTGAAGACACCCATCGGTCAGCCGTTCTTTTCTGCGGTGGACAGAATTTTTTTAAAACTGTTAAGCTTTTCCGATGCCGGCAGCGATTTTCTGTTCAAATCGTATAGCACCGGCGTTGTTGAGGGCCCACTCATGAACTTTGCATTCAGGATTCTTCCCACCATTATCTTTTTCTCCTCTCTCATGGCGCTGCTTTATCATTTTGGCATCATGCAGCGGGTGATCCGGTGGATTGCCGTCACTGTACAAAAAACAATGGGTACAAGCGGTTCAGAAACATTGAGTGTATCTGCAAATATTTTTGTGGGGCAAACGGAATCTCCCCTCATGGTAAGGCCGTTTATCAACCAAATGACCATGTCAGAGCTTATGGCAGTGATGACGGGAGGGTTCGCCACCGTAGCCGGCGGCGTCATGGCCATCTACGTGGCCATGCTGAGCAACATACCCGGAATCGCGGGGCATCTCATGGCCGCTTCCATCATGAGTGCCCCAGCAGCCCTGGTGATGGCAAAGATCATTTTCCCGGAAACAGAAGAGTCGGAGACACTTGGCGACCTCCGAATTGAAGTTGAAAGGCCTGATGACAACGCCATGGAAGCGCTCTCCCGCGGCGCCACGGATGGAGTAAAACTTGCTGTGAATGTGGGCGCTATGCTGGTCGCTTTTGTCGCATTTATTGCTATGGTAAATGGAATACTTGGGTTTGTTGATCTAACCATACAGCAAATTCTCGGATGGCTTTTTCAGCCTCTGGCCTGGACCATGGGTGCACCCTGGTCGGAAGCGGGTATTCTCGGACAGCTCATGGGCGAAAAAATTGTTCTCACGGAACTGATCGCATTTACCGATCTCAGCCAGCTTCGGGCTGAAAATGCTATCTCGGACCGGACAGCGATCATTGCCAGTTATGCGTTATGCGGGTTTGCAAACTTTGCATCCATCGGGATCCAGCTGGGCGGCATCGGCGGTATTGCACCGAGCAGAAGAAAAGATTTGGCGAAAATTGGAATGAAGGCGATGATAGCCGGGGCACTGGCTTCCTGGCTTACAGCAACACTGGCCGGGATCATTGTTTAAGATGGGGCGGACAAGGTTATGAAATTGATTTTCCTGGGACCGCCGGGCATAGGCAAAGGGACTCAGGCGAAACTTCTGGCTGAACGGCATTCTTTGGCGCACCTCTCTACAGGCGATATGTTCAGATCAGCTATCAGCAGAAAGACCGACTTGGGAACTCTCGCGAAAAGTTTTATGGACAAAGGAAAACTCGTTCCTGACGATGTTGTCCTCGGCATGGTGAACGAGCGCTTGAGAGAGGATGACACCGCCAGTGGCTACATCTTTGACGGCTTCCCCAGAACGGTGCCCCAGGCGGAAGGTTTGAGAAAACTATTTAAGGAACTGGGGCAATCCATTGATCATGTTATCTCTCTTGAAGGAGATGACACTGTACTGGTAGAGCGACTCTCAAGCCGCCGCACCTGTCCAGACTGTGGCAAAATCATTAATCTCATTTTCTCTCCACCGAAAGTGAGCGATCAGTGCGATGACTGCGGCGGTGAACTGTTTCAGCGAAATGACGACAAACCGGAAGTTATTCAGAAGCGGCTGGATGTCTACGAGGAACAGACCGAACCGCTGGTGAACTATTATGAAAGCAAAGCACTGCTCAGACGAGTTGACGGTGTGGGATCCGTCCATGAGGTAGCTGAGAGGATTGATAAGTATCTCATCAACAACATTCTGGAGGAATAATGCTGAAGGTAGGAATAACCGGCGGCATCGGCTCCGGCAAGAGTGCCGCAAGCAAACGAATGGCAAAGCTGGGCGCCTACATTTTTGACGCCGACGAAGAAGCTAAACAGATTCTTAAAAAAAATGAAAAGATCCAAGACGATCTTCGGGATGAGTTTGGTACAGACGTCATGGATCCCGACAACTCCATCAATCCAAAGAAGCTTGCGAGAGTTGCTTTTTCCAACGAGGAAAATCAATCTGTACTGAATGCTATTATTCACCCGTACGTTTTCGACGCTATCGATAAGCGGTATGATCAGGTAAAGAAAAAAGATGCCGCGACTCTTTTTGTGGTTGATGCGGCCCTTATCTACGAATCGGGGCTCGATCAACACCTGGACTATGTTATTGTCGTTTCAGTTCAGTACGGTTCCCGGATGAACCGAGCCCTTCAACGGGGAACACTCACAAGAGAAGATATTCAGCAGCGGATGGACCTCCAATTGCCGGAGGAGTCGAAAGTGCAGATGGCCGATTTTGTTATCGATAACAATGGTGATCAGGAACACCTCTCAAAACAGGTGGATAAAATTTATCAGGAGATAACCTGACCGCCACTGCCGTCTGCACTACCCTCTGATGGCCACCTCAAAAAAATTCGGCACCTTCGAAGGTGTCTTTACACCAACCATCCTCACAATCCTTGGCGCCATCATGTACCTCCGACTGGGATGGGTAGTGGGTAACGCCGGCTTTGGCGGTGCACTTGTCATCATTCTTCTTGCAAAATTGGTCACCGTCACTACTGGATTGGCTATCGCTTCCATGGCGTCCAATATCAAGATTGGCCCCGGGGGATCCTACGCTATCATCTCCCGCTCCCTGGGTCTGGAAATTGGCGGTGCTGTTGGCATTCCACTTTATTTGTCTCAAGCGCTGGGGGGCGCCATGTACATCATAGGTTTCACTGAGGCGTGGATGGCCATCTTTCCGCATCACCCACCACTAAATGTGGCAGGCATTGTTCTTGCATTCCTTTTGATCATTTCTCTCATCAGCGCCAAAGTAGCCATGAAGTTTCAATACTTGATCATGGTACTGATTTCTTTATCGCTGGTTTCATTTTTCCTGGGCAAAGGAGACGGGGCAGGACAGATGTTGCTCTGGGGCGGTTTTGAATCGGCCCCGTTCTGGACAGTTTTTGCCATCTTTTTCCCCGCCGTTACAGGGATTGAAGCCGGGGCAGCTATGTCAGGGGATCTGAAAGATCCCAAACGGTCTCTGTCTGTGGGTATCCTTAGTGCAATCGGCATTTCATTCGTCGTCTATGTGGCCCTTGCATTCTGGATGAATTTCAGTGTGCTGTCCGAATCGCTGCGAGGCAGTTATATGGTGATGATCGATGTATCAAAATGGCGCACTGTAGTATTCGCGGCGGTGCTGGGCGCCACACTCTCTTCGGCGCTAGGGAGCATTGTGGGAGGACCAAGAACGCTCATGGCGCTGGGACAGCACAAAGTACTCCCTTTCGGAAAATTTCTAGGGAGTCAGAGTAAAAACGGCGAACCACGCATTGCCATATTTGTCACTGGTATTATCATCGGTCTCGGCATTGTATTCGGCGATCTCAATACCATCGCACCCCTTCTTACCATGTTTTTTCTCATCACATACGGAACTATAAACCTGGTCGTCTTTATTGAAAAAAGAATAGGTATCTCAAGTTACCGTCCCACCTTTAAAGTCCCCATTATTATCCCTTTCATCGGTTTTGTCTGGTGCACTATTGCCATGTTTCTTATCAATCCACTCTTTGCAGGTAGTGCTATCATAATTATCATCGCCGTTTATCTTTTGCTTGTTCGTCAGGGTCATCAGGCACCCTGGGGCGATGTCCGTTCGGGTATCTTCACAGCAATCGCAGAATGGGCTGTGCGAATGGGTGCCCGTGTCCCTTCCAGCCCCAAGTCGTGGAAACCGAACCTTATGGTCCCGGTGGAAGAACCCGCCGCATGGAGAGAAAAGATCGAATTTATTCGCAACATCATCTTTCCTCGAGGTAGTGTCAGAATCTTTAGTGTCAGGATTCTTGAAAAAGGCGTTCGCCATAGGGTGGGACAACTGGTACAACAGATTCTCAAACGGACGGAGGAGAGTGAAGAGTCAAACAAAAAATCAGAAAAACTTGAGAATGATCTAACGGATCTGATCGAACCTCTACGGAAAGAAGGGTTACTGGCCGTCTCCACTGTCATTGAAGCAAATCACTTCCTTCACGGCATCAGTGTGGTAACCCAATCTCTAAAAGGAATGCCCTTGCCGCCCAATGTAATGTTTCTATCTATGAGCGATGATCCAGAGAAAGATGACCGACTGGAGCAACTCATATCCATGGCCATGCGAGAGGAACTCGGCATTATTGTTTTGAATCATTACCCGGAACGGGGGTTTGGAAGAGAGGAAGATATCAATATGTGGCTACGGAGTGGATCACCAAACAGGAATCTCTCCATCCTTACAGCTATTCAGCTGGAAAAAAACTGGAACGGCAATCTTAAGCTTTTGAAAATAGTAGAAAATGAAGAAGAAATCTTAAAAGCAAAGATAGGTCTTGAGGCCATTGCAAGACGTGGACGATTACCTCTGGACTGTGAAAAGATTGTTTTGAGAGGGACTTTTCCTGATGGTCTGAAAAATGGACCAACAGCGGACATTAACATCTTTGGCATTTCAGATGAAATAAGTGTGAGGGAGATGCACACCATAACTTTGAAGGTAGAGACAACCTGCCTGTTTATCAGAGATTCAGGTCAGGAAAGCGCCCTTGCTTAATCCTTAATTAAAAGGACTATAGTGGTGTCGTTGCCTCGCTCTGGGCGACCCCAGAATTTCTCGCATCAGGATGATTTTCTGGAGTTTTTGCGGACTGTCAAAGTAGTGAAGGATAGGATGGGCAACATATCTCTTTATTGTCGGAACAGGCGCTCTCGTCCGTTCTCTTTTCCAGATTGGCTCGGTCCGAGGGCCTTCACCATGATCGGGACGTTGCTCTGATTGAGATAAAGGCTCCTCCTCAACCACCTCAATAGGTTCTTGTAATTCAACAGCTTCTTCAGCTTCTTCGTCAAGCTGCTCAAATAATTCCTCAACTTCCTCCTTTTCATCAGCCTCCTTAATAAATTCATCGAAGCCGAGGTTACGAAGCCAATCAGGTATTTCCTGTTTCCCTGGAGGCGCTTGAGGTTCCACTTCATCCGGCACAGGTCGGCGGAAACGCCTCTTAAACCATTGAGAGACAAGGTATGCAATGAGGATAAATATCCAATAGCTGATGTCCATAATTAGCTATCAGTTATCTTCAGAAGTACCACTCTCAGGGCCTTTTTTCCCACCGGAAATAGATTCACGCATACCAGTATCAGCCTGGATGTTCTTCATGGAATAATAATCCATGATACCGAGATTGCCTTCCCGAAATGCCTGAGCCATCGCTTTCGGCACTTCAGCTTCAGCCTCAACAACCTTAGCACGCATCTCAGCAACCCTGGCGGTCATCTCCTGTTCCTCTGCAACAGCCATTGCACGGCGGGTTTCCGCACGAGCCTGAGCAACTCTCAAGTCAGCCTCCGCCTGATCAGCCTGAAGATGAGCACCCACATTTTTCCCCACATCCACATCGGCAATATCAATACTGAGAATCTCGAATGCAGTGCCGGCATCGAGACCTTTTTCAAGAACAAATTTTGAGATGGAATCGGGATTTTCTAGAACAGTTTTGTAAGACTCCGATGAACCGATGGCACTCACAATTCCTTCTCCTACTCGAGCAATGATTGTTTCGTCAGTGGCACCACCCACCAGACCCGGAATGTTTGTCCGGACCGTTACACGAGCCCTGGCTTTAACTTCAATACCGTCCTTGGCCACCGCGGCCAGTGTACCGTCTACAGGTGCATCAATAACTTTTGGATAAACAGATGTTTCTACAGCCCCTTTCACATCACGCCCGGCGAGATCAATAGCGGTACAGGTGGTAAAATCGAGAGGGATTCGAGCTTTATCTGCGGCAATAAGGGAAATGGTGACGTTGGGCACATTCCCTCCAGCAAGATAATGTGTCTCCATCATACCCGTAGAAATGGATTCAAGACCAGCTTTGTTAAGATTTATTATAGAATCTACAACTAGACGTGGCGGGATTTTTCGCAATCTCATCCTGATGAGATCAACGATGGTAATCGTTCCCAAACCCACAGATACAATAGCCTGTATCCACAGTCCGAGAGGTACAAAATAAAAGATAATTAGAAGCGCAAAAAGAATCACTCCCAGAAGAATGAATGGTCCGAACATGTTACCTCCTAGTCCTTATTATTAACTTTTCTGACAACGATGCGATTACCGTCCACGGACAAAATCTGCACGTCATCACCGTTTTCAACAAATTCTCCCTCTGTCACAACAAAGATCTTCTCTGCCCCTACCACAGCCCAACCAGAGGGTCGCAGGTCAGACGCGGCAATACCCATCTGACCAACTAAACCCTCCAAACCAATAGAGGTGCTGTAACCTTCTGAACTTTTTTCGCTCAGCGGTAAAGTAATCTTCTTCCAGAACTCTGTCCTGATCAAAGCTTTCGCCAATAAGTAAATAGCGATAAGACCACCTATAACCGCTATAGTGAATCCCCAAGAAGCTGATGATATATCTGTCGGAAGAGGATGACCGGGCAACAGCATCATAAACAGACCACCCATTATGGTTATTCCTCCCAAAACACCTACCAAGCCAAACCCCGGGATCACCAGAACTTCTACCAAAATCAAAGCTATTCCCACACCGATGATCAGTAATTCAGTCATGGTTGCCAGTTCGGTCAAAAAGGTTGAACCAAAGAAAAGACTCAGGCAAACGAGCCCCACCGTACCTGGAATTCCCCAACCAGGCGACTGGATTTCGAACAGAAGCCCCAAAAAGCCCAGCGTCATGAGAAGAGAACTGACCGTTGGATCAGTAAGAAACCGGACCAGCTTTTCCGACCAGTTGACGGTGAGGTCCACCACTTTGGCATCAGACAAATCGAGCTGTTCCAAAACATCTTCAAAAGTTTCAGTAGTACCATCAGCGATACCGTACTTCAGGGCTTGAACTGTTGTCAGGGAAATCAGTTTTCCTTCTTTTCTCCCTTCAATATCGGTCACTTCAACTGAGTCTCCATCCACAACAAGATGAGTAAAATTGAGTTCTTCATCCACCATTCC
>DCXX01000019.1:0-994 GCA_002329125.1 Fidelibacterota bacterium UBA2125 | reverse complement strand
GATATAACCTTTTCACTTCCCTTCTTTCCAGACATATCTACAGCAGTGGCAGCACCAATGGTGCCTCCTTCTGTCATGAATATTTTTTCACAAGAGAGCGAAATAAGGGCCCCAGCGGAGATAGCCCGCCGATTGATGAAAGCAACTGTAGTTATCCTCGAATCAAGAATAGCATCTTTGATCTGTGTAGCACCATCGACTCGACCCCCAAATGTATCCACATCAAAAATTATGGCGGCAGCTCCCTCCTCTTCCGCTTCCTCAATGGCCCGCTCGATAAACGGGGGCAACCCAAGATCAATAGTATTTTGGATGGGAACGCGATAGACAGTCTCCGCCGAAAATGCCGTCGTGCAGATTATGGTAAGGATAGAGGGGAATAAACGAAAAAACATCTTCGTGAAATTACCTTCCACCTTTACCAATATCCAACCCTTTCGCATTTATCTGAAAGGATGCAGACCGTCGTGAAAGCGCTTGGTTCGATGAGATGCCGCCAGATAAATTGACGCCGTTCGTCCTATGTCCTTCACTGACCGATTCACATATCATCTACTCAAGCTTGCCCACGGCTGGCTTAACCGCCTCTTCCAAAGAGAACGTAGCCGCGTTGGTGCGACAATCGGTTCTGTGGCTTTCAACAAGATTGCTATTCGAAAGGCCCATGCCCGCCGTCACCTTAAAATGGCATTCCCTGACAAGTCTGATAACTATATTGACTATAATTTGAGAGAACTTCATAGACACTACGGGCATATGTTCATCGATGCGCTGTGCGGCACTAGGTTGATCCAACACGGTAAGGTGGCAGCAGAAGGAAAAAAACAGCTGGATAGTGCGTACAGCGAAGGTAAGGGTGTTATTCTGATGGCAGGTCATTTCGGGAACTGGGAACTCATTCCGACATGGCTTGCTGTGAATGGATATCAGATTGTAACAGTGGCACAACGTCAAAAGAACCGGGGAGCTGACCGCTTTTTCATGGAATACCGAA
>DCXX01000044.1:8537-9000 GCA_002329125.1 Fidelibacterota bacterium UBA2125 | reverse complement strand
AAGTTATGCGAGTTATCTACAGAGGTGATTTAGACGGTACTGTTTGTGCGGCCATTTTGATGGAAGTGGGGCTGTGTGATGAGCTGAAGCAGGCCCATCCCAAAGATATGCAGGAAGGGAAAGTGGACATCACCAGTGAAGATATTATCTGTAACCTGCCGTACCACCCCAACTGCCACATGTGGTTCGATCATCACTCAAGTGAAATGAGCCGTCCCGATATGCCTACCGATTATACAGGACTTGTGGATGTGGCGCCCAGCGCGGCGAATCTGGTCTATAAGTATTTTATTGAAGATCATCCTGAACTGAAGAAGTATGAAGATTTGGTCCACGAAACGGACCTGGTGGACAGCGCCGACCTGACGCTGGAACAGGTGGCCAATCCCCAGGGGACTATTCTGCTTGGTTTACTTCTCGATCCGCGGACGGGCCTCGGTCTTCAGCGGGATATGAACATCAG
>DCXX01000044.1:7839-8117 GCA_002329125.1 Fidelibacterota bacterium UBA2125 | reverse complement strand
CGTTATAACGATATGCATAAAACGGCCGGCGAATTCTACAGTGATAACTCGCGCCTGGATGGGAATGTCATTGTGACGGATGTGCGCGGTATGGATGTCCCTACGGCGAACCGTTTCCTTATCTATACTCTACCGGGGTTGTCAGCCGGTAACATCTCAGTCCGCATAGCGGATGGGAAAAAGGGTGAGTTTGACACCATTTCGGTGGCTCATTCCATTTTCAACAGGACGTCATCGGTAGATTCAGGTGAATTATGTAAATCACACGGCGGCGGTGG
>DCXX01000044.1:0-7430 GCA_002329125.1 Fidelibacterota bacterium UBA2125 | reverse complement strand
GGCGGTTAACCGCCGGTAATTGTTATGGTGCCGTCCTTCCGTTTCATGGGGAGGCGGAGATAATCGGGTGAGAATTCAAGAAGCTCCTTTCCCATGGACTCAAGCAGACCAGGCGGCGCATCTGATTTCACAAGAAGATAAGGTACTACACTGTATTCGCCGGGGGCCAGATTTGAGGAGCTCGCATCCATGGGTATGACCCACGTCTTAACATTGATTCCAACCGGTTCATCGGCCATGCGAGCCGATTCAATATCTTCTTTATGCACCACTTCCTCGTTCTCGTTCACTATAAATAGACCTGTATAGGCCGTCGCCCTGTTTACAATAGCGCGTCTCGATTGTACGGTCACCTGTTGATCCAAAGGATTCAGTGTAACAGTAACTTCAGCAGTCTGATTGATAAGCGGCTCCAGAATAGATGGCATGACGGTTGTGGAGATATTGAGACGTTTTCCCAGGGTTAGAGGTGCTCTCAGTTCGCCCTTATTATCTAGCCCCCCTTCTCCGGGGACAAACTGCCCATCGATGACCTTGACAATAGTTCTTTCGTGCTGATAGTTCGCAGCGTATGCGTAAAGGGAGAATTGACCATTCTGTCCCCCTTCTGAACTTCCTGTATGGGGGAGTGATAGGATGAATTGACCAGTGGTGTCAGTCCAGGTGCCGATGTTTATTATCTCCAGCCAGACGTAAAGACTTTCCGGATTTTCACCATCCTCCAGTTCTACAATTCCTTTTATACTGTAATGGTCGGAAACGGAGCCGTTATTATTAAACGGATTCTTGGTGCATGTACACAAAGTGAGCACCGTGATCACAAGTGGAGTCAAATTGATTTTCATATCATAGTTTGAATCCAAATGAGAAATAGATGCGCCTGTCGCGAAGGATGAGTCCTTCTAATACGGTACTTTTATTACGGAGATTGTACCCGCTTAAGTTGGCGAATCCCTCCAGGTTTCTCAGATGAATTGACTTGCTCAAATGGATGTCCACATTTTTTTGGGAAGGAAGTGTTACTTCAAAAAGGTGACCTAGATCTTGCCGCATCCAGCCGATCTGTTCACTTTCACCAAAACCGTGGACCTGGAGTGACCACCCTTTATAGTCAACATTCAGATTAGCTGTCACCTTAACTTCCGATTTAAAAGGGAAGGCACCCTTTTCCGGGATATTGTAACTGGCCAGAGCCAAATCTGCGGAAGTTGATCTGTTGAAAAGGTGAATGGTGCTTTTTATTTCATAACCGCTGATCTTGGCAAAGTCAATATTGTCGTAGAAAGCTACGGGAATGCCGATGGGATAGCTGATACGCATCTTGTTCTCATAATCGTTTTGAAAAAGGTTTACCGTCATATCGAAGGCATCCAGAGTTTCCGAACCGGTGATCAGTCTCGAGGAATGAAGGCCCAGTTCAAAATTTTGATTCTTCTCGGGATTCAATGCGGAAGAAGCGAAAAGAATCCCGTTTAACATTGTGCCGCTGATCTGCTGAAGCAGAGTGGGATATTTGTAACTGGTACCAAAATTGAAGTAAGAACGGACAGCGAACTTCTCACTGCCGCCGATCAACGACGTGGAAAATTTCATGATGGTATTATCCCATGACCTTGTATCAAAAAGTCCCAGGTCATTCAGCTCAGGATTGTCGAATCCTCCCCTGAGTACGGCCTCTTTCTGACTGTCGATAATTTTATCGCGCCGAACACTGACACTGACATCGGAAAATCGGGTACCCTCATCCACATCAGACAAAAGCAATTTTGCAACAACGGCTGCTCCTATTTTAGTGCGGGAGAACTGTGCGCTTTCCAACCCAACTTGGTGGATGTGAGAAAAAGAACGGTGATCACGGTAGTCCAAGTCCGACTGCTCCAGTTGGAGAACTGAGGTGGCCTCAAGTGGTTTAAGTGTGTTCGTAGATCTGAATGAGAACCGGTTAGCATTACTCTTCAGGGATCTGTCCAGATTTCCGGTGTTGACCGCCAGATTCTGGTCTTCGCTGATCTGATGCTGACTTACTTTTGCTGAAACCGCTGGAAGGGGGCCCACGGCGCCTGAGTAGTGCAGGATTGTTACCATGTTCTCGTTTTCCACACTATCGTTGAAACGATGGTCTTTATACAACCGGTGCGAAAGTAAAAGTGTGGACGATAGCTGATTTCCGGGCTCGTTGGGATTGTTACCATCCAATAGATATGTGAAAGTTAGATTGTGCTGATCAGAATTGTTCTCAAGTGACTCGTCATTACCCCTTCCTTCAAATTGACGAAAATAAGCACCGCGGTTCAAACTGTAGGCGGAGCTGAATCTGTCAAATTTCTTGCCCAGATGGGCAGACCATCTACCTGACTGATAGGTACCGAAGTGCTGGTTGAACGAAAGTGTCTTTTCCGGAACCAGTTTCGGAACAATGTTAATGATCCCAGAGAATGCTTCGGCACCATACAGAACGGAGTTGCTTCCCCGGATCACTTCCAGGTGATCAACATTTTGAAGGTCTACCAGTGCAATATCGAAGATGTTATCGAATTCACTGTTCATCCTAACGCCGTTATAAAGAATGGCTACCTCATCAGCATTGCCACCACGTATGTTGACTGTCTTCTTTCCGCTGATGTTCTCATTCAGTTGAACGGTATGATCAGTACGGAGAAGGTCACCCGCATCTGTAAAACCTCTGAGTTCAAAAGTTTTAGATTCAATGACAGAAATGGGCTGTGGAATGTCTTTCTGGATCTCCAAACTTCTCCCCGTTCCTGTTACTCCTACCTGCTGCATGGGTATGACTGTGGGCTCAAGTCGTATTACAGCTTTGCTCTTTATCGCCATAACAGGAATAGTTTGTTGACGGTAACCTATATATGAAAAGACTACTTCCCTCATGCTTAGAGATTCGGGAATTATTAGTGAAAAAATGCCATTTGTGTCTGACACAGTGCCAAGATCACTATCGGCCAAAAATATATTCACACCACTGACGGCTACTCCTGAAATATCGTCGATTACTGTTCCCTCAACAGTAATATCTTGAGCCGCCAGAATTGAGAGAAAAAAAGTACAGGCGTATGGGAGGGCCTTAATACGAATTCGACCTCTGTCCATGACCGAAATTATATCAGAGCATTTGAAAAGAACACAAATCTCCATAAAAAGAAAACCCCGCTCATAAGCGGGGTTTTCTTTTACTATAGCTATCTAACTAAAGATTAGCGACGTGGGCGTGCTTCATTGACGACCAGCTGCCGACCTTCGACATCTTTTCCGTTCAATTCTTCCATGGCTTTTTTGCCTTCATCATCGGAAGTCATTTCAACGAAACCGAAACCGCGAGAACGGCCGGTAAATTTGTCGGTTATGATTTTGGCACTTTGTACCTCACCATACTCGGCAAATTCACTCCGAAGATTTTCTTCGGACATGTCATAGCTTAGGTTTCCAACATACAGGTTCATTTTAGTCTCCTATTGATTAGTGATATGTGAAATCATGTATAATGCTAAAATCTATTTTTTTTGTCGGGGAAAGTGCTGTAATTAGAAAAATTAGGTTCGGGAGGGAGAGAGGGTACTTACTGACGAAATATTGCGGTCAAATCCAAATTTGCTTTGTCTATATCCACCAATATTACTGAATATATTTAACAAAACTTAAGGTTTTTTTATTTAGTGGAGCCGATCGGGATCGAACCGACGACCTCTTGAATGCCATTCAAGCGCTCTCCCATCTGAGCTACGGCCCCATTATCTTATTGAACTTAAAGCGATCATTCTTCTCCACCAAACTATATGAACCAGACGGTGTTGACATGCTGTTATTGGCAGGGTAAATTTGCTTCATGAAGATAAAACTAATTATAACAAGTATGACTTTTGTATCCATTGGGCTAATTGCTTTTGCCTGTAGCACATCTTCGGCAAAAACAGGAACAGCCACACTGATTGTTTCAGGGAACGTTCACAGTCAGCTTGACCCGTGTGGGTGAAAGCGCAATCCCACGGGCGGTCTGCCCCGTAAAGCAACATTTGTAAGCAAGCTTAGGGAACAAGGTTCCGATCCGGTCATCATTGATGCCGGTGATATCTTTTTTGATCAGCAATATCCCTCAGAACTGAACGTTCAGCAGTCCAAACTGCGTTCAGAGACGGTTATTTCGGGATTCAACATTATCGGCTGCGATGCTCTCAACATGGGTTCCAAAGATTTTGCGGCGGGACTTGAATTTGTTCTTCAAATGAAGGAAATGGCCAACTTCCCGTTTATATCATCCAACATTACTGACGATTCAGGGAATCTTCTTTTTGAGCCGTACGTGATTTTGGACAAGTTGCCGTTCAGCTATGGTGTCACAGGCGTTACAATGTCCCTTCCTGCTGAACTGAAAACTGTTGGTCTGGCGGATGTGGAAACAAGTGTCAATAATGTTTTGGCCGAAATGGAAGAGAAAAGTGATTTTCAAATAGTCCTCTTCAACGGTACTTTTGAAGAGGCGGTGTTTTATCGCCCAAAATTTACCAGCGCTGATTATATGTTCATTAGCGGTGATACGCATAATCCCATCGGCAAGATGAAAAACCCTGAAGTAGGACCAAGGATGTACCGGCTCGGGAAACAGGGTAAAGCAATGGCAATGATCACCCTTACCGTTGAGAACCCTGATTTGACGGTGGCGGATGTTACTGAGCTGAAACTGAAGGAAGAATTCATCCAGCGCCAGCTTGTGAGAATGAACAAGGATGAACCGTCAAAATCCCTGGAAGATATCTACGCGGATCAGCCACCAATGCTTGACCGAATCTCTCAAATTAGGGAAGCGTTGAAAGAGACTCAAAAAGAGCTGGCCACTGTGATCAACTCCAGCCGGTTCGATTTTCCTCCCATGGACAGGTCTCTGGATGATGAGCCTCAGATGCTGGGTATGATCACCAAGACCCTGGCGGCGTGTGACCAGTTGGCTGAAGAGTCCGGTAAATCCGCCGGTTCGTGAATACCAATACAGCAATGGGCCAATCAGCCATAATATTGGCTGTTTCATTTGTATTTTCTTTTGGGTTCAACATGGTCCGTGATGACGGACTACCTCTCATTGCTACAAAGCAGATTATAGAAGGAGGACAGTCGACAGCAGATTCACTTCTGGCTGAGACAACACTTCTTTTTCAGCCTGTCATGATCGATCTCGCAATCGCAAAATCTTTTTATGATCGAGGAGTGCTATTTATTGATGCGCGAGACGATAAGGAGTTCAGAGAAGGACACATTGCCGGATCAAAGCTTGCACCGGCCAATCCGGGTGAGATACTGCGGTGGGCTACGGAAGATGATCCTGTTGTGACTTACTGTAGCGGAGGGGAGTGCGATCTCAGTATGAATCTTGCCAATGAACTTATGGGAGAGGATTGGGGATTTGCCCGTGTGTTCGTGTTTGACGGTGGACTTCCCCAGTGGATCGAAGCGGGTTACCCGGTGGAATAGGTGGTGTCACTACTGAAAAACAGGTGGGTCATTCTCGGTTTAAGAATTTTTCTCGGTATTGTTTTCCTCTACGCCAGTTTTGAGAAAATTCGTGATCCGGTGAGTTTTTCAGGAAATATCCAGAACTACCAGATGCTGCCGTACGGTATTACGAACCTCTTTTCCATCTTTTTGCCGTGGGTGGAGCTCTATGTGGGTGCCTGCTTAATTCTCGGCGTTTTTGTGGATGGTGCAGCTCTTCTTTCAGCAGGGATGCTTGTTATGTTCATCATTGCGCTGGGTCAGGCAGTGGCTCGGGGCTTGGATATAGAGTGCGGCTGTTTCAGCCAGGAAGGATCATTAGTTGGATTAGACATCTTGGCGAGGGATATCGTCTGGCTCGCCATGTCCGTCCTCATTGTGCGCCGGGAAGAGAAGATGTTTGAAATGTTTCCGAAATCGGGTTGATCCGACTTCAGGAGGGAACTAAATTTGCCGGCGTATTTTCAGATTAATATATTGCGAGAGTAGCTCAGCTGGTAGAGCCCCACGTTGCCAACGTGGCTGTCGCGGGTTCGAATCCCGTCTCTCGCTCATGAGCCCCGGTTTTTAGCGGGGCTTTTTCCGACATAATAGCGTTAATCTAATCTCCAAGACCTTCAGTGAGGCCTGGAAGGTGGAGCTGAATTTTAGGGAGGTATTTGGTGAATATGTCCAGGACATCTGTAAAATCTTCATCATCCACCTCTACCGAGTGTGTCCCCGTGCTGTCATCGGTCACCTGCGCGTCCTGGAATTGATCAATATCTACAATTTTCAGATAAATCTTGGCCATTTCTACTCCTCTGATTTGTCGGAAGATTACGCATTATTAGTTAACAGTGTCAACCCGTGCATTGCATTGAATAGGTGTTAGTTTCCCTGTAAATTCGTCCCCGTGGCGACGTACCCAAGCGGTCTAAGGGAGCGGTCTGCAAAACCGCGATTCATCGGTTCGAATCCGATCGTCGCCTCTAATCCTGAACGTTATAGTTTTGTTATTTACCTAAATATCGTAAAGCAAGCACTGTAATGTCATCGGATTGGGGTGCTGTACCGGCAAACTCTTTAACACTTTCCAAATTCCTGTCAACCATATCAGTCATTGATCCGGTTGAGTTTTCTTTGAGATAATCCTCTAGCCGTTCATAGGAATATTCTTCGTCCGCTTCATTCATAGCTTCATTGACACCGTCTGTGTAAAGAAAAATTGAGTCACCCTTTGAGATGGTAAAGGTGGCTGACTCAAATTCCATTTCTTCCATAACTCCAAGCGCTATCCCACCTGTGCTCTCAATCTGCACTGGTTCACCACTGTTAGTAATAAGGTAGGGGGGATTGTGCCCTGCATTGGCGTAAGTAACTTCTCCTGTTTCAGTATTCATGATACCATAAAACAGTGTACAGAACATGCCTGATTCGTTTTCGTGACAAAGATCATTGTTTGCTCTGAAAAGAACATCTCCTGGTGTTCTCCTCCGGGATGAGCTGGCTTTGATTTGCGTTTTGGTTAAAGCCATAAACAATGCTGCAGGAATTCCTTTTCCTGAAACATCACCAATGACAAAACAGAGATGTTTTTTATCAATCAGAAAAAAATCGTAGAAATCTCCACCAACTTCTTTGGCTGGAATAATACCTGCAAATAGATCGAAATCATTTCTCTCAGGGAAGGCGGGGAATGTACTGGGTAGCATCCCCATTTGTATGTCGGCTGCAAGTTTCAATGACTCCTCAATGCGCTGTTTTTCAAGGAATGCTTCCGTAAGACGTGCTCTGACTATTGCAACCCCAGCCTGGATACAGAGGGCTTCCAGTAATTTTTCATCACCTTCCTGAAACGTGCCCCCATCTGTTTTATTCAGCACCTGGATAACACCGATCAGTTCGCCTTTTCTGGTGGTCATGGGCATGCAAAGAACAGACTTTGTTGT
>DCXX01000140.1:12329-12629 GCA_002329125.1 Fidelibacterota bacterium UBA2125 | reverse complement strand
AGTTACTTAGGGATTTTGTTTAAGTATTAATCATTAGAGGACAAAATAAAAAAAGCAAAAAAAAGTCAGAGGCGTTTCATACTGAAAATCACAAATTATTACCCACCAATGTGGGTGCTTCTTTCATCCCGACCGTCCCCCCGTCGGTTTCGATTCGAAGTTAAAAATTCGGTTGAAAAGCATAATGTTGATTCAAAAGTGTCGGAAGTGTCGTAAAAAGGTGTCTTAATTATGGCTTTATATGGCAAAGACAGTATCACGAATGGCAAGATAACAACGGTATGGGGTGCGAGTCAACTA
>DCXX01000140.1:0-11977 GCA_002329125.1 Fidelibacterota bacterium UBA2125 | reverse complement strand
GAGAGCGGAGAGGGCGGGATTCGAACCCGCGGTACGCGTGAACGCACACACGCTTTCCAAGCGTGCGCCTTCAGCCGCTCGGCCACCTCTCCAAATATCAAGAAATCAATAAATAAAAAGAGAAATCAGTCTGACTTCTCTTCCTCTTCGGAAGACACATCTGACACTTCTTCTTCTGGATCGGCCTCTTCAGCATCAGCTGTTTCTTCTGAAGGCACATCTTCCTGATCAGATTCCTCAACTGGTTCTTCCTCAGTAGTCTCAGGTTCTTCATCTTTCGGTTCATCCACCGGTTCTGATGCTTCTCTAACCGCAGCTTCACTTTCAGTCGCTTCTACCGGTACGTTGCTATCATCAGAAGTTTCTGTCGATTCAGGCTCGGATACCTCAGCTTCTACTTCTTCTTCCGTGGGTTCACCCGATGGCTCTCCCCCTTCTTCCGATTGAACTTCATTTGCATCCGGTTCCTGGATTTCAGCTACCGACTCTTCCTGAGTATCAGCAACTTCCTCTACTTCATCTACAGGTCCGGCCTCCAGCTCCTTCAGGTAAACATCCAGGCTCATACCTGAAGGGACTTTCAGCATGGACTCTTGAAACCTGTAATGCCCGGATTTTTCTGAAACGACTGATTTCACATATTTGACTACTGTGAATTCTTTCTCTTTCTTTTTGCCTCTTTTCGCCTTTTCTGCAAAACTTGTCCCTTTAGCCATCTGTTTCTCCTAACAATAATGATTATTCAAAAAATCGGTGGGGAATTTAGTCGAAATGAAAGAGAAAACGGAGTATTAGGGAATATTGTTGTCTCTGAACTCAAATTCAAAGTAATCGCCGTCAGACCAGGAAGAAGGCCTCTTTTCAGAGGATGATACAACCCTCAGTTTGTTGTGTCCGATGAATTCAAAGAGTCCGTATCGCCGTGTACCATCACTATACTTGATAGCCAGTCGAAATGGTCTTTTTGACCAGTCTACAGCATACTCTCCCGGTTTTTCATCACTAAGAGTGTTGCCGAATAAAACTCCCTGACTAAAATCCTTTCCGCCAGTGAATTTCCAAAGAATGACAGCAATTCCCTGATAAGCCCATTCACCATCCAGATTCCTGATAATATCAATATTCTCTACTTTTTGAGTTTTGGTTGGATTACCCGCCTTGTCTTTACCATCCACAAACATGGTGTACGAAGTTCCGATAAGGACGTTTTCTGATCCGGGGACCTGCACTTCTGAATGCTCACCCTTTCCCAGATCAGCCCCAGCTACATACAGTGTATGTGGTGAGTCCGGATCTTCACTACCCCCCTCACGCTCCCAGCGGAAAACTACTTCTCCCATATCTTCACTATAGGTTAGGCCAACAGGAGAATTATATATGAACAGTCCTTTGCTTGGCGCACTTCCACTAAAATCGATATTGATCTTAGGCGGAGTAATATCAAAAGTCACATCCGATACAACCACTGTTTCCATTTGATTTCCCGCATTGTCATTTCCTTCGAACGTGAGAGAGTAAACTGTGCCATCAGCCAAAGAGGGTGAATCGCTCATTGTAAGATCAAGATGAACTCCCGCTTCAATTTCATTCCCGGAAAAAGTCTTTACCTGCGGACTACCGCCTGCCGGAGCCCATGTTACTGTACCACTTGCCAATACTTCAGAAAGCTCATAACTGATGGATGAATTATTTATGGAACTCCCCGAAACCGGCCCCGTGACAGTAATTGCAGGAGGTGTATTATCATAAAGCAAAGGACCGATCTGTACTGCCTCAGATGGATTCCCGGCGGCATCGACCCCTGATAAGTTAATGATATAGCTGGCACCACTTACAAGTTCAGGTGCTTCAGTAAGATCAATATTATCGTGCGCACCACCAGTTAATTCATTTCCAGACAACGGCACATTATGCGGTGCATTGGGATCAGGCACCCCCCCAGAACTACTAAAGACAACTGAACCTTTAAGCAATGTTTCATTTAGGGTGTAACTCATTGTCCTTCCGTTGGTGTAACCTTCAGTGGGAGAAATGTTTGAAAATTGAGGTTGAGTCACATCATAGTTTATATTGGCAGCAGTCACAATCGCCGCTTCATTCCCTGCCGCGTCAGATCCAGCCAATGAAAGAGTGTAGATTGCACCATCTGTAAGAATGACCTGATTTGTAAGAATATCTGAACGATCTCCTTGCCCCATTTCAGGAACAGTAAGTTCAACAATCCGCGGCGACTGCGGGTCCGGATTCCCACCTGTCTGAGTCCATGTGGCTGTCGCTTTTGTTAATGTTTCAGATAGCGAGTAGGCAATGTCAAGCTTATTAATAAAGCTTTCGGCACCGGGAGAAGACAGCGTAATAACCGGTTGGACAGCATCATAAAGAATACCGGAGAGGCTTATCGGCTCACCTGCATTCCCGGCGGCGTCTGTCCCTGTTAATGTTATTCTGTAACTTGCACCGTTCACAAGGGTGGGGCTGTTGGTGAGTGTGACCGCATTGCGATCACCTGCTGAAAGTTCAACACCCGTTAATGCTACTTCATGAGGAGAATCTGGATCATTAACACCTGAGGTTCTTTCATAAATGATTGTACCTGAAGCAAGATTTTCACTCGAAGAAAAGTTCAGATCAGGTGAACTGATGGCCACAGCGTTGTTAGGAACCTGAAGTGCTAATACGGGTGCTGAATTATCAAAAGTAACAGCCTCAATGACCATGCCTGATGCACTGTTTCCGGCAGGATCTTTACCCGAAAAAGTGATTGAATAGACCGTCTCACTCATCAGGTTCGGTGGTGTAGATAATAGTAAATCTGGATGTTCGCCCTGCATCAGCTCCAAACCGGAGAGAGTTACTTCATGCGGGGACGATGGATCAGCCTCACCGCCTGTACGAGACCAGGTGACTGTACCTTCAGATAATATTTCACTCAGGTTATAAGAAAGGACCGTTGTGTTTACAAGGGATGTTGGTGTGGGATATGAGGCTATTATGGTCGGGGGGGTCACATCGAACAGGATCTGCTCCAAAGAAACTACTTCGCTCTCATTTCCTGCCTGGTCATTTCCTGAAAAAGCAACGTTGTAGATTGCTCCGTCCACAAGTGACGGTGGCGTAGAAAGTGTTACAGACTCATGTGCACCCTCAACCAATTCAGAGGAATTGAGTGAAATTTCGTGTGGAGAACTGCCATCTGTATTTCCGGAAACCTGGGTCCACACTACCTTCCCCTCATTCATCTCTTCTGATAGGTTATAAGTCATTACATCGGAATTGATAGACGACATGCTGGATGGCAGACTAACAGCAATAGCAGGTGGAGAAATATCATAAGTAACGCCAGAGAGCAAAACTTTATCAGCAGCATTACCGGCAAGGTCTGTTCCGGTAAATGCAATGTCATACTGGGCACCGTCAACAAGTGTTGGTGTCTGTGCAAGGACCCCTCTTGGATGGTCCCCTTCCCCTCTTTCGGCTTCCGTCAAAGCAATCTCATGGGGAGAAGATGAGTCGTTATTGCCGCCCACCCTACTCCATGTAACTGACGCATTTCCAAAAGATTCAGAAAGTACGAAAGCCACCTCCATGCTGTTCAAAAACTGATTGGATGCTGGATAATTAACCGCAAAGGTTGGCGGACTGTCATCATAACTTAGATCCGGTATAGTAACAGGCGTTCCCTCGTTGCCGGCCATATCGACCCCTGAAATTGTGACAGAATAGATGGCGCCCGAAACAAGAGATGCCATATCCGGAAACAGGAAATCAGGGTGATCACCGGCTGTGAGCGCAACCGTGGAAAGGTTGATTTCTCTTGGCGGAGAACTGTCGGCTACTCCTCCAGTTCTCAACCAGGTAATGACTCCTTCTTTAAGATTTTCACTGAGGTTAAATGTGAGACCAGTTGAATTGATATAGTTTCCCATGGCCGGCGAGGTGATAGCTAATGTTGGTGGTGAGGTATCAAAACCGATATTATTAATAGAAACAGGGGTTGCTTCATTGCCAGCTCTGTCCATACCTGTCACAAGAAGTGAATAGATGGTGCCGTCAGTTAGAGTTATAGAATCAGACAGATTTACTTCGAGATGCTCTCCTATGGTTGAAAGATCGCCCGAGATAGTCATTGTCTGGCTGTTGGCAGAGTTTCTTGAATCCCGCCAGACGATCTGACCTGAAGCCAGATCCTCACTTAAACTGAGAGAAATAAACGGCTCATCTATATAAATATCCGATTCAGGACCGCTCACAGCTATGACAGGTAGAGTTACATCGTAAGCGATCCTCTCAATAACTACTTCCTCAGCATCATTGTTCGCCATGTCCTTACCGTTAAATATTACTGTATAAACAGCGCCATCAACCAGGGCAGGGAGGTTCATAAGTGCTGTTTCTAAATGCTCCCCAGGAGACAGCTCATTTTCAGTCAATTCAGATGTGTGAGGCGATGCGGCATCATCCAAGCCGCCAGTACGTGTCCAGACAAAAGATGCTTCAAGCATCTGTTCGGACAATGAATAAGAAGGAAGAATATTATTAAGGAATGCGTCCGGCATTGGATCAGTGAGCACAATAACGGGTGGTGTCACATCATACCGGAGCTCTTCAACCTTCACTGTGTCAGACACATTCCCGGCATAATCAACACCCACAAATGCAAGATTGTAAAGTCCGCCATCCACAAGTAAAGGAGGAAAGATCAGTTCACCTTCCGGGTGGTCTCCTAATGTCAATTCATCGGAATCCAGCGGGACGGTATGTGGTGAAGAAGGATCGTTGGGACCTTCTACATATGTCCAGAGCATGGACGCGTCCTTCAGATTTTCACTTAAAGTATATGCTATGGCCGAATTCTTTATTGCGGACCCGGACAGTGGTGAGGTGAGAGTCAGAACAGGTGCCGTGTAGTCAACCTTAATCTCATTGACCGTCACTTTCTCCGCCTCATTTCCCGCTGCATCTGTGCCACCGAAAGTGATTGAATAGACGGCACCATCCGTTAATGGTGGAATGGAGCTGAGAAGAGTGTCATACTGTTCCGTGGTAAGTTCCTTTCCGGTCAATTGTAACACATGTGGTGAACGGCTATCCGCCGAACCACTGGTTTGAGCCCATGTTACACTTCCTTCGGCCAACGGTTCAGAGAGGCCGTAGGCTACCCGTGAATCGAGAACGTATTGGTCCGTGCTGGGATAAGCGACTGCAAACGTGGGAGGTGTTACATCGTAATGTATATTAGAGACCTTGGCGGTTTCCGATCGGTTGCCCGCTGCATCCTTCCCAATCAATTCAAATGAGTATTCAGCACCGTCAACCAGAAGCGGTGGCTCATCCAGTTCAACATCTCCGGATGAACCTTCACCCATTATATCTTCAGCCAGATTTATTGAGTGTGGTGATCCGGAATCTTCCGGCCCGGCCAGCCAGGTCCATGTAACCGTTCCCTCAACCATCTGCTCACTGAGGTTGTATGAAAAACGGGTGTGGTTTACAGCACTGCTATCAGATGGCATAAGAGTTGAAATAACTGGCGGTGTTATATCATAACCGATCTGATTCAACACTACAGGTTCAGCTTCATTTCCGGCCCTGTCAATACCTGTATAGGTAACACGGTAGACCGAACCATCACTAAGATCAGGCCATACCGTAGAATCGAGGGATGCATGCTTCCCCATATCGAGCTGCGCCTGAGGTATTGTAACCGTGTGCGGTGAACCGGGATCTGCACTTCCGGCCGTTCGCTGAAAAGTTATTGATCCCTCCGCCATCACCTCACTGAGGTTATAAATAATATTCGGCGTATTGACATTACTGTCTGTCAGTGGATTTTCCATCACGATAACTGGATTGGTAATGTCATAGTGAACAGAATTAATTTGGACTGTTTCGGATAAGTTCCCGGCAGGATCGTGACCGGCCATGCTCACTGAATAGATGGCACCATCAACAAGTTCAGGTGTTTCCGTTAAGCGGCCTGGAGCATGTGTACCGGAATTCAGTTCCGGACCTGTCAATGTCGAAACATGGGGTGAGTTGGGGTCTTCCGTCCCTCCAATCTGATTCCATGTGAGTATACCATCAGACAGGTTCTCACTAAGCCAGTAACCAACCAGTGGTGCATTAACGTATGAATCCACTGCTGGTAACACATCGGCGAAGATGGGCGCCGTTGCGTCAAAAGTGAGGTTATTAATAACTATTGGTTCGGATATATTACCTGCAAGATCAGTACCAGTAACTGTTAACCTGTATATTCCACCTTCAACCAATTTTTGTTCATTGAAAAATTTCGTCTCAGGATGCTCACCCTCTGTCAATTCATTAGGGACAAAATCGACCACATGGAGACTGTCTCGATCTCTAGACCCTCCTGTATGTTCCCATTGGGCGGTAGCTGAAGACATCGATTCACTGAATTTGTATGATAACATGGTTGAGGAGACAAAAGTGTCGGCTACAGGATTTGGCAACTCAACTACCGGTGGTTGATCGTCATAGGTGATTTGAGCAACAATCACCGTATCCGAATTGTTCAATGCGGCGTCTGAACCGGCAATTTTCAATGTATAAATGGCACCATCCACAAGTTGGCCAGGTGCATTGGCCATGATGATAGTTTCATGTAGACCGCTTTTCAATTCATCTCCCTCAAATTCCACAGTGTGCCGTAAGGTGTCTATTTCCGGGGAGTTGGATTCCCATATGACTGCTCCAGACAAAATTGTTTCACTGATATGATATGTTATAGCGGTAGAATTGACGTAGTCACCACTGTCAGGTGAAACTTGGGCAAAAACCGGAGCCGTGGCATCGTAAATAACATTTTCAACAAGCATCGGTGCCGAACTGTTGCTGGCCAGATCCATGGCATTGATGGTAACACTGTAGACAGCCCCTTCAACAAGCTCTGGGGAGGAATTGATAATGGTGGCTCTTACATGATCTCCAGCAACTAATTCATTACCGGAAAGTGGTTGGACATGACGCCCTACACTGTCGCTCTCTCCACCACTCCATTCCCATATCACTTCACCAGATTTCAGATTTTCCGAAACCGAGTACGCCACATCATAGTTTCGTGTAGGGGTAGAAGCGATGGGATAACTGACAATAAGTTCAGGCGGAGTTGTATCGTAGATAATCCCGGTAACCGATACAGTATCTGAAACATTACCGGCACTGTCAATACCCACCATCTGAACGTCATAAATTGCACCATCTTTCAAAAATGGATCATTGGTCAATAAACTGTCAGCGTGTGGACCACCAGACAGTTCCAGAGATTCCAGTGCTACAACGTGAGGTGAACTCACATCCTCTTCCCCGTCCTTTCTTTGCCAGATAACCGAAGCGGAGGATAGAGCTTCACTCAGTTCATAACCAATAGCGGGGCGATTCCTGTATGCATCAGAGGAAGGAGAGGTAAAGAAAACTTCTGGAGGAGTATTATCGAATGTTACCCTGGTGGCTATTTTCGGTTCGGAAATTTTGCCACTCAAATCTGTCCCTTCTATGGTCACTTCATAAACACCTCCGGAAACCAATGTCGGCTTTTTGGCAAGAACAAAACTTTCGTGTGCCCCTTTCGAAAGTTCAGCTGCCTCTAAAGATGTGATATGGGGCGCTTTAACATCCAGTTTACCATCCACCCATTCCCACGTTACCTGACCTCGACTCAGTCGTTCACTTGAGGTGTATGTAATAGCAGTAGTCGGTATATGACTGCCGTTATCCGGAAAAGTGAAAATAATTTCAGGCGGCGTAATGTCGTACATCACATCTGTAGCTGAAGCACCAAGGGATCGATTACCAGCAGGGTCAACACCCATGAAAGAGACCACATAAATGCTTCCGTCCTGCAAGGAAGGTGCTACAGGAGCCATCACGCTGTCGTGAACCCCGATTGTCAATTCATTAGTAGGCAAGGTCATCATCTGCGGAGAGGAAAGATCGATCTCTCCCGCCACTTGTGTCCAGATGACAGTCCCTTCAGACAAGTCTTCTGTGAGAGTGTAATTGACATGAGGTGACATGACAAAGGTGCAGTCCGAAGGTGTTATATTAGCAAACTCCGGTGCGGTAATGTCAAATTTCACATTAGAAATTGAGCTTGGAACAGCCTCATTCCCAGCCCTGTCCCGGCCTGTCAGCTGAATTGTAAAAAGGCCGCCATCGGTCAATCTTTCGACAAAAGTTGAATCATCCAGTCGATGATCACCAGAAGCCAGCCCTTCGCTCGGAATCTTAATGCGGATATTTTTTGAATCGGAAGCTTCAGCGCCCTCAAGAACCCAGTCCACTTCAGCTGACGCAAAATCTTCACTAAGGTTATAAATCACTGCCCCATCACGAATGGAGATCCCAGGCTCAGGTGCGATGGCAGCCAACATAGGTGGCGAGGTATCATAGACAACATTAGGTATCTCTAAGGAAACCGCAACATTCCCGGCCAGATCTTTTCCATCCATGGTAATATTATATATGGCACCGTCCACCAGTTGTGGGCTATTGGCAAGAGATTCATATAGATGCTCCCCACCATCAAGCTCGGTATCTTCAAGCTCTACAGTATAAGGTGCTCCATCATCAGGAATACCACCAACGTGCTCCCAACGGATTTCAGCTTCCATAAGGTCCTCGCTAGAGACGAAACCGACAACCGAACTGCTTGCAAAATCGCCGCTGTCAGGCGATCGCCAATCGATTTCCGGACGAGTAGTATCATAGACCACGTCCTCAATAGTAAGAAAAGGTCCAGAATTGCCAGCTATGTCTTTACCCTGGAATAAAACCTTGTATACGGTCCCTTCGGCCAGTTGGATATCATCTCCAAGGATGACTGAGTCTTGCTCCCCGGCTTCCAGCATACCCCTGGAGAGCCCAATTATATGGGGCGCATTTTCATCTCTTACACCCCTCTCCCAAACCCAAACCACTTCGGCTGTTGACAACGCCTCATCAAGTGAAAACGAAATAACAGGCCTTCTTGAGTATTGAGGCGCGTCGGCAGTGTAAACAGGCGGTGTGGTATCGTAAGGAACTTGCGTCAGAAAAATTTCCCGGGCAGGATAACCGCTCTCCCCTTCTCCGGAAAATTTAATATTATAGGATGCACTGTCCTGAAGTTGTGGCGCATATCGCAAAAGTTTGTTTTGATGATCTCCGCGAGTTCGCTCAGATGGAATCAAATCAACCATATGAGGTGATAGTGTATCGGCTTTGCCACCAGCCCACTCCCAGCTAACGGTCCCTTTCGCAATATCTTCCTTAAGGTGATACGATAGCCTCGGTTCGTTGAAAGGAAGACCCTCTTCTGGAGAGAAAAGAGTAATAATGGGTGCAAAACCGTCTGAGTCAATGGTCATTTTGTTCACCACTGTCAGGGTAGAATCGTACTCCCACACATCTGTCTCACCGGAGCGGGAATCAAAGTTTTTCACATACCGCCGCACCACCTTCTGAGACGGCATAACGACCCAGTCTTCCTGGCGCACGTGATCATCATTATCGTATTTCAATTCCATGACGCCATACATGAATCCGTCCACATCGTAGAAACGGTAAACCAGTGGCTTTCCGTTGGATCTGTATTCAATGGAAGTAAAGCGGTCATCATAATCTTGAATAGTGCTCACACCGTAAGTATAGCGGATGAATTTGTCGGACATGATCTCATCAGCACCAAACCGTGTATACTTCTGGAGAGTGCTATCAGCTGAGAAAAGAGATTTCAGTCGGAGTCGACCAGTGGTGGTGTCGTACTGGAATGTCTCGAACCGATCAAGGCGGTTCCGGCGCTTGTAAAATGCTTTGCGGACGAGTTTCCCGGTGGTGTCGTAACGGACCTGAATGTACGACCTGAAACCAAGGTCACTCTCAAAAATTTCTACACCACTCAGAAAACTCCGTTCGGATCGGTAATAGCGGACGTCACCTGTCTGCCCGGAGAGCGTACCTACAATAAAAAGTAATATGAAACCTACGAGCCTTACCACGGAGAGATAGTTTAATCACCGTGGTAAAGAGTATCAAATCAAATCGGTTTTAAGGTTTGTGTGGAATACGGAGATATTCATCAATCACCCAGGTGATGGACCAGTTATGACCCAGACGTCTGCCGTTCATAGTTTCAGGTAACAGTGTCACCTCACTATCGTACAGATCCACATCTTGAGGGTCCTGTTTCATGCGATTAAACGCATTATCCAACTTATGGTGCGTCCGCCACTGGAAATGTAAAATATTATCATCCCACGGGGGATATTTGAGGGACCCATCACGTCGCTTATTTAGCTCACACCGCTTGTTAAGGCTGGCATACCCTTTGAGCGGAGAAGCGACGGTGTGTATTTGCACAGGAATGTTAATATGGACCTGTCCAGAAAGATAAGAAACCACCAGGCCACCGAAGCTGTGCCCGAACAGGACGATCCTGTTGGCGCCGGGAACCTGCCCCATCAGTTCTATCATGTCTTCTGAGAGACGTTTTGCCGAACTGTCCGGACAGACGTCCCAGTCATAGCGGTAGAAGTATGTATGCCTGTACTCTCGAGCCAGCTTTTTGACTGATTCCACCCATTCATAACCCTGGGATTTGGTGCCGTGGACACCGATCACAACTGTCCTCAGTTCATAAGCAGAATCATCGTGAATACGGGTAAAACCGGCTGATTGTGTCATCAGTTTCTGCCCGGAGGCCTTCACTTCATCTCCAAGAAGAAGTTCCCCAGACTGGAGAACAGAAGCTGAATCAGCAGCCGGAAACGCAAAAAGTATCGTCCCGAAGACGATTAAGAGAATAATTGCTTTACCGTTTCGGTGGTTGTTCTTATTTGCGGTCATTTCAGCTGATCCTGCTTGAAAAATAAGCAGAAACTGACCTCCTTTGGAACGTCATAAGCGGTGGCGAGGACTTTTTCCGCACATGGTGTAAATTGCCCCACTGTCATGAAAACTGTTCGACTCCTCCGAAGTTTTTTACTGCTGACCATCACCCTGGCCATAGGTCACGGTCAGCAGCTGGCAATCCTTGATATTGCCCCAGTGGAGATCCCGGAAACAGACGCCCTCAACCTTTCAGAGCATTTCAGAGAGGTGGTTAGCAGTAAGATCGGCGAAAGCATTATATCCATTGATAAGGTACGGGACGTTCTATCGGGAGATAAAGTAAACAATCGATGGTGTGCTGAAGAGTGGTGCGCCCGGGAAGTGGGTGAACTGCTTGGTGTTGAGAAGGTCATTGTCTCATCCATCTGGAAAGACGGTGAACTGTACAAGTTAAACGGAAAACTGGTGGCCATGGAGGACACCCTCCTGGAGAAAGAACATACCTTCAACTTTGCCGGAGAAGAGGAAAGCCTTATACCTGAAGTGGAAGTGATGGCCTACGAACTGCTCTCCAAACAAATGCCTCAAGAGTTGCAGCTCCAACACCAGTATATTGACGAAAGATCTCTGGCTCTCCAAGGTATCACGGAGAAAAAGACGAGACTTACAGCAACCCTTCTCTCTACTGCCGTACCGGGGTTGGGCCAGATCTACCTAAAACGAAAACTGTGGGGTGGACTTTGGATGGCTACACAACTTTCACTGGGTGCCGCGACCTTAAACCAATACTTGAGCTACAAGGACTCATATGATGAATTTTATGTATTTGAGGATCTTTACCAGGCATCTACTGATGTGGATACAATCTTCGCTTACCGAAACGATATGCTGAGAGTATACGACAACACAAAAACATTTATTGACCAAAGAAAACAACTGACACAGATCATCTTTTCGCTCTGGGCGCTCAATATTTTACAGGCCAATATAATGTCCCCTTCCACTGAAGAAATCCTGAAGGATATTTCCATACGTTTTTCACATAACCCCTATAATCGTCACTCTCAGTTGAGACTGACATTTACCATTGAATAGATTCTGTTTTCTATCGCTGTTGGCTTTCTTGTTAAGTTGCGAGGAACTCCCC
>DCXX01000152.1 GCA_002329125.1 Fidelibacterota bacterium UBA2125 | reverse complement strand
CCGTTACCGGGAAGTAGCGCTGGAATATGCCTTCATGTTCGATCTGGTAGGAATTACCAGATAGTACCGATACTGACTATTCCGAATAATAGACCAGCGGCCTAATAATCAAAGGTCATTCAACTGAGAAGCGTTCGAACCAGTTTCTCAGATAAAGCTGCACACGGATGAAATTGGTCGGTGGTCTGCTTCTGCTGTGCCAACCATCGGTGAGCCGGATCATGGCTGTAGGCACTTTCCGAAGTTTCAAGGCTTTGTAATACTGTTCCGTTTGTTCCATTGGGGTTCGGAGATCCTTCTCCCCTGTCATGAGCATGGTAGGAGTAGTGACGTTGCCCACATACATGAGAGGTGAACGCCGCAGGTGCTCGCTGGGATCTTCCCAGGGCAATTTCGCGAAGTTGTAGTACCAGGACGAGCCATCCGTCGTTCCAACGAAGCTTATCCAGTTGATAACAGGTGCTTTAGAGACAGCAGCGGTAAACCTGTCCGTATGACCAACTATCCAGGCTGTCAGGACTCCTCCCCCACTCCCGCCATAGACAAAGAGATTTTTCTCATCGATGTATCCGCGCGAAAGGACTTCATCCACACCTGCCATAAGGTCATCAAAGTCTTTGTCTGGATATGCGTTCTTGATGGCGTTACCAAAAGCGCTTCCGTAACCGGAACTTCCACGGGGATTTGTGTAGAGAACCACATAGCCATTTGCGGCATGATCTTGATTTTTGAAATCGAACCCCCCATTATACATGGCGTGAGGTCCGCCGTGAATTCTCAAAATCAGGGGATACTTTTTCGAGGGGTTAAAGTCGGGTGGTTTCACAATCCATCCCTGAATACGAAAATTGTCCACCGACTTGTACCAGATTTCTTCCACCTCACCCAGTTTGACTTCCGACAGATGTGTTTTGTTCGAAACGTAGAGTGTTTGAATTTGCGTCGGCTTCCGGATCGTGAAAGAGACCAAGTTCTTCGGTACGTGGTAGCTGCTGAGTGTTCCCACAGCCAGGCCACGCTTACCAATGTCTGTGACACGGAGCATATGCTTCCCCTTGGTTACCGGTCGAGGTTTACCGGATAGTGGCGCAAAGTAGAGATTCGAAGTTCCCTCCATAGCCGCATTGTAGTAGACACCGCTTCCATCTTCCGACCAGGTTATATTGCCAGGCCGACGACCCATTTCCCCCGCGATCCGTTCAGGCTTGGAGCCGTCGGATTTCATGAAATAGAGCCCCTCTTCGATGTAGGTGTCGTCACTCCAGTCGTGACCGGTGTAGGCGATGTAACGACCATCTGGGGACGGTACTGGACCACGGTCCGGCCCTTTTCTCTTTGAGAGTTGACGGATTTCTCCAGAATTAACATCTACAGAATAAATTTCCGATTCCCGCCACTGGTATTCCGCATCTTCAACGCGAAGAGACTCAAAGACTATGGCTTTTCCATCCGGCATCCATTTATAAGAATCATGATGCCAATCACCATGGGTTAAGCGGTGCGGTGTACCACCGTCAGCGGGAATTACGAATATGTGACGGTATCCCTTAGGATGATAACCTACCCGATCGCGACGGTAGTTGAGCCGCTCGATTATGGTTGGGTTTCCGGTCCAATCCGCTTCGTTAGGCTTGGGTGGCATATTGATATTCCACAGCCCACCATCATCTGGAGGTACGACCATCTGGAAGGCAATGGAAGTTCCGCTAGGCGACCATGCGATGTTCGAGGGTGAATCAGTAACACGGCTAATCTGGCTCACTGCGCCCTCTGCATCCATCCAGCGGACGAAGAGTTGGGTTCCACCTGATTTACCTGGGGCTAGGAAGGCAATGCGCGTACCATCGGGTGACCACTTGGGAGACGATCCGTCAACGAGAAACCGGTTCTTTTTTCCGTCAACATTCATTATCCAGAGGGAGGATTCCCAATTGTCATTTACAGCATCTACCCACCTTCGGGTGTAGATGATCTGCTGACCGTCAGGTGAAAGTTGGGCATTTTCTACATCTTCCCAGCTGAGATAACGATCGACAGTGAGCCGTCCGATTTCCTGCTGTGCAGGTGTTGAAGATCCTAGAAGAAATATAAGAGAGAAAAACAGTTGAGTAGGGATAATTGGTTTTTTCATAATACCAATGTAGTTTTTTGTTAAGATAAACGCAAGGTCGCCAGCTTCCGATTGACTTTCCCGTTATCTCGCCTTAGTTTGGTTTCAGAGAGGTAGTGTCTCCCATTTTGCTTTTCAACCGCTTTCCCTATTTCAACGAGGAAGGTGACGAAGGAACAGTCGGGAAAGAACACGCACCCAGATTGGTGAACAACATTTTATAAGTTTGGTCAAATTATTAAAAAAAAGGAAATGAGTAAACCCGGTAAAAAGATTGGGCGTCGAACCTTTTTGGCTGGTGCCGGATTGACCGCACTTGGTTATGGGTGGTTACGCCCGATACTCAACGCTTTACCCCACAGTCCAATAGGGAAACGAGATCTTCGCAGACCTGATAGTATGAGGTTTAACTACGACAAAGCGATTGTTGTCGATTTTCTTGCAAGTCCCGGATACTTTAATTACCCGCTCAACCCTCCGCTCGATAACGAAATGCTGCAGAACGCAGTTAGATCGGGAATTACCGCGGTTAACCAAACGGTCCATGGAAGTGACTTTGAAGACGCGGTTCAGAACGTAGCCATGTGGCTTAACCGAATAGAGCTTTATTCAGATTCCTTAATGCAGGTAAAAACAGTAGAACACCTTTTCAAGGCAAAAAAGGACGGTAAGCTCGGAATCGTGCTCGGTTTTCAGAACACCACACAGTTCGAAGATGACCTTGGTCACATTGAAACATTCCTGAATCTTGGGGTGAAAGTCACTCAACTTACATACAATGTTCGGAACCTTGTGGGTGATGGATGTCTGGAGCCGGCCAACAGAGGGTTAACACAATACGGACATGCCGTGGTGGAACGGATGAATGAACTTGGAATGCTGGTGGACTTGAGTCACTGTGGGCAGAAGACCACGGCCGAGGCCATTGAAGTATCTCCTGTTCCGGTTTCCTTTACCCACAGCGGCTGCAATGCCGTAGCGCGGCATCCCCGATCAAAAGACGATGCTGAGCTTAAAGCTCTTTCGAAAAAAGGTGGCGTCATCGGGATATACCTGATGCCTTTTCTCACGCCCGGACGGGCACCGACCCGCAGGGATGTTTTGGATCATATTGAGCATGCGGTGAATGTGTGCGGTGAAGATCATGTAGGCATTGGAAGCGACCTCTCTACGACACCGATTGACGGTTCAGATGAATACTGGTCAAGGCACCGCGAGTTCGTTGCCAAACGGATAAAGCAGGGAATTGCCGCACCAAACGAAGATCCCGACATTCTTTTTACCGTTAAAGAGTTGAATTCACATCTCCGGATGGAACTGATAGCGGATGGTTTATCTTCCCGCGGTCACCCGGATGCCCTCATTGAAAAGGTTATCGGAGGAAACTGGCTGCGCCTTTTTCAGGAGATATGGCGTACCAATAAGGAAAAATCGGAAGAATAAAAAAAATGAAACGCCGCTGGCTCAAATGAACAAAACATGGGTTGAAAAGAGAGATTCTGATAAAAAACATCAGGTAAAAATTAATCCAAAATCATGGGCTGATATGCCTGCAGGCATTATAATGTTAATACCAACTCCCAAAATTGTTGATAGGTATGTTAATCAAATACCAATAGGGAATTTTAAACAAGTCAAAGATTTAAGAAAAGAGATGGCAAATGACTATAGTGCAAATATGTCATGTCCAATGGTTACTGGAATATGTTTAAGGATTTTATGAGAAGCATCTTATGAGGAATTTGGAATT
>DCXX01000064.1 GCA_002329125.1 Fidelibacterota bacterium UBA2125 | reverse complement strand
ATCCAGATTTTATGTTCTCCGTAAACCTTTTCCCAGATTTTCTCCACATATTCTTTTTCATACTTTCTCTTAGTATTTGGGTTGAATGAGGCCATACCACTGGAGAGGTCTCGATTCTTTATACCTGGGGGAGGAGCAAAAAGACTTTTCTCACCCCAGATTTCCACGATACGCTTCTTGAGATAATCATTTAAATCAAGCACCCGTTCTTCAATCCGTTTCTTTCCTAAATCAGATTGAAGGTCCATTGCGGCGACCATGGCCACAAAGGCGGGTGTATCATTCTGTCCTCGCACCTGGAGTTGTGTGGCAATATCGAGAAGTTCGTCATTCTCATCTCGGATATCATAGACCTCAGTCAGTACAGGCCACATCCCTCTGGGGTTATTACTGCCGCCTTTCATGTATAAAACACCCGTTCCAGGCAAACAGTTTAGCCATTTGTGGCCAGCCGTTGAATAGTAGTCGCATCCCAGTTGTTTCATGTCAAGATCCAGCATGCCAAGTCCGTGAGCGCCGTCAACCACGGAGATCATGTTTTGCTCTTTGGCCAGCTGGCACAACTCTTTCACAGGCATGCGAAGGCCTGTGGTGAAATTGATATGACAGATGAGCAGTACCTTTGGCTTGTTCCGTGACTGGTTGATCGCTTTACGAAAAGCGGAGACAATCTCTTTTTTATCACTCGGTGGGGAAGGAATTGCTATTTGTGTAAACTTGATATCCCGCCGTTTGGCAAGGATTTTAGATGGTGACAGTTCAGCCACATGGTCGTGATGCGTTGAAATGATCTCATCACCATTCTTATAATCGAGGCCGAAAAGGACCACGTTTATTCCCATGGCGGTGTTACCAGTAATAACGATCTCTTCTTTTTCCGCGCCCATAAATCTTGCTACCTTCTCTCTGTTAATCTCCTGAAAGTAGTTGAGATCTTCATTCAGAAAAGTAGCGTCAGTTGGGCTGGCGGTAAACTGTTTAAGCGAAGCAATGTAAGCATCGAAGACTGGTTGTGGGAGAGACCCTTCAGTACCGATGTTCATATAGATAATCTCCGGATCCAGCATGAATTGGTTCTGGACCTCGGCCCAGGATGAATCTTTGCTCAGTGGGACCGGTTTTGTTGAAGTCCCTTTCATTGTACCTGCTTTTGCGACGGGAATCAGGGCTGTTCCCCCTGCCACTGCACCAAACCGTTTCAGAAAACTTCGTCTGGATGTAGTCATAACCTTTCCTCCAATAAACTGAGTTTCGAAATCACCGTTTCGTCAGGACGTGATATTAAAGAACCTTGTGCTGTTTTGCTACAGCGATGAAAGAATTAATAGCCTGGTCTAAATGTTGCTTTGTGTGCGCAGCACTGATCTGTACTCGAATCCTTGCTTCCCCTTTGGGCACTACAGGGAAGGAAAATCCAATGACATAAATACCTTTCTCAAGCAGATCAGCCGCCATACCCTGGGCCAGTTTTGCATCACCCAACATGATAGGGACAATGGGGTGAACTCCGTGCTTGATGTCAAATCCCGCTTCGGTCATACGCTTCCTGAATTCAAGTGTGTTACTTTCAAGCTGATCTCTTAACTCAGTTGTCTTCGAGAGCATGTTAAGGCAAGTGATAGTGGCACAAATGATGGCAGGCGCAACCGTATTGCTGAACAGATAGGGCCGTGACCGTTGACGAAGAAAATCCACAATTTCCTGTCTTCCGGAAGTAAATCCGCCACTAGCACCGCCCAGCGCTTTGCCCATGGTGGATGTGACGATATCTACCCGGCCCATGACATTTCTGTGTTCAATGGAACCGCGGCCGGTAGGGCCGAAAAATCCCGTGGCGTGGGAGTCATCTACATGAACTAGAGCATTATACTTCTCAGCCAGGTCACAGATCTTGTCAAGTTTTGCAACAAACCCGTCCATGGAGAAGACGCCATCTGTGGTTATAATGCGTGTCCGGTGGTTTTGTGTTTTTTTCAGGGTCGATTCCAGTTCATCCATGTCGCTATTGGCATAGCGGAAACGTTCTGCCTTGCAAAGTCGGACACCGTCAATAATAGAAGCGTGATTCAATTGATCTGAGATGACAGCGTCCTCAGGGCTTAAAATGGTTTCGAACAAGCCGCCGTTAGCATCAAAGCAGGAGGTGTATAAGATCGTGTCATCCATCTGGAGGAACTGTGAAATCTTTTTTTCAAGTTCTTTATGAATAGTCTGAGTTCCGCAGATGAACCTGACAGAACTGAGTCCGAAACCCCATCTCTTTATACCCTCCTGAGCTGCTTTGATGAGGTCCGGGTGGTTTGCCAGGCCGAGATAGTTGTTCGCACAGAAATTGATGACCGATTCGTCGTTGACCGTGATCTCGGCACTCTGCTGGGATTGAATCACTCTTTCCGATTTGAACAGGCCTCCATCACGGATTTTCTTTAATTCATCTGTTAGTCTCAGCTTAATCGTATCCATCTTTATCCTCTATTGGCCAAGCGAGAATATTCTGTGGATTCTCCATTTCTCCAACTTATTCCCCATATCTTTTGTTGATCTCCGGGACCAGATAATTATCAAAGGCGGAATCAAAGTCGAATCTCGGTTCCCAACCCCAGTCTTTTCGTGCTGCTATGTCGTTCAGTTCCGCAGGCCAGCTATCAACAATGGCCTGGCGCTTATCGCTCACCTTAAATAAGATTTCACTTTTATTGTAAAGGTTCGAAATCTTGTCAGCAAAATCCTGGGCGGAGACCGAAAAAGATGATATGTGGTAAACCGTTCTGGTAAGTGATTTGGCGTCAGTTTTCATGAAGCTTTCCATGGCCGAAATGGCATCGGGCATTGTCATGAACGGCATGGTGGTGTCCGGCCGGACAAAACAGGCGTAAGGTTCTCCCTGCGCTACCGCATGGATCATCTCCGGTCCGTAGTCGCTGGTGCCGCCAGACGGTACCGTATCCGCACTGATGAGGCCGGGGAATCGGATAGCCCTGAAATCGATCATGCCACCGGAGGAAACAGCTGAAAGGCGCTGATAATATTTGGAATAATATCTTCCGAGATGCTCGCAGTAGAGCTTGTTGCAGCCATACATGGTTTCAGGCCGGCAGTACTGATCTTCTGTTACTGCACCTGAGTTCTCTTTTTCTTCACGGCCGCCCATGCCGTACACAGCGATGGAACTGGGGAAGAAAAACTTCACTGCTTTTCCCTGACTGGATGCTTGCTCCACAGCGATTTTCAAAAGATTGAGCGTACCGCCCACATTGACGTCGTGAGCGATGTGGGGAGAAAATTCGGCCCGAGTGCTGAGGATCGCAGCTAAATGGTAGATGGTTGATATCTCATATTTGGCGTTGATTCGTTCAAGGATATTGGTATCTAGTATATTTGCTGTCACAGCATCCCGAACCATTGGTTTCACCTTGCTGTCAAGCGAATCCAGGTCCAGTGCCACTATATTTGAATCGTCACGTTCAGCAATAGCTTTGATCAGCCCCTGGCCGATTTCGCCATTGGCACCGGTAATAAGGATAACGGGTTTTCGCACGGTCAAATAAAGGTGGAAATCTTGCGTGCAATATAGGCGGGATGTCTCGCCTCCGCAAGAATAAATTAGGAACTTTCTCGACGAGAAAGTCGTCGTAAGACACCTTGTTTCTGGATGAGTCTCGGGTTAAATTAATCTTCCTCACTTCGTCGGAATCGCATGGGAAAGATAATTGCATTTGCCAATCAGAAAGGTGGTGTCGGCAAGACGACCACAGCCATTAATGTGGCGGCGAGCTTGGCTGTTTCTGAATTCAAAACGCTTCTCGTTGACCTGGACCCTCAATCCAACGCAACCACAGGTCTTTCTGAAATGTTCGCCCCCAATGGAACGACAATTTATGACGTTCTTATCAGGGAGAAGCCCATGTCCAAGGGGATCAGGAAAACAGCTTTAGAATACCTCGATCTAGTGCCTAGCACCCATGATCTTGTGGGTGCCGAGATAGAACTCGTAGGGATGTTGGCGAGAGAGTATCGGCTCCGGGACTGTATTAAGAGACAAGTGAAGAAATACGATTATGTCCTGCTGGACTGTCCACCTTCGCTGGGATTATTGACTTTGAACGCACTCTCCTCCTCCGACTCTGTTCTCATCCCAATTCAGTGTGAATATTTTGCCCTTGAGGGATTGAGCCAATTACTTCAGACCATCCGTCTCGTACAACGCCACCTGAACACCAAGCTCGATATTGAAGGCGTTCTCATAACAATGTATGACGGCCGGCTCAATCTTTCGAAACAGGTTGAAAAAGAGGTTCGACAATATTTCAACGGGAAAACGTTTAAAACCGTTATCAGACGAAATGTACGGCTTGGTGAAGCACCCAGTTTCGGCAAACCGATCTTACTGTACGAAGCCAATTCACCCGGTGCTCAGGATTACTTAACTTTGGTTCAGGAGATGCTTAACCGTGGCAACAAAAAGGCTAGGTAGAGGAATAAACGCTCTTATTCGTGAGACGACGGATGAGTCGGCCCAGACTAATCCTATCTTTCATGTACCCTTAAAACTTGTCTCTCCGAATCCGCATCAACCCCGGCAGAAATTCGATGAAAAAAGCCTTAAGGAATTGGCTGAATCCATACGTGAAAAGGGTATCATACAGCCCATCACCGTGCGGACCCGGAATAAAGGTTATGAACTGATAGCCGGAGAGAGGCGTCTTCGGGCAGCGAAGCTGGCAGGCCTCACGGAAGTGCCGATTCATGTTTTGGAGATCGAAGACGATGTTGAAATGATGGAGATGGCGCTTATTGAAAACATCCAGCGGGAGAATCTCAATGTCGTGGAAGAGGCTGAAGCTTATGCCGTGCTCAACAGCAACTATAAGCTGTCTCATACGGCAATTGCTAAGGCGGTAGGGAAAAGCCGTGCCAATATTTCAAATACGCTGAGGCTGCTCAAGTTGCCGGTAGAAGTGATTGAAAGCTTGCGGAAGAATGAAATCACTGCCGGGCATGCCCGCGCCCTGTTGGGGCTGAAAAAGACCTCTCAAATGTTACTGCTTTGGAAACGGATTGTGGAAAGGCAGGAATCGGTTCGCATTGTGGAAGAACTTGTGACGCAGATGAGTAACGGCAAGGCTCCCGTCAAAAAGCGGCAGAAAAAACTGAAGCTCACCAAATCGGCAGACATCAGAAAGTTGGAAAATGATCTGATTTCAATTTTTGGCACTAAAGTCTCTATCACCCCTAAGCGAAAAGGGGGCACCATTGAAATCAGCTATTTTTCTAGCTATGACCTCGAGCGACTCCTGGAACTTTTTTCAGAGATTGAAGACTAAAGCATGGCTGGTGATAAATACACAATTCTGTTTGTTTCGGAAAAGGAAGAAAAAACCAGACGGTTTCGGCTTAGTCGGAGCGGTCTTCGATTTCTTGTGCTGGTTGTATTTGTTTCCGTGGTTGGTGGTATCACTGCGCTCATATACTCTGCCGGTCAACTCAAACAAATTACTGATTTGAACGCTGATAATGAAAAAATGAGGAGCGAGAGAAAGGAAGTGGTTGAAATGATTCGCGACCTTCAGCGTATACAGGAGATGGATATATACGTTAGGCAATCCATGGGCGTTCCGGCCACAAAAGAACCTGTTGCATCAGGTGGTGAAGAATTTCCTCAAACAATTCCCGTTTCTTACCTGGAGAATGTACCTTCACATGTGCCTGTCTACGGTTTTGTTTCGCAGTTATTCTCGGAAGGAGCGTCCTCTACCCATCAGGGACACACCGGGCTGGATGTGGCTGCACCGGTGCGGACAGCCGTTCACTCAACTGCTGATGGCCTCGTCGTTTTTTCTGGCTGGCATCACCCTTATGGAAATCTGATCATTATCTCCCACGGCAACGGCTATTTTTCGCTTTACGGTCACAACGTGCAGAATCTTGTGAAAGAGAAACAGCGCGTAAAGCGGGGTGAACTGATTGCACTGGTGGGAGAGACCGGAGTTACCAGTGGACCCCATTTGCATTTTGAGATCTGGAAAGACGGGAAAGTCGTCGACCCGGCGTTTTTTATAGCGGAGTATAGATCAGACTATATGACACTGGAAGATGATGAAAAGAGATAATCAGAAGCACGTCGAAACAATGATTGGCGAAGACGCTGTCATCACTGGTGAGATTGTCTTGAAGGGTGGTGCCATCATTTCCGGAAAAGTGATGGGCAATGTAAAGACTTCCGGTACAGTTCGCGTCACAAGGACCGGTACCATTGAAGGTGACATCGAAGCAGGAGAGGCGACAGTGGGCGGAACTGTTCATGGCAATGTACAGGCGGGGAAGGTTGTTTTGAGAGGTGATTCCAAAGTTCACGGAGATATTGTATATAAGCAGCTTGTTATTGAGGAGGGGGCCAGTTTTGAGGGGCGGTGTGATATTGGTACAAATCAACCGCCTCCAGAAAGTGAAAAACGTCAGCTTGACGGACCCGTTGCTCAGGAGAAGCCTGAATTACCGACCGAAGAGTCTCCTTCTCCATACAGTAATTGAGTTCCAATCAGGAAAGCAAAAATTTCACCACCAGTACATTTCGGCGGATGTCGGAATCATTGCGTCAGGCAGGTCCGTATATCGGGGCAGTTTACGTTCAGGCGGGAGCTATTATTCTTCTGGGAGGTATCGGTTATTTTATTGATAAGTGGCGTGAATCTTTTCCTCTCTGGTTTATGATAGGTGTTGCCTGTGGGATTGTGGTGGGTCTGTACGAAATGGCGAAAGTGATTTGGCGTGATAGATGAGCTTAAATCGCTTCTCTTTTATTCTCATTGTGTTTTGTTTTGGTTCCTGGTTCCTCATCTCCTGGATTATTATTAAAGATTACATTTCTGAGCTATTCTTGGGTATGATTGTGCCTCTGGTTATTGGTCTACTTACAGTCACAAAGATTCAGGCCATCTTTACCAGCGATCCCGGTAAACTGACTTCTTTCATGATAAAATCATTCATTGGAAAACTGGTCATATACGGAGTTTATATGATGGGAATAGTTGCTTTTTCTTCTTTCAATGAACGCCCCTTTTTTATTAGCTTCATAGGCTATTTTATTACGCTTCATGTGCTTGAAGCGTTTTTTATTAGGTCAGTTTTTAAAGGTTCGCGAGCTCGGGATGACAACAGTGGCGGGAAGTGAAAATACCTCGGGAAGTGTAATGGATCAGGTGGGTGATTACATCATCCATCATATTTCCAACTCAGATATTCACCATCCCATTATTCATTTACCCACCATCTTTGGGATCGATTTTTCCATCACAAAACATGTTCTCATGCTATGGATCACGGCAGCTATTGTAGCGACGGGGGTTATATTGCCCATAAGGGCTTACCTCAAGAATAAAGAGGGCGTACCTACCGGTATGGCAAATGTTTTGGAGGCGGTGGTCTCCTTTATCAAAGATTCGGTTGTAAAACCGAATGTGGGACCCAAATGGGTTGATACGTGGGCCCCTTTGATTTTGAGTTACTTCTTTTTCATTCTTGTTGCCAATGCTCTTGGTCTTATTCCCATTTTTGATACTATCGGTGCGGTGGCGAGGTTTGTATTTGGTGTTGAACCGAACAACGATCACGCCTTTGTGAATAATCTGTTACACGGCGGGTCTACCGCAACGGGCAATTTTGTTGTGACGGCGGCTCTCGCCTCTATAACATTCATTGCAATCATCATTGCTGGTACACGGGCTCACGGTTTTTTTGCTCACTGGAAGAATCTTGTTCCACACGGACTTGCCCTGCCTGTTTACATCATACTGATTCCTATAGAGATCATCGGTATGTTTGTTAAGCCGTTCGCCCTTACAATGCGGCTTGCGGCAAACATGACCGGTGGTCATATTGCCATTCTGGCAATTCTTTCATTTATTGCAATTTTCGCTGAAGTATTTCATACTACAGCAGCCGGTTTAGGTATAGCCGCTTTCTCTGTCCCAATAGCTTCAGCTTTAACAGGATTAGAGATTATTGTGACGCTGGTTCAAGCTTATGTTTTTTCACTACTGTCGGCTGTCTTTATCGGGATGGCCATTAACGTTCATCACTAATTAATAGGAGATAGCAACACATGGAAGCCACAACTTTTCTGCCGCTTGGTATGGGCTTGATTGTTTTTGGTGCAAGTCTCGGCATTGGCAAATTCGCCGCCGCCGCCGCGGAAAGCATCGCACGTCAACCGGAAGCAGCGTCCGAAATCACTGCAGCCGTAAACCTTCCCCTTTTTCTTTTGGAAGGGGTGGCCATCATCGGTGAGGCCCTCACATTCGCAATGCTCTTTTTCAGCTAATTAGCTGAAAACGAACAATGAATAATCCGCTCGTTCAGTTAGATCCTGGACTTTACGTCTGGACCATTCTCACTTTTTTGCTGCTTTTTTCCCTTCTGGCAAAATTTGCCTGGAAGCCGCTTCTCAAGGCGTTGTCAGAGAGAGAAGAGAAGATTCGTTCCTCTCTGGAAAAGGCTGATGAAGCACAACAGAAATTGGAGCGTCTTAGTGCCGAGGGTGAAGAAATTATTGGCAAAGCACGTGCCGAAGCCCAGTCCATAGTTTCTGATGGTAAAGTGGCCGCTGAAAAGGTCCGGGATGAGATTGAGACGAAAGCAAAAGAGAAAGCCAACACAATCGTAGCTCGGGCTGAAAAACAGATTACCGTCGAGAAGGAACAGGCTATTAGCGACATTCGCGGTGAAGTGGCGACACTTTCCATTCAGGTCGCTGAAAAGCTCATTCGCAAGAATCTTTCCAAAAAGGAGAATATGGCACTTATTAAAGAATCCCTCGACAAAGCAGGAAAGATTAATGAGGCTTAACCGCAGAGCTAAGCAGTACGGTGAAGCACTGTTCAACGCTGCCAAGGAAATGGGAGTAGTTGAAGAGGTGTGTCACTCTCTTTCTCTTGTTAACCAGTTGTTAAAGCGGGATGCTTCGTTTCGTGCGTTCTTCAATTCTCGGAGAATTGAAAGCGATCAGAAAGGTGCTATAGTTGGCAAAGTGCTGGGTATTAATTCTCACCCGCTTGTATCAACACTTTTTGGTATCCTTTCTGAGAAAAGAGAATATCGCCTCATGAGTGGCATTCAGTGCTGGGTAGAAACGAGACGGCAGCGCGAACTGAATTTACTGGTGGTGAAAGCCTACACAGCTGAAGAATTGGATGAAGATGAAATTAACAATATTTCACTGATGCTTGAATCATCCATGGCGAAACAGGTTGAAATGTCAACTGAAATAGATGAATCCCTAATCGGGGGGATTAAGTTGCGCATGGATAATCTCTTTTTAGATGGTTCTCTTCATGGTCAACTTGAGAGATTAAAGATCGAATTGATATAAACGAAACAGGATTAGTATAAACATGGATATTAATACAGACGAGATCAAAGACTTGCTAAAAGCCGAGATTGAGAAATTCGATCTGGATATAGATGTATCGGAAGTAGGCGAAGTGTTGGAGGTTGGTGACGGTGTTGCCCGTGTCAGCGGACTGGAAAATGTCATGAGCTCAGAACTGGTTGAGCTTCCCAATGATGTTTTCGGTATGGCACTCAATCTAGAAGAAGACAATGTGGGGTTAGTCCTTTTTGGTGAGAGCGAAAAAGTGAAAGAAGGTGATATTGCAAAAAGGACTGAACGTGTTGTGGAAGTTCCGGTGGGGGAAGGAATGCTCGGTCGGGTGGTTAATCCTCTTGGTCAGCCCATTGATGGCAAGGATGCTATCGAAACCAGTGAAACCCAACCCATCGAGCGGAAGGCTCTGGGTGTACTGCAGCGTCAGCCGGTGAAGGAACCCTTGCAGACCGGTTTGAAGTCTGTCGACAGTATGATTCCCATCGGCCGTGGTCAGCGTGAGTTGATTATCGGTGACCGCCAGACCGGGAAAACAGCTATTGCCATTGATACTATTATTAACCAGAAAAGTACTCATGACGGTGACAACCCGGTTTATTGCATCTATGTGGCTATTGGCCAGAAGGCGTCCACGGTTGCTCAAGTGGTGGCACAGCTGGAAGAAAGCGGCGCTATGGATTACACCATTATAGTAGCTGCCAACGCCTCTGATCCGGCACCGATGCAATTCATTGCTCCCTACTCTGGATGCACCATGGGTGAATTTTTTCGCGATGATGGCAGACACTCCCTAGTAATCTATGATGATCTTTCAAAGCATGCCCAGGCCTACCGGCAGATGTCTCTGCTGTTGCGACGCCCTCCCGGCCGCGAGGCATACCCTGGTGATGTATTCTATCTTCACAGTCGCCTATTGGAGCGAGCCAGCAAACTGAGCGACGATCTTGGTGGCGGTTCCCTGACAGCACTGCCTGTTATTGAAACGCAAGAAGGTGATGTTTCCGCTTATATCCCCACCAATGTGATTTCAATTACGGACGGTCAGATATATCTTGAAACTAATCTGTTCAACGCCGGCGTTCGCCCAGCAATTGATGTGGGTATCTCAGTTTCCCGCGTGGGTGGAAATGCTCAGATAAAGGCCATGAAAAAGATTGCCGGTATGCTCCGGCTGGACCTTGCTCAATTCAGAGAGCTGGAGGCGTTTGCCAAGTTCGGCTCGGATCTTGACAAGGCAACACAGCAGCAGCTTACTCTTGGTCAGCGAATGGTGGAAGTCCTTAAGCAAGATCAATATGTTCCAGTGTCCGTAGAAAAGCAGGTTGCTATCATCTGGGCCGGTAATAATGGACATCTGAATGATATTGAACTGGATGAAGTGAAACGCTTTGAAGAAGAGTTCCTCTCTTATCTGGAGACCAACTACGTATCGACTCTTGACGATATCAAAGACAGCGGCGAACTCAGCGATGAAATTGTTGAGAATCTCAAAGAAGCCGTCGGCGAATTCAAGCAAGGTTTTACAGTTTAGATAAAAGCCATGGCGAATCTTAAGGACATTCGAGACCGGATCAAGTCGGTCAAAAGTATTCAGCAGGTGACCAAAGCCATGAAGCTTGTGGCCGCCGCAAAAATGCGCAAGGCCCAGGAGCGGATGGAACAGGCCCGTCCCTATGCTAACCGTCTATCTGAAGTAATCACATCTCTCCTTCCAGATGTAGATCGATCATTTCTCCCTCTTTTAGATGAGAGGGAAATAAAACGGGAAGCGTTGGTTGTGGTGACTTCCGACCGGGGTTTGGCCGGTGCATTTAATGCTAATATCATACGCCGGGCCGAAGAAGAAATATTGGAAACCGGGCGAGAAAATGTGGATCTCATCTGCATTGGCCGTAAAGGAAGGGATCACTTCAGGGTCCGCGGTTATGAAACAATCAAGGATAAAAGTGGAAAAGATTTTACAGATTTCTGGAGTGATCTTTCTTTCAAGCATGCCCTGGATTTTGGCGGCGAGATTGTCAGTCATTTTACTGGTGGGGAGGTGGATAAGGTACGTGTGGTCTATAACTGGTTCAGGAATGTGGCTACACAAGAGATTCGCGTGGAAGACTTGCTTCCGTTAACCTACGAGGAAAATTCTGTTAAGGCGGTTGATCGCCTTTATGAACCATCAAAAGGGGAGATTGTCCACTCTCTTATCCCGCGGCATCTTAATGTGCAAATGTGGAAATATCTGTTGGAATCCTTTGCCAGTGAGCAGGCAGCACGGATGGTGGCCATGGATAACGCTACTGAAAACGCTCAAGAAATGATTAAGAATCTGACACTAGATTTTAACAAAGCGCGTCAGGCTTCTATCACCAAGGAGATGCTTGAGATTGTCGGTGGCGCGGAAGCATTGGCAACAAATTAAGGTGGAAATAAAAGAATGAACAATACTGGGAAAGTATCACAAATCATGGGTGCCGTTGTGGATGTGGCATTTGAAGATGGCCAGCTACCAGCAATCTTTAACGCCCTTGAAATTGATCGAAATGATGAAGGGACTTTGACTCTAGAGGTGGCTCAACATTTGGGTGATTCAGTTGTACGGACAGTGGCCATGGATTCCACGGACGGGCTTGTCCGCGGGCAGACTGTGTCAGACACGGGTAATCCTATCTCTGTTCCCGTCGGTGAACAAACTTTAGGTCGCCTCTTTGATGTTCTCGGTAATACCATCGATGGAAAAGAGGCCCCAAAAACAGAAAAGATCTATCCCATCCATCGTCCGGCGCCTGAACATAAGGATCTCAGCACAACACGGGAAGTTCTTGATACTGGTATCAAGGTTGTAGATCTTATGGAGCCTTACACCAAGGGGGGTAAAACCGGGCTCTTCGGCGGCGCCGGTGTAGGGAAAACAGTTCTTATTCAGGAGCTGATCCACAACATCGCCACGGAACACGGAGGCTATTCTGTGTTCTCAGGGGTGGGTGAGAGGACTCGTGAAGGGAATGACCTTTTTCTTGAAATGACGGAATCGGGTGTTATAGATAAAACGGTCATGGTATTTGGTCAGATGAACGAACCGCCGGGGGCGCGACTCCGTGTTGGTCTGTCTGGTCTGACTATGGCAGAGTACTTCAGAGATGAGGAAGGCCGTGATGTACTCCTATTTATAGACAATATTTTCCGGTTTACCCAGGCCGGTTCAGAAGTGTCTGCACTTCTTGGGCGCATGCCGTCGGCCGTGGGTTACCAGCCGACCCTTTCTACGGAGATGGGCGAGTTGCAGGAACGGATCACTTCCACTACTAAGGGATCTGTTACTTCTGTACAGGCAATTTACGTCCCAGCCGATGATCTTACAGACCCAGCCCCAGCTGCCAGTTTTGCGCATCTGGATGCCACAACGGTGCTGGATCGACGAATTTCAGAGTTGGGTATCTATCCAGCGGTGGATCCATTGAGTTCCACATCGCGTGTCCTTGATCCGAGGATTGTAGGTGAACGTCACTACAATGTTGCCCGAGAGGTCCAACGGATTCTTCAGAAGTACAAAGAACTCCAGGACATTATTGCAATCCTTGGTATGGAAGAACTTTCGGATGATGACAAGCTAACAGTAACCCGTGCCAGGCGCATTGAACGTTTTCTGTCACAGCCATTCTTTGTGGCGGAACAGTTTACCGGAACCCCGGGGCGATACGTTAAGCTTGAGGATACAGTAGACGGTTTTGATCGTCTTATTCAGGGTGAGTTTGATGACATTCCGGAAAAGGCTTTCCTTTATGTAGGTACTATAGATGAGGCTGCTGAAAAAGCTAAGGAGATGTCTTCCAATTGAGCACCTTCCAGCTTGAAATCGTAACACCAACGAAAACGCTTGATCAAGGTGACGTCTCATATGTCCGGTGTCCTGGGACTACAGGGCTCTTTGGTGTCATGGGTGGTCACACCGACGCGCTTTTTGCTCTTGCGATTGGAGAAATAAAAGTGGTAAATAATGGCAATATGAGCTATCTATCCACGAGTGGCGGATATGCAGAAGTGACTCGAGAAAAAGTTTCACTGCTGCTCGAAACTGTGGAAGAAGCTCGGGAAATTGATGCACCTCGGGCTCAGGAAGCGTGTGACAGGGCCAAGGCACGCCTCTCAAAAAAAGAAGGAGATGAAGTTCGCACAAGGGCCGCTCTATCTCGGGCAGAAAACCGTCTGAAGGTCTCCAGTCGATAGTGAATTAAGGAAGATACTAGAAGAGGAGAGAAAATAGAATCAGAACAGAGGAGAAAATTTTTCCAATGGTTATAGCTCGGAATCCCTCTTGATCCCGGGCTTTTTCTTTATTAGAAATGACTTCTCTTTCTTGACTTCTCATAAAAGATTCTGACATGTTTAAAAGGACACACACATGCGGTGACTTGACCTTGAAGCAGGTGGGGGAAGATGTTTCTCTGAACGGCTGGGTATCCACAAGCCGTGATCATGGGGGGCTTATTTTTGTGGATATCCGGGATCTCTACGGTGTTACGCAACTGACTTTTAATGAGGAAACCTACCCTGAAGAATTCGAATCGGCGAAGCGGTTATCCATGGAAGACGTGATTTCCGTGAAAGGGACGGTAGAAGCAAGGCAGGAAAATGCCGTTAACAAAGATTTAATGACCGGTGAGATTGAAGTGAAGGTTACTGAAATCGTAGTGCTTAATGAAGCGAAACCAATGCCGTTCATGATCAATGACAGAGACAGTGCCAATGAAGAAACTCGCCTTACTTACCGGTATCTTGAGCTTCGCACGGAAGAAATGCAGAAAAATATGCTTCTTAGACACAGAACCTACCAGACTGTGCGGAACTATCTTGCATCTCAAAACTTCGTGGAATTTGAGACGCCTATTCTCATGCGGGCAACGCCAGAAGGGGCTAGAGATTTTCTCGTCCCGAGCCGGCTCCACAAAGGGCGGTTTTATGCACTGCCACAGTCACCGCAGCAATATAAGCAAATTCTAATGGTAGCGGGGTATGACCGGTATTTCCAGATCGTGAAATGTTTCCGAGACGAAGATTTTCGTGCTGATCGTCAGCCCGAATTCACGCAGATAGACGTGGAGATGTCTTTCATAGATGAAGAAGACATCCGGGAAGTTGTTGAGAAGCTCGTATGTGCTGTCTTCGAAGATGTTCTCGATCTGTCTTTGGAGTTACCCTTCCCGGTTATCTCCTATCAGGAAACCATGGAAACTTATGGAACAGACAGTCCTGACATTCGGTTCGGTCTTCCCCTTGTGGATTTTATTGGGTTTGCTGAAGATTCAGATTTTAAGGCATTACAGTCCGTAGAAACTGCAAAAGCCATTGTGGTCTCTAATGCAGAAGGCTATTCACGGAAAGTGATTGACGATCTGAATGCCTTTGTAAAAGAATTTTCTTCTCAGGAGAAGAAGACACCTCTGGGCGGCTTGGCTTGGATGAAGTGTAATGACGGCGATCTTTCCGGTGGTGTATCAAAGTTCTTTAGTGAAGAATTGCGACAAAAGATTATGGAATCACTAGGGATGGGAGAAGGCGATCTACTATTGGTGGCTGGCGGAGAGCGAGAAACTATCCTAACTACTATGGGTGCACTGCGGTTGGAGATTGCAAACCGGGACGGCTTGGCCAGTGATGATGATTTTAAACCACTCTGGGTACGAGATTATCCTCTTTTTGGAAAAGATGAAGAGACAGGAAAGTGGACATTTCTCCATCACCCCTTCACATCACCGGCTCTTGAAGATATGGACAAATTCGATTTTGACCCTGGAAGTGCCGGCTCAAGGGCTTATGACCTTGTTATAAATGGCTGGGAAATCGCTGGTGGCTCCATCAGAAATCATGATCCTGCCGTTCAGTTGAAGATTTTTGAGTTGCTTGGAATCTCAGAGAAGGAAGCCAAAGATAAGTTCGGCTTTTTGTTGGAAGGTCTCACATACGGTGCACCACCCCACGGGGGAATTGCTTTCGGGTTTGACCGTTTTGTCATGATTCTCGCCGGAGCGAAACAGATCAGAGATGTTATCGCTTTTCCCAAGACTACCAGCGCCTTGAATCTCATGGACGGCTCTCCCAGTGAAGTACCGAAAGAACAGTTGAAGGAACTGGGCATCGAAATCAAAAAGAAAAACTGACTTGACACTGGAGCGAGCCATAGCAATTGCTGCTGAGGCCCATGCCGGCCAGAAAGATCGTGCAGGAGCTCCCTACATCCTGCATCCCATCCGGCTCATGATTCAAATGGATGGCAATGATGCTATGATATCTGCAGTGTTGCATGATGTAGTTGAAGATAGTGCATGGACACTGGATGATCTCAGGATAGAGGGTTTTTCTGATGAAGTTTTAAATGCTGTGGACTCTTTAACTCACAGGGATAAGGAAGGGGAAGACTACTGGGATTACATAAAAAGGGCCGGGAGTGATCCCATTGCGATAAAAGTCAAACTTGCGGACCTGCTTGACAACCTCAATCCAAACCGGCTAAATAAGGTGACGAAAGAAGACGAAAAACGATTTGAGAGATACAGGAAAGCTCAGCAAATGCTGTCATAAAAAGCCCCGTGAAGCTAGTCACAGCGGCTAGTTTCTGAGAGGTTTGCCTTTTTTGAGGAAGTGGCTGATACGGTCCTGAGTTTTTTGTTCACCGCAAAGCGCTATGAATGCTTCACGCTCAATGTCAAGAAGGTACTGTTCATCTAGCGGTTTGGCAGAGCCGCCTTTGTCTCCACCCGTTAGAACGTAAGCCAGTTTCTTAGCTACTGTTTCATCGTGGGCTGAAATTTTGCCCTGAACTCGGTAACCCTTCAGGGCCACGGTCATAGCTGTCCGGCCACCTTTACCTGCCAGGATGATGTCATCTCTGTATGCAGGTGGGTCATAATTTTCCACAAGTTCCAGGGCCGCTTCTTTAGCGCGGTAGATGAGATAATCTCGGTTCATGACTATTTCATCTTCAGGACGGAGATAGCCCAATTTGTGTCCGTGACTGGCAGAAGTTGACACCTTTGCAAACCCGATGGTCTCCAGTGCTTTTTGGCCAATCTGGAATGGAGGAACAGGTTTATCGCCGGCTCCGTCAATAATGTTTAAAATGAATCTGAGATTACCTCCGGCACCGGGAATCAGGCCCATACCTACTTCTACGAGGCCCATATATAGTTCTGATGAACAGACCCGCTTGGCGGCAGGAGCCGCAAGTTCGTAGCCGCCACCCAGCGTAAATCCAAACGGCGCCACCACAACAGGTGCTTTGGAAAAACGTATCCGCTGAGTCAGATCCTGAAGATTTTTAATGGTACCTTCGATAGTATCCCACGCCTCATTTTCACACCCCTCTAAAATCATCGCCAGATTGGCGCCAGCGCAAAAATTCTGACCCTGGTGGCCGATGACCATAGCCTTGTAGCGTCCTGCCTCCAGCAGATCGAGACCGTCATTGATGGTGCTGGCCAGAGAAAGATCGATGGGGTTCATAACAGCCTGAAGGATGCTGTGGAATTCCACATTTAATACACTGTCTCCCAAATCAATCAGTGAGGCGCTCCAGTCCCTCTTGATCAGGCTACCACCACTTTTGAGAAGAGAGAGATTAATTTCTTTTTCGCCAAAGGTCATCTCCTTTGGTCCGGATTCCGGGACGGAGTAGAAAGTTTTGACACCGCTCTTTCTTGTGTAAAATGATTCAGCACCGGAATTGAGCATATCTTCCACCCAGGCCGGGATCTTTTTTCCTTCATCTTTCATTCGGTTTACCGACCGCCGGACACCGATGGCATCCCACGATTCGAAGATACCCAACTCATAACCGTAACCCCACTTCATGGCGTTGTCAATATTGACAATATCATCGGATATTTCCGGAATTCTGTTGGCGGTATAGATGAAGGACCGTGTCATGGCCTCCCAGAAAAACTTACCCGCCTTGTCATCACTATAAGAGAGGGCCCGGATTTTTCCTTCTGTGGTGCTTTGCTGTTTGGCAACCCGAAAACCGTCAAAACGGACCTGCTTCTGAGGGGTGTATTCCAGTGTATCAAAATCAAGAGAAAGGATGCCGGCCTCTGTTTTTTTGTAGAAGCCTTCTCC
>DCXX01000100.1 GCA_002329125.1 Fidelibacterota bacterium UBA2125 | reverse complement strand
TCTTGCTCTGCTCGGTCTGATCTCGCTGCACGGACACAGTCCTCCGTAAAGAGACCTTCCACAATCATGCTTACAAAGGTCTTTAATGTTTTACCTTTGTCAATAGAAATCTACCGGACAGCACTGAAAAAGAGTACCGATAGTTAATAAATTAATAAACAGACAAAGCCCTTATTATGAAGCGCCGACGCAGATATCGCAACATTGTTTCTCACATCACAACGCTGGAACTCATTCAATCCGATGATTCCGGCTTGCTGATGGACGGTGACCTTTTCTCAGATCTCACCGGCGGTCGGGGAACAGATCTGTTTCTTGGCCAGTACAGCGAAAGGGGAATCATGTTCGCTCTGGAAAAGCTCGGCCTTCTTGACAGAGTGAAGATCAAAAGATTGGATAATCTGTCAGTTTTCATGGATACTTCCAGGCCTTTTCAACACCTTTTCAGATTACACCACAACGAAGACGGCAAACATCATCTTGTGGCTGAGTTGGTCATGAGACGTGGCACTTTCACACCGCCTGAGATCAAATCAACAACAGCCAACAGCTGGGATATCCTCGTGGTGGAGTGGCTCACGTTGCAGAACCCTCTCGCTTCTTTTTCAAGTCGAAGTCCCCAGCTTCCTCATCAGGACTTCCCGGGACTTGGACTGGCGAAGGAAGTGTTAGAAATCTTCTACTGGATGGGGCGAAGAGCCAGGTGTAATGGTGTTCTCATCATCCCTAACAGTGTGGCTGCGGCTATGATATATTCCGGGGAATTCGCTTTTGTGGATCCCTGTCGCCAGGGAATGATGAAGTCAATTCAGAAATTGTGTAAGCAACAGTCCCTGGCCCAAGTGGCGTGGGCCTGGGAAGAAGAAAAAATTGTTGGCAAGAAGGAAGGAAAGATGGATAAATGGAAACCCGCTGAAATGCTCCTTCCCACTTCAAGGAGTACAAAAAAATACTTCAGGTCCCGGTCCTACCGGGGTCGTGTCAAAAAAAAGGAAGCTGTAACAAGATTGCAAATTGAACCGGGATATGAAAAAAGGTTTACATCTCATTGGCAGGCTTGCGACTGATTGACTATCACCTCTTATGAAAATGGCCGGCAAGTTTGTATCTTCCAAATCATCCATTAAAGATAAATGAGAACAAAATGACTAAATCAAAAATATCGATGCTGTTAACGGTTGTTATTCTGAGCTCTATGAGTATAGCCGAAGGAAAAGATAATGTCATGATCAGCTATCACCTATCCATGCCGGAGCCCCACACTCACTATTACGAAGTTGGAATGACGGTGAGCAACAACCGTCATAAGACTGTCCAGCTCAAGATGCCTGTCTGGACACCAGGCTCCTATCTGGTACGGGAATTCGCCCGGCACATCCCCAGGGTCCGAGCATATGCGGGAACGCGACAACTCAAGGTGGAAAAAATAGACAAGAACACCTGGGAGGTGCAGGCGGGCTACTACAAAGAATTTACCGTCATGTACCGTATCTACGCTTATGAACAGTCGGTGAGGACAAGTTATCTGAGTGATTCCAGAGGCTATCTCAACGGAACGTCCATTTTCCTCTATGTAGCTGACCGGAAATATGAGCCGGGAGAAGTGAAGGTGACACCCTTCCGGGGCTGGCGAAAAATCTCTACCGGACTGCCCAAAGTGAAGGGACAGCGAAACACATTCTCGTTCCCTGACTACGACGTATTGGCCGATTCACCTTTCCTCATTGGTAATCATGATGTGCTCACTTTCAAAGTGAAAGGGATACCCCACGAAATTGCTCTTTACGGGCAAGGCAATGTGGATAAAGACCAACTGAAAGATGATTTCAAGAAAATTGTTCAGGCTACTGTAGATATTTTCGAAAATCTTCCCTATGATCGCTACGTTTTCTTCATCCTCATGCTGGACGGCCTGGGCGGCGGTCTTGAACACCTCAACTCCACCACCATTCAGGCAGACAGGTGGATTTTCTCAGATGACAATCGTTATCAACGATTTCTCTCCACCGTAGCCCACGAATATTTTCACACATGGAATGTGAAGCGAATTCGCCCCATAGCTCTTGGCCCCTTCGATTATGACAGGGAAAATTACACCGACGATCTTTGGATCTCAGAAGGGATTACCAGCTATTACGACAATCTCTTGCTGTTGAGATCGGGCATAGTTGATGTTGAAGGCTATTTCAAATTTGTTGGTCGGGATATCAGGAGTGTGGAAACAGCACCTGGAAGACTGGTCCAATCCGCCGCGGAATCCAGTTTCGATACCTGGATCAAAAATTATCGCCGCAATGAAGAGTCCCACAATGTGATGATCTCTTACTATTCCAAGGGAGCTGTTACCGGGCTAATGCTTGATCTTGCCATCAATGCCAGTACAAACGGCAGGAAATCTCTGGATCAGGTTTTTCAAGAACTTAACAGGCGGTACGAAAAAGATCCCTCTGCAGGTTTTACCTCAAAGGAATTCAGGACTATATGTGAAAATGTGGCCGACCGAACATTGGATGATGTTTGGCGATACGCAGATACCACCGACGAAGTGGACTACAATTCAGCACTTGAAACAGTGGGATGTATCCTGGAACGGAAGTACGGAGAAGGAGTGACTAATTCAACTTCTTACTATGGATTCGCCACAAGAGGTGAAAAAAACCCTGTTGTGAGCAGGGTTTACGCAGGGACCCCGGCTTATACAGGCGGTCTCAGTGTAAATGATGAAATTGTGGCTGTGAACGGCACAAGAGTGTCAACAAAGACACTCACTGACCGCCTTAAAGACATCTCCATAGGTGATAAGGCCAAGCTTCTCATATCCCGGGAAGGACTAATGCAAACGGTGGAAATGACAGCTTCCGGGCCTCCTTACGACAGCTTTGTCATCAAAAAGACTGAATCACCCAGCAAGGATCAGAAACAACTTTTCGAGGGATGGCTCGGCACATCGTGGGAGAAGTAGAGAACAGCATCCCTAAACCCGTTGTCGTCCTCGCCAATGGTAATCCTCCTTCCCATCGCCACCCATTATCCATCCTCAATAACGCGGCCACACTTATTTGCGCCGACGGTGCCGCTACTACCGCGGTAAAACTGGGCCGTATTCCAGATGTCATCATCGGGGATATGGATTCCATGGACGAGGCTCATATTCCGCCTGAAAGTGAAGTGATTGCCATGACCGGTCAGCACAACACCGATCTGGAAAAAGTGCTGGACTGGTGTGTGGGAAAAAACGTCCCCTCCGCCACACTCCTTGGTCTTTCCGGGATGAGAGAAGACCACATGATGGCGAACTTTGCTGTTTTTTCAGAATACAGCCACAGGTTGCAACTGACAGCCGTCACCGATTACGGTATCATCCATCATGTGGCAGGAAATAAAAGTTTTGATTGCGAGTCGGGAGCAACTGTCTCTCTTTTGTTGGCCGCCAATGAACCAACGATATCTTCCCATGGTCTGAAATACACCCTGAAAGCTGAAAAACTGAAAACCGGAGGTCACGGCATCAGTAACAGGGCGGAGAGCGAGCACTTTTCTCTGGAGGTGTCAGGCGGCAGTCTGTTCCTCATCATCGGCCATATCGATTGAATCCTTTCTTACATCCCGTCGACACCGCCATCATTTTGATCTACGGGGTAGGACTGTTGGCGCTGGGTCTTTTCAGAAATAAGGAAGAAACAGGAAATTCTCACTACCTTCTGGCGGGTCGGCGGCTGACGCTCATCCCTTTTACCGCATCATTGGTGGCCACATGGTACGGCGGCATCCTGGGCGTGGGGGAATTCACCTATCTTCACGGTCTTTCAAACTGGGTTGTTCTGGCACTGCCCTACTACCTCTTTGCACTTCTCTTTGCCCTTTTTCTTGCGGAGAGAATTCGAGAAGACAGTTTCGCCACCATACCCGACAGACTCCGCCAACACTATGGTGAGACAGCTGGCCTCATTGGTGCGGGATTTGTAACAATACTGACCACACCTGCACCGTATATTTTGAGTTGCGCGCTGCTCCTTACTTATCTTTTCGGAATCTCCCTGTTTCCTGCCCTTCTCCTGACTACAGGGATCAGTCTAATCTATGTATACAACGGAGGTTTCCGATCAGTGGTCCGAACGGATCTACTCCAGTTTGGGCTCATGTTTACCGGGTTTGCTTTGCTCGTCTTCATCTGTTTTCAGAACTATGGTGGCTTTCAAGCACTAAGGGAAGGTTTACCGGAATCACACCTGACCTGGCACGGTGGAAATTCGACACAGTATATTCTCGCCTGGTTCTTTATCGCCCTCTGGACGTTCGTAGATCCCGGTTTCTATCAACGGTGTGCGGCGGCAAAATCACCTGCCGTTGCAAAAAAAGGAATTCTTGTTTCTATCGGGTTCTGGGCGTTCTTCGATTTTCTCACAGTTTCAGCGGGGCTCTATAGCCGTTTAGTTCTACCCGAGGGGTCAGAGGCCGCCCTGGCGTTGCCTGCTTTGGGATTATCTGTACTTCCCCCTGTCATTAAAGGACTCTTTTTCGCCGGTCTTCTTGCTACAATAATGTCCACAATTGACTCATTCGGTTTCATCAGCGCTATGACCTTTGGAAGGGACATTGTTTGGCGTATGAAACGGTCAGGGAATGAAGTGGCGTGGGTAAAACTGGGGCTTCCTTTTATTGCCGCTTTTTCTCTGCTTTTTGCTTGGTTACTACCTTCAGTTATAGAGCTGTGGTATTCTCTCGGGAGCGTGGTAATACCGGGGCTTCTTATCCCTTTTCTAACAACCTTTTGGAAAAAGAAACTCATACCAGCCGTTCCGGCAATGATGATACTCTCAACCGCTCTGAGTTTTGCGTGGTTTCTTATTTGGTTTGAGGAGAATAAATACCCCTTGGGCATTGAGCCTTTTTATCCGGGGTTCATTTTATCTATTCTTTGGCTGCTAATTCCAAGAAAAAATTCGCCTAAATCAGGTTAACTATTCTGAAGTTTCCATCTCTTTGGTATAGTCGCCAGTGGTGGCAGCACCGTTACATTTAGCTCGATGTAGAAACGCTCCTCTGGCATTATCGACGTTGGCCGGATCACCACTCCATGCCTTCAATGCCGGTTGCTGCAGTGCACGGCCGTAAGAGAAACTGAGCTTCCACGGTTTTTCCGTATCCAAACAGTTCATAGCGTTTAAGTGTTCCGTAGCATGAATATCACTCTGACCTCCCGAAAGAAAACAGATCCCCGGTACCGCCGCCGGAACAAATCTCTTAAAACAGGAGACTGTCGCTTCAGCAACTTCGTCAACAGATGCCTGCTCTGAACATTCATAGCCGGAGAGAACCATATTAGGTTTAAGGATGATTCCCTCCAGATAGACATCCATGCGGACAAGAGCCTCAAAGACAGAGCTTAGCACTTCAGAGGTTACCTCGAAACTTGCCTCTATATTGTGATCACCGTCCATGAGCACCTCCGGCTCTACGATGGGGACAATGTCTGCTTCCTGACAAAGGGTAGCATATCGGGCCAGAGCATGAGCGTTGGCATCGATGCAGGCAAAGGAGGGTGCATCTTCAGTGATGGTGATGACCGCCCGCCATTTTGCAAATCTTGCACCAAGGTCGTAGTATTCTTTCAGTCGATCCCGAAGGCCGTCCAATCCTTCAGTTACTTTCTCGCCCTCAAAACCCGCAAGTTTCTTGGCACCTTTGTCCACCTTGATACCGGGGACGACACCAAGATCTGAAAGGTGTTTCGAAAAGGGAACGTCTCCGTCCACCGTGGATTGGCGAAGCGTCTCATCAAACAAGATGACACCGCTGATGTAATTCTCCATCCCTTCAGTGGTAAAGAGCATATCACGGTACGTGCGGCGATTTTCTTCCGTTGATTCTGCATTAATCTGGTCAAACCTTTTTCCGATAGTTGGCGTACTCTCATCCGCCGCAAGAATGCCTTTTCCCGGTGCCGCCATGGCTTTTGCTGTCGATTCTAACTGCTCAAGATTCATGGTGAATTATTCTCCTTATTTCACTCGGCCTGCCCAATATGACCAAGCATTACATTGAACCAATCTGTTGTCACATCAAAAGATTTCCCACCTTTAATCCTGTCAAAATTAATAAGACTCAACTGACCACCCTCATCCATGTCAAGACCCACTACGCCGCTCTCCCCCTTAAGTGCGCATTCAGCAGCCATGGCAGCACTTTTCTTGACCAAGTTCAGATCTTCCTCGTTAGGTGCAGAAGACCGAGCAAAGTAGCCGCTTTTCTGAACAAGGATCTTATCTGCCTGGAGCCGTTCGCCGAACTGTTCAGCGAACCACAAGCCAGGATTGACAAGATCAAGCTTTACATGGCCAAAAGCGTCTCTTGCCACTGTTTCTCCCGCTGCTTCCTTTTCCTTCACAATTGTTTCAATGCCTGCACCCTCACTCAGGAAAATATTCACCCCGTCTTTTTCGTCCATTCTTTTCATGAGACGATCACATTCGGCTGAAAAATCGAGTTCGGTCTCAGGGACGTAAACCGCATCCAGATCCCACCGGTCTTCGGAGATAAGAATTTCAGGAAGAAATGTTTTTTGTTTCAACTGTTCACGGTATGCGCGGGCCGTGGCAGCTGTGAGCCAGCCGCAGTGGCGGCCCATCACTTCATGAATAATGAGTTGGCGACGGCTCGTGGTATTTTCGTTGGCAATATTCTCAAAAAAGACGGCTCCCTGCTCAGCAGCTGTAGCGGCGCCCAAGGTTTGAACAATAGGATAAACATCGTTGTCTACCGTCTTTGGTAATCCCACCACAGTGAGCTCAGCACCCATCTCCTTTAAAACATCAACGAGGCTCGCCGCCATGCTATTGGTATCATCACCACCGATAGTATGTAAAATAGAAATACCGTCTTCCAGAAGCTGCCGGGCCGCAACCTGAAGAGGCTCTTCCCCCTCTTTAATATAACCACGCTTTACGCAGTCTTCCACATTGGTAAGTTTCACTCGGCTATTGCCGATAGGGCTCCCTCCAAAGGAAAGAAGAGTTTGGGCTCGCTCGCGAACGGAAGTTGAAATCTCAAGTGACTTGCCA
>DCXX01000081.1:21588-22720 GCA_002329125.1 Fidelibacterota bacterium UBA2125 | reverse complement strand
GCAGCCGAGAGAATGCCATTACCCGGGCCATTCAAAAGGTGGGCCCTGCTGTGGCCAGCATCAATGTCATCCAGGTGAAACAATACAGAAATTCCCCATTTATCGATGACCCGCTGTTCAGATTTCTCTTCCCTGAAGAGCCATACAGGCAGCGTGTGCCTAGCCTTGGCTCAGGTGTTGTCATCAGTCCCGATGGATACATCATCACAAACCAGCATGTGGTGGAAGATGCGGCCCAGATTCTAGTTACACTTCCGGGTGGAGAAGAGTATGATGGTGAACTCATCGGTGGGGATTTGACCACCGACATTGCTGTTCTTAAAATCGATGGTCAAAATCTTCCTTATGCAAAGTTCGGGAATTCAACGGATATCCTCATTGGTGAATGGGTCATTGCACTGGGCAATCCCTTTGGTCTTTTCGATGTGAACAAGCAGCCAACAGCCACGGTTGGTGTGGTCAGCTCAACCAATCTCGATTTTGGACGGGAACATTCCGGTCGCGTCTATCAGGGTATGATTCAGACCGACGCAGCTATCAACCGGGGGAATAGTGGGGGACCGCTTTGCAATGCCATTGGAGAAGTGATTGGAATAAATACGTTCATCTTTTCAGGTAGCGGATACAGTGAAGGTTCTATCGGCATCGGTTTTGCCATCCCCATTGATAGGGCAAGAGAGATTGCCGAAGAGCTTAAGAAATATGGTCGGATTGACAGGAATGTGGCTGTCGGATTTCGTTTTCAGCGTGTTGACAGGGCACTGGCAAGATATCTCCAGTTACCTCGTGTGGGGGGACTTATTATTACTGAAGTTTCCCAGCGCGGCCCAGCGGATAAAGCGGGATTACTCGTTGGGGATGTGATTTATTACATTAATGAGAAAAAAGTGAATTCGGGTGGTGATATTGTCAAGATCATCGAAGAAAATTTCCTCCGTCCTGGCGATAGGTTGAAGATTGAATATTATCGCGAAGGGGAAATGAATGAGACATCACTGAGACTGACGAAGAAGGCTTGAGCATGGTAGCACCAGAAGGGAAAGCGATCATTTCGACAGTGGCGCTTGTGACATTTATATCGGCAAGTCTTGCCTGGGGCATTGGCATTGTAATTTTCCGGTTGATTTCACTG
>DCXX01000081.1:0-21199 GCA_002329125.1 Fidelibacterota bacterium UBA2125 | reverse complement strand
AATTCCTGTTGGAGATAAGATTGTTCTGGCCCCGGCAGACGGGAAAGTGGTAGACGTCTCTCAATCTGAGAATGGTGAAAAGAAAGTGTCCATTTTCCTCTCTGTTTTTGATGTGCATAGGAATCGAACACCGGTAAACGGCATAGTGACGCGGGTGAACTATTCAAAAGGTCAGTTCCTTGCTGCTTTTAATCCTGATGCTTCCGAAATTAATGAACACACTGATGTGGAAATTCAATCGCCTGGTGGAATTGTGAGGGTGAGACAAATTGCGGGCATTCTGGCAAGACGGATAATTTGCCACCTCAAGGAAGGGCAACAAGTTTCTGGTGGTGAGTCACTCGGGTTTATCCGATTTGGTTCGCGTACCGATCTTGTGGTGCCACCTGGAACTAGTATTAATGTAAAAGTTGGTGATCGAGTTAAAAGCGGTTCATCAATCATAGGAGAGTTATCATGACGCCCAAGGTAAGGATAAAAAAACAGGCAGTTCCGGGTGTTTTCACATTCTTCAACCTGTTCTTCGGTTTTCTGGCCATTATTCAGGCTTCCCAGGGGCGAATTGAAAATGCCTGCTGGCTCATCTTGGCTGCAGCTTTCTTTGACGCCTTGGACGGCCCCACGGCTCGGGCCCTTAAAGTGACCACACCTTTCGGTATTGAATTTGATTCTATTGCCGATGTTGTTTCATTTTGTACCGCTCCGGCGGTACTGATCTATTTCTCGTTTGTGCAGGATTTGCATCCACTTCTGGCTGCCGCCGTCAGCTTCGTTCCTCTGTTTGCCGGTGCATTTCGACTGGCCCGCTTTAACCAGGACGCCACGGATACGCCATCACCATTTTATTCTGGTCTACCGTCAACCGCATTTGCGATAACTCTCAGCTCTTTCGTTATATTTAATAGTCGGCTACTTGGTATCACCGGAGATTCGAAGATCGCCCTTCCGCTCGTACTTTTGCTTTCTTTGCTTATGGTGAGTCACCTCGCTTATCCTAAACTTACCTACATCGGTAAAGGGTGGCATTCAAGAATTAGGGTCATTTTCTTCCTGCTGAGTCTCGCAGCACTCACCTGGTGGCGTAGTCTTGTGCTTTTTCCCCTCACCATGATGTACGTGGTTGGCGGTTTCATCAGATTACTTATACACTACGATGATACTGAGTCACGTCCACATCTCATGTGGATTGGAAGAAAAGGATGGGGTCGCCATGGCCAGTAGACGAGACTTAAAGGTTGTGATTCTGGTTCTCTTTGTCGGCGCTATGATCGGTACCATTTTCGGTAACTTAGTCGGTGTTGTTCTGCCGGAGGGGGTAGTGAAACAATTTTTTCTTCAAAGCACGGAATTTTCTTTGGGCGGACTTATAGGCACACCGAACGATGCTATTTCGCTGGACATTGGTGCCATTGTGCTGATCCTCGGTCTTAAATTTCGACTTAACTTTGCTACAATCTTTGGTCTTGCAGTATCATACTATTTTTTGAGGTATTTTAGATAGTCAACTTTGGAGGTTGAAATGTTTCAAATAATGAATCTTCCTTTTATGGTCGGTATTGGCGGCTGGGAAGTACTCCTAATTTTTCTTGTTGTACTTCTTCTGTTCGGTGCAAAACGACTGCCGGAACTTGCAAAAGGCTTAGGAAAGGGACTGCGAGAATTCAAGGGTGCCGTCGAGGGAATAGAAAAAGAACTCGATGAAGCAGTCGATTCAGTGGAAAAAACGCAGGAGCCCGATCACTCCTCCGGTGCCTGAACCGGCTACTCCAATACCAGATCTAACAAGTTTCAACGATACCGCGGATCTGTTCAAGGACCGCAATGCGATTGTCCATCAGGGTAGTGCGCTCTATCTTGAGGATCGGCTCGAATGCGGCCTTCTGAATGGGGCTACAGTTGCCATTAAAGACAACATTGCTATCAAAGGGTGGCCCCTTTCCTGTGCCTCCCATGTTTTAGATAACTTCCATTCACCATATCATTCTACTGTAGTTAGCCGGATACTGAATGAAGGGGGTGTCATTGTGGCGAAAACCAACCACGATGAATTTGCCATGGGTTCCTCCAGTGAGCACTCTGTGTTTGGTGCTGCGAAGCACCCTTTCGATCCGGAGAGAGTTCCTGGCGGCTCCAGTGGTGGCTCGGCAACGTCCGTTGCCTTGGGTATCACTGAATTTGCTCTCGGTTCGGACACCGGCGGTTCAGTTCGCCAACCGGCGGCATTTTGCGGTGTCTATGGACTGAAGCCTACTTACGGCAGGGTGTCCCGGTACGGGCTGGTTGCCTTTGCCTCATCTTTCGATCAGATTGGTCCTTTTGCTCGGAACACTGCTGGCATTGCAAAATGTCTGCAGGTTATTGCCGGGCATGACCCCAGGGATACCACATCCGCTGAAAAACCGATACCGAAGTACAGTGAACGTCTTGACGGAAAGCTTCCAAAGCGGATCGGTGTGCCTTGGAGCTTTCTCAAGGAAGGTGTTGATCCTGAGATCATAGAAAAGGTGAAACAGCTGGAATCTTTCCTCCGTGACAATGGTTGCCAGGTTGAAGAAATTCAATTGCCCCATGCAAAGTACTCCATCGCCTCTTATTATGTTCTCACCAATGCTGAGGCGTCATCCAACCTTGCTCGTTACGATGGTGTCCGTTACGGCCTCAGTAACCGCTGTGACAATTTGCAGTCCATGTATAATGACAGTCGGTCGGATGGCTTTGGGGATGAAGTGAAACGGCGGATTATGTTGGGCACCTACGTTCTCTCTTCAGGCTACTACGACGCTTATTTCCGGAAGGGGCAGCAAGTGCGGCGGCTCATCAGGGATGACTTCATCGACGTTTTTAGTGATGTAGACATCATTCTTCTTCCCACATCGCCCACCCCGGCTTTTCGCCTTGGCGAGCACCTAGATGATCCAATCAGCATGTATCTTTCGGACATTTTTACGACCCCCATTAGTCTTGCCGGTGTGCCTGCCATGAGTATCCCTGTCGGACAAACATCAGCCGATCTTCCAATCGGCCTTCAGCTTGTGGCAAATTTTTTCCAGGAGGAAACAATTCTCCGGCTCAGTCATTTCATTGAACAAAACTTCTCAACAGATTAAATGTTTGAATTTGCTAATCCTTGGGTTCTTGTTCTTGCCGTATTGATTCCCCTCGCTGTCTGGTGGCAAAAGCGGTGGGGTAACAGACGGGAAGGGACCATTCAGCTCTCCTCTGTTCAAGCCGTAAAAAATGTGGCCGGGCTTTCGGGAGAGTGGAAATTGAAACTCGTCAGGACAATTCAAATGATTGTTCTTTCACTTTTGATTATGGCCATGGCACGCCCTCGGGCTGTTCGTGATCTCACAGAGACGTCCGTTAATGTAGTGGACATCAATCTTGTTCTTGATATTAGCAGCAGTATGCGGGCGGAAGATTTTAAACCCAACCGTTTGGAAGCAGCAAAAGCGACGGCACGAAAATTCATAGAGGACCGGGAAGGTGACAGGATTGGATTGCTCGTTTTTGCTGGTGAAAGTTACATCCAGTGTCCGCTCACTATTGACTACGATGTTTTGCTCGATCTTCTTGATCAGGTAGAAATTGTAGATGAAGCTCACGATGGAACTGCCATCGGCATGGCTATTGCACACGGTATTAATCGTCTTCGCAGTAGCGATGCTAAAAGCAGAATCATGGTTCTTCTATCCGACGGAAGCAATAACGCTGGTGAACTGGATCCCATAACTGCCGCCGGTTTTGCAGCGGAGTATGATATCAAGATTTATGCAATTGGTGTTGGATCTAGAGGCAAGGCCCCTTTCCCGGTTGATGACCCTGTTTTTGGTAAGCGGTACGTTCAAGTGGATGTGGAGATGGATGAGAAGACACTTCAACAATTGGCTGAGACTACAAACGGCCAGTATTTTCGAGCCACGGATGAAGAACGCCTGTCAGAAATTTATGATGAAATCAATTCGTTGGAGCGGTCAGAAATCAGCGTGAAGCAGTTCAGGGAATATAGGGAACTTTTTGGATGGATGCTTATCCCGTCTGTTGTAATAATGCTCAGTATGATGATTGTGAATGAAAGCATATTCAGGAAGCGGATCTGAATGATTGATTTCAGATACCCCTTTGTTTTTCTGGCGTACGGTCTGCTGCTGGGTCTTATGATTTACAAAAGATTAAAGAGTGCCGTGAAAGTAGCTGAATCTTCCCGCTGGGGCGATGAAAAAGTGAGAAAACGTCTCTTCTCCAGAGTTGATTTCAAATGGCTAAAAAGGAAATCACTCTTTCAGTGGTGGGGTGTTGCCCTATTGATCTTTGCCGCTACCGGGCCGCAAATAGGTACATCGCTTCAAGAAGTGGAAAGGAGAGGGGTAGACATCTTGGTGGCGCTGGATGTCTCCTCCAGTATGGAAGCAGAGGATGTAAAACCAAGCCGACTGGAAAAAGCGAAATTTGAAATTGGGCGCCTCATCTCCCAGCTGCAGGGCGACAGGATCGGTCTCGTTGTTTTCGCAGGGAGTAGCCACCTCTATTTGCCACTCACAGGTGATTACGGTGCAGCCCAGCTGTTCGTAAATGCTGTTGACAGTGAAATGATACGAACTCAGGGTACAGCCATGAGTGATGCGCTAAAAACCGCCTTGGGCGCTTTTCCGGAAGAAGATCAGAAACACCGGGTTCTCATTATTATGAGTGATGGAGAGGATCATGAAGGTGAAGCTGTTGACGTTGCCAGGGAGTTGGAAGCTCAAGGCGTTGTCATTCATTCAGTGGGAGTGGGAACAGCAGCCGGCTCGCTTATTCCAATTTTCGATGACCAGGGTCGCAGAACCGATTACAAAAAAGACAGGAGTGGGAAACTGGTGACGTCCATCCTGAATGATGCTATGCTAAGAGAGATTGCTACGGCTGGCGGCGGCATTTCCGTCCGGTTTGACGGGCGGTCGGGAAGTATGGATGATGTAATGAATGTTGTTCAGGCCATGGAGAAAAAAACATTGAAAACGCACGAATATTCTCAGTTTGAGGATCGGTATGAACTATTTCTCGCTTGTGCATTTTTTTTCTTTGCAGCTGATTTTTTCATACCAACACGCCGGAAAGGAGAAGAAGAGTGGAGGGGTCGTTTTGTTTAAGTGCGTACTGTTTATATTAAGTTTATCAATCTTTCTTATAGGGCAGCAAATTCCTGATGGTGAGCCTCTGTTGCTGAAATCTCCCCGTGAAGAAGTAAGTCGTGGTTTATCTTACTATGAGAATATTTTGCGAAAAAATCCAGATCTTCCGGAAGCCCATTTCGGGGCGGGCCACTCCGCCTATTCAATTGAAAACTACGAGCGGGCGCAACAAGAGTTCAAAACTTCTTCTCAATCGGAACGAAAAGATCTTCAGTCAAAATCACACTACAACCTAGGCAACACACTCTACCAGCAAGGTCGCCTTGAAGAAAGTCTTATGGCCTTTCGGAAGGCTATACAGCTTGACCCCTCAGATATGGATGCGAAGTACAATTATGAACTGACTCAGAAAATGCTTCGGCAGATGCAAAGCCAGCAACAATCCAAGCCTCAGCAATCGGATCAGGATCAGAATGATGAAAATAAAAAACAGAATCAACAACAGCCTCAGCCTCCTCCGGACCAAAAGCAACAAGATCAAAACCAAATCCCTGAGGATCAACAAGAACAGGAACAGCAACAACCCCAACAGGATAAACCCAATGCAGAATCAATCTTGGATGCTCTAAAGGCTGACGAAGAAAATTTAATGAAACGGAAACTGGGTCATGTCCGCTCTAAAAAACTTACAAAGGACTGGTAGATGATATACCGGTTGGTAATCTTTTCATTTCTATTTGCTCAATCCGCATGGGCGGAGATGAAGGTTTATGCTACTACGGACCAAAACAGAATTGTTCTCAACGAAACTCTTTCGCTTAAAGTGACGGCAGAAGAATCGAATGATTTTCCAAAACTTGATATCAGCGCTATCAAAGATTTTACCGTTATCTCAGGGCCGGGGCAGTCCAGCAGTTTTCAATGGGTGAATGGTAAGATGTCCAGTTCCAAAACACTTTCTTGGACTCTTATTCCAAACAAACCAGGATCGTTGACCATTCCTGCGCTAACGGTTGAAATAGACGGTAAACTGATGCAAACAGAACCTATCGTTGTGACGGTGTTACAGTCAGATAATCGTTCTACACCAAATTCTGGAGATCAACCTTCCCAGAAAGAACCACAGGCACCACTCATTTTCCTTCTTGCCGAGCCTGACAAGAAGGAGGTTTTCCAGGGTGAGCAAGTAACGATTCACTATAAACTATACACGCGCGTGAACTTGAGGCAATACGCCGTAGAGTCAAAACCACAGGGAGTTGGCTTTTGGCAAGAGGAGTTGTATGCGCCCAAGCAGCCTACATTGAGAGAGACTAGTGTTGACGGTGTTCGTTATCGTATCGCTACGCTCTACAAAGTTGCCCTCTTTCCCACAACGCATGGAAATCTCACCCTTGAGCCGATGATCCTGAACTGTTCCGTGGAAATTCCGTCACGTAATCGGAAGTTTTCGCTGTTTGACGATTTCTTTTCAGATCCATTCTTTTCAAGGACAAAACAGCAGATCGTCCGATCAGACAAGTTAACATTTAATGTGAAGCCGGTGCCAGAAGTTGGTAAATCGGCTGATTATACAGGTGCCGTTGGTGATTTTCGTCTTACATCAAGTGTGGATACAGCTTCTGTGGCTGCAAATCAGGCGCTGGCATTCACTGTTGAACTTTCAGGTACAGGTAATCTTGGCCTCTTTCAGCTACCTGAGCCCGAATTTCCCGGTGGGCTGGAAGTTTTCAGTCCTAAAACATCCATGGACAAGGATCCGTTCAGAGATGAGATTTCGGGAAAACGGTCGTGGGAATATATTCTCATTCCCCGACGGGAAGGTCAAGTCATACTCCCTTCAGTAGGACTTATCTATTTAGAGCCGAAAACCGGGAAATGGCTTACCACGGAGACCGATCCTATCCCCGTTCTTGTGACCCCTGCTGTAAGCGTCATTGCCGAAAGCAGTGGTTTGACGAAAGAAGAAATTGCCCTTTTGAGCCAGGATATTCGTTACATCCGTCAAGATCCAGTTCGGATACGAAGTATCTCTAACCGAATTGTGCCCCGGACTTTCTGGCTTATGAATCTGCTGGCTGTTGCCATGTTTTTTGCCCCTAATGTTGTGGAGTTGGTTCAGAGCAATCGGGTGGAGCGGCAGGGAGCTATTCGCGTGCGGGGCACTCTACGGCGGGCAAAGAAGATTCTTTTGAAAGTGGGGGACAACGATTATGAGAAGGTGGAACAGGCCATCTACAGTTATTTCTCGGATCGGATGGGGCTGCCGGGTGTGGGCCTCGATGGACGAATTCTGGAACAGAAACTTCAAGGTGCGGTAGATCAGTCGACAGTGGAAAAGCTATCAGCGCTTCTAGATGTTTGCGATATGGGACAATTTTCACCGTCAGTTTCTGACACTTCAGCTTCAGAGCTTGCTTATCGGGCAGTGGACTTGTTGCGGGAAATAGAGAGGCAATTGTGAAAACTGTCGTGAGGCTCATATGTTTTTTGACTCTCACCACAGTAATTCGGGCAAATTCTTATGCTGACTCGCTTTTTTTGGAAGCCAATCATTTCTATAGTAATCAGTATTACAGCGAGGCTGCAGACCTATACGATCAATTGATTAATCAGGGATACGGTCATATAAATCTTTATTACAACCTCGGTAATGCCTATTACCAGCAAGGACACTTGGGGAACGCTATATGGGCCTATGAGAAAGGTTTGGAACTGAATCCCAGGGATAGCGATCTTAAGTTTAATCTCACTGTTGCCAATGCCAGGATTGTGGATAGAGTACGTGTGCCGGAACCTTTCTTTTTGCTGAAATGGTACGGTGCCCTGAAACAATCCTTTTCACCGTCTCAGTGGCTGATGGCTATCAGCTCAGTTCTGCTCGGCAGTGCCGCGCTGTCCACAGTTGCGAAATTATGGGAAAATCGTCTTTCAAAGATTTTGATGACGGTCTCTTCAGCTGGATTGATGTTGGTGATACTATTTTCAGCTGTTTTTGCCGATATCTACTTTGATATTTCGGACACAGAAGCAGGTGTTGTGATTGCCCATGAGGGACGGGTACACGCGGCTCCATCCAAAAGTAGCAATCTTCTATTTGTTATCCACGAAGGGACGAAAGCGGAGATTTCAAGCCGTCAATATCCGTGGATTGAAATTGAACTCATTGACGGAAAGAAAGGGTGGCTCGACTCCAATTTGTTGAGGCCGCTGTAGAATGAAACGAATCATCACACTTCTGGCCGTCATTTCACTTCTTTCTGCTCAGAAAAAGAAGATCAGATTCGATGAAAGTTTTGATCCTGCCACTTTGAAAGAGCCGAAGATCAAATTACCTGTTATGCTAAAGCCGGACGAGCCGCTTCCACCTCAGTTTTCCCCGGTGGAAACGGACACTGTATTTGACGGTTTTCGTGTTCAGGTGATCTCCACGCAGGATTTAAATGAAGCAAATCGTTTGATGATGGAACTATCCTCCCTTTTCGGGAATGAGGTATATATTATTTTTGATTCGCCCAATTATAAGGTGAGAGTGGGGAATTTCAGATCTCGGGGTAATGCTGAAAAGGCCCGGCAGCGAATAGTCGATCTGGGTCACCGTGCAGCGTGGATCATACGTTCGAAAGTGAGGAAAAACCAACCGCCCGGTCGTCGATAAGATGCGGGAAAAGAGTTGTCCTCCAATTGTCACCTGGATAAATTTCTGCTGTCTTGTACCTGGAAACATCGACCTCGGAGCGGTGTATGGCCTTATATACCTTTCCGCCTGATTTTCTCTTCACTCCTTTCATCAGGGCGGGTTAATCGTGGCCGGGCATTCTAAATGGGCACAGATCAAGCGCAAGAAAGCCGTTGTGGATGCAAAGCGCGGACAAGTGTTTACAAAGATCATCAAGGAGATCACAGTTGCCGCCAGGTTAGGTGGTGGGGATGAAGATGCCAATCCCCGGTTGAGACAGGCCGTCCTTTCTGCGAAAGCAGCCAACATGCCGGCCGACAATGTTAAGCGCGCCGTCCAAAAGGGAACTGGTGAACTTCCTGGTATTTCCTACGAGGAGGCACTGTTTGAAGGTTACGGTCCCGGTGGCGTTGCCATTATGGTGGAAGTGACAACCGATAACAGGAAGCGGACAGTGGCCGAACTGAGACACCTCATTACCAAGCACGGGGGCAATTTGGGTGAAACAGGATGCGTGGCGTGGATGTTCAATAAAAAAGGGTTAATCACTGTTGAGAAAAACGGTGTCAATGACGAATCACTTCTGGATTCCATCCTTACTGGTGGTGGTGATGACTTTTCAGATGAAAATGATGTTTATGTGGTTGAATCGACTCCCGATCAAATGATATCAGTCCGTGAACAGCTGGAAGCTGATGGATTTTCAGTGATATTATCAGAGATAATGCTGACACCTCAAAATAGTGTGAGCGTTGAGGGTGAGACCGCGAAAAGGGTGATTCAACTGTTGGAAGCACTTGATGATCACGATGATGTTCAAAAGGTTTCAGCCAATTTTGATTTTGATGATGCTGAAATAGAAGAGGTGAGCTGAATGAGACGTATCATCGGTGTGGATCCGGGTATTTCTACCACCGGTTATGGTGTAATAGAATCAGACGGTGATGCCATCAGTATGATTACATGGGGAGCAATCTCTCCTCCGTCAAAGAAAACAATACATGTTCGACTGGGTGTTCTTTATGACGGTATTAAAGATATTATTGATCGTTACAATCCTACTGAATTTGCTATCGAGGAAGCGTTCTATAGAAATAACGCCAAGACAGTTCTAGTGTTGGGACAAGCACGAGGCGTTGTGATGCTAGCGGCGGCTCATCAGGATCTGCCGTGCTACGAATATTCACCGCGGAAAATCAAAATGTCCGTTGTGGGAAACGGCAATGCATCCAAAGAACAGGTCCAGTATATGGTAGCCTCTATTTTAGAAATGGAAAAAACTCCGGAAAAGCACGACGTCACTGACGCTTTGGCCACGGCCCTTTGCCATCTCCATCAACCAGAGGCTATTGCCGCATGATACATTCTTTGCGGGGGAAAGTGAAGTCAAAATCTGCTACAGAGGTTGTGGTGGATGTTAGCGGTGTTGCCTTTTACGTGGTACTCTCTGTTCCCACTGCTGATCACCTTCCAAAGGTAGGTGAAGAGGTGGAAATCCGTACCTACCTCAATGTCAGAGAAGACGCCATGGAACTTTACGGTTTCGAAGACGAAGAAGAACTGACCCTGTTCAAGATGCTTATCGGTATTTCCAAGATCGGACCCAAGGTGGCCATGGGAATACTGTCCGGTACTAATCCTGGTGAATTCAAGAAGCGAATAGTAGCTGGGGATGTGGCGGCCCTGACGGCGTTACCGGGTATCGGGCCCAAAACAGCCAAACGGATTATCGTAGAGTTGAAAGATAAATTTGTGGTAACTGGGGATGACGATGTGATGACGCTGGACGGAGAAGTGCCTGATCAGTTTGCTGATGCCTTGGCTACGCTCACTGCTCTCGGTTTCCACCGTTCGGACGGTTTTCGCGTTCTTTCTGATATGCAGAGGAAAGATCAGCTTAGCGGGAACGTTGAAGAGATTGTGAAGATAGCGTTGACAAAACTGTAGGAGCTGAAATGCAATTTGCTGCGAGACTGGAAAGTTTGGGAACCGAATCAGCCTTTGAAGTGGCACGACAGGCAGCTGAATGGAAGGCGGCGGGGAATGAAGTTTTCCCGTTCCATATCGGTGATTTCAACATACCGACACCGCAGCGGGTAGTTGATGCCATGAACCGTGCAATTGAAAATGGAAAGACCGGGTATTGTCCTCCGCCCGGCATTCCCGAACTCCGGGAAGCGCTAGCCGATGATGTGGGTAAGCTGAGAGAAATCAATTATGCCATGGACAATGTTATTGTCCAACCCGGCGGGAAACCCACTATAGGCAAATTCATTCTTGCTGTTATGGAACCAGGAGATGAAGTACTCTATCCCAGCCCCGGTTTTCCCATTTATGAATCGATGATTGAGTTCCACGGGGGCAAGGCTGTACCGTATACTTATATTGATAATGGAGGAAAGTTTTTGCTGGATTTGGATCAGCTTAAGTCAAACATCACATCGAAAACTTCCATACTGATATTTAATAATCACCACAATCCCACAGCGGCAGAATCTCCTCACGACGAACTGGAGGCGCTGGCTGAAATTTGCATGGAGAATGACCTTTGGGTCCTCTCCGATGAAGCCTATTTCGAAACAAGATATGAAGGTGAGTCAGAGTCCATAGCTTCAATTCCTGGAATGGCAGAACGTACCGTCATATTATATACCTTTTCCAAGCGGTTCGCCATGACAGGATGGCGCGTTGGTGCATCCATCGGACCACCAGAAGTGATGGAGATTATTGGTCAACTAAACGTGAATGACGAATCGTGTACAAATCATTTTGCCCAGTGGGCCATGATCGAAGCCTTGGAAGGTGGAACGGAAATGTGTAAACCTATTACTGATGAACTTCGCGTTCGGAGAGACGTCGCCCGCGATTTGCTAAACGGTATTAAAGGTGTTTCTGTGGGATCTCCTTCATCAACATTTTATCTTTTCCCGAAAGTGACGGAAGTGTTAGGAAAAAAAGGTTTACGGAACAGCACCGAATTACAGGAAGCTGTTCTAAAGGATACAGGTGTGGCATTCTGCCCAAGGAGCTATTTCTGCAGACCGTTACTTGATGAGAAAGAGCATTACGTCAGGTTCGCTTATGCCGGTATCGGACTGGATGACATTCGCGAGGGAATGGCCCGCTTTAAGGCCTATTGTGAGGCTTGATCTTGTGGGTGAAACTGGGAAAAAAACTTCCCTCTATGACTACCATCTGTCCCTAGGTGCAAAGATGGTCCCTTTTGGCGGGTTTGAGATGCCTGTACAGTACTCTGGCATCATAGATGAACATTTATCTGTGAGGGAAGCAGTGGGTCTTTTTGATCTATCGCATATGGGCGAATTTGTTATCAGCGGGAGCAGAGCGGCCTCTTTCTTACAACAAATGACAACCAATGATATTAATGCTGTTCAGATCGGTCAGGCTCAGTACACAGCGATTTGTAATGAAAATGGTGGAATTATTGACGATTGTGTTTTGTACCGGTTTAGCGACCACTACCTTTTGGTAGTGAACGCATCCAATATTGAGAAGGATTTTGGATGGCTGGAGAGCAATATCCAGGGCGAAGTATTACTGAAAGACAGATCTGATGATTTTTCACTGATAGCTATTCAGGGACCTCATTCACTGGATCTTATATGTCAGGTAGTGAGTAACCCGGAAGAGGTGAAATCCCTACCGTTCTACTGGCACTGTGAATCTGTTGTTGCTGGCGCTCATGTAATCTGTGCCAGAACGGGATACACTGGAGAGCTTGGTTACGAGATCTACATTAACGGGGAAGAAGCGGAGCCAGTATGGAATATTTTGCTTGAAGAAGGTGCTTCTCTGGGCGTCAAACCTGTCGGTCTTGGTGCCAGGGATACACTCCGTGTTGAGATGAAGTACTGTCTTTATGGAAACGACATTGATGAAAATACAAACCCCATTGAAGCGGGGCTTGGATGGATCACCAAACTAGAAAAAGGTGACTTCGTTGGCAAAGCTGCCATAGCCAAAGTGCAGTCAGATGGGCCTGAACGTAAGCTCATCGGTTTTGAGCTTTCGGACCGAAGCATCGCTCGCCACGGTTATTCCGCCATATGTAATGGGAACATAATCGGCATTGTCACCAGCGGGACACATTCTCCAACCTTGGGTAAGTCCATTGGGATGGCCTATGTGGACAGTTTCCATGCTTCAACCGGTACGGAACTGGAAATAGATGTTCGTGGAAAAGTAATACCGGCAACTGTGGTGAAGACCCCTTTTTGGACGAAAGGTACAGCCACGAAAATAGTTTAAAGGGCAATATGGACCGAAAGAGAGAAATAATAGGGATACTGCTTATTCTGGTATCGCTTTTTGTTTTGCTTAGTTTGATGACCTACGATGCAGCGGAAGAGCCCACTATTTCACCTAACATTGCCATTTCAAACCGGGCGGGAATCTTTGGTGTTTATATTGGTCATTTCTTCATCAAGATGGCTGTCGGTTATGTTTCTTTTATATTACCTATTATCGGCATTGCTTGGGGATGGTTTTTGTTTAGCAGAAAGATACCCCAATTTCTTGGAAAACTGACTATTCATACACTCCTAATGGGGCTCATTGTCTCTGTATTATTTGGATTGATGGCAGTTACCAGGGATGCAGAAAGCTACCAGGCTTCTGGACTTGTTGGTGCCATGCTGGCAAAACTGTTTCACGATTTTCTTGGCACCATCGGTACTGCAATTCTTTTACTGGCCAGCTCATTTGTGGTTATCCGGGGATACTTTAACTGGAATTTCTACGATCAAGTGGAAAAAGTTGGCACTCTTTTATCAGGTGTTGTTAAACGGGAGCAGAAGATTAAGACTGAAAAAAGCGTAGAGGCCCAGAAAAGAGAACACACGGAGAAACTTTTAGGTCGTTTGCAGGAAAGACGGGAATTCGAAAATGAAGCCTTCGCTCCGCCTGATGAGCAAGTGGTAGAAAAGACAGAAGTCTCGGAGGAACCAGAAGAAGAGACTATTGCCGAAATAGAAGAGACTGAAACCACTCTATCAGTGAGAGAGGAGACACCTTTTGGTGAGAGTGAGCCGGAGACGGAAATTGAGAAAGAGGAAAAGGTTTCTGAAGAACCGCCGGTGTCAGCAACGGGCGAAGAGCATGGGGGGGACTATACAATTGGACAGGAAGTAATTGAAGAGGAAGTCGATTTTGATGCCACTGTAGAAGGGGTACCGAAAAGAGCTTATCAGCTTCCTTCTGTCGATTATCTTGATCATTACGAAGAGATTGCCCCCAGCGCCTCCGATAGCGAACTTGTTGATAAGGCTGAATTTCTCACACAATCTCTGGCGACTTTTGGCGTTGAAGGACATGTGGTAAACATTGCTCCAGGTCCGGTTATTACCCTGTTTGAGGTTGAACCGGCTGAAGGTGTTCGCGTCAATAAATTTGTTCAGCTTTCAGATGATTTGGCTCGGGTCATGAGAGCACCGAGAGTGCGCGTGATTGCTCCCATCCCCGGCAAATCTTCAGTCGGCATCGAAATCCCTAATGAAAATCCTTCCATTGTCTATTTGCGTTCCGTTGTCAATTCTGAAAAGTTTATCTCATCAGCCTCCATATTGACCGTAGCTCTTGGCAAAACGACCAGCGGGGAGAATTTTATTATTGAACTGGATAAACTTCCACATTTGCTCATAGCGGGAACTACTGGCTCGGGTAAGTCGGTCTGCATCAATACAATAGTTTCATCGTTACTTTACCGCTCAACGCCTCAGGAAGTACGGTTCATTCTGATCGATCCAAAAAAGTTGGAAATGGCGGCTTATAGATCGCTTGAAAAACATCACCTCATTACAGCGGAAGACATTGATGAATATGTAGTTACTACCCCTGAAAATGCTGTTCTTGCTCTTCGTGCCGCTGAAAAAGAGATGAGTCGAAGATATGATGTTCTGGCTGACGCTGTAGTGAGAAATATACAGGAATACCGAGACAAGGCGGAAAAAGACGACAACCTGGAAAACATGCCCTACATTGTGGTGATAATCGATGAATTGGCTGACCTGATGCTAAGGGCGCCGAAAGAGGTTGAGCAGTCCATTGCCCGTTTGGCTCAGATGGCTCGTGCTGTGGGTATTCATCTTGTACTGGCAACACAGCGTCCCTCTGTGGATGTCATTACCGGTGTTATTAAGGCAAACTTTCCGGCTCGGATCGCGTTTCAGGTTGCGACAAAAATTGACTCTCGAACAATTATTGATATTAATGGCGCTGAAAAACTGCTGGGCAGAGGTGATATGCTTTTCCTACCACCCGGCACATCTGATGCAATCCGGCTTCACAATTCTTTTGTTACACTTGAAGAGATTAACAGGATCGTTAAGCATATTGAGTTACAGCCTACAGCCGATGAAATTAAACTGGAAGGTACAAAGACACAGTTAGGTGTAGAAGGAGGCCTTGGCGGACCTGAAGAGGGTCAGGATGAATTGCTCACAGAAGCTATTCGACTTGTGATCACTCATCAGCAGGGATCCATTTCACTCATCCAGCGGCGTTTCAGGGTTGGATATTCTCGGGCAGCTCGTCTTATTGATCAGATGGAACAGCTCGGTATTGTGGGTCCTTTCACCGGCAGCAAGGCGAGAGAGGTTCTTGTTGACGAATCCTATCTTCAGGTGCTGGATGACGATGAATCTCCCTAAGAAAAACTTGTTTTTTCTGAAATATTTTCTCGTTTCCATTGTGGGCTTTTTCCTTGTAAACAGTACCGCAGCTTTTCAGGTTGATGAAGAAATCCTGTACCAAATATCAGCCAGTGTGCTTGATAAAAAGGGCCATACCTTTGAGGTGTTCTGGTTCTACCGTTTAGATGAGGAGTCTTGGAAAGGGAAGGGGACATTAACAATATTTGGTAAAGATTATCTCAGCCTTGACCTTCCTTTTATGAATGTATTAATACAGAAGTCTGTTATGAGTGTGAAGTATCCGGAAGAGGATCAGGTACTCATCGATTATTTCAACCGCCGTGATCCATCAAACCTTTTCGCCGTACTGTTAAGTGAGTTCAACGGCTTCATAGTAGAAAATATAGATGCCAATAATGAGCAGATTAGTCTAAGCCTTGTTCCTGAATCGCTTGTCGGTTTTGACCACCTCTGGATGACAGTAAAAGAAAACGAGTGGATTCCCAAAACCATAAAGGCAGTTTCGGGAAAAGAGATGGAGATCAATGTGGATGTTCTGTCAGTGGGGCCTCTTGTAAACCCGGATGATCTTATCATGGGGAAACTGACTGCTAGTGAAATTATAGATTTGCGGGAGTAGCGTGAAAAAAGTAATAATCGGAATCTTGTTCAGCGTGGGAGGCATCTATCTCGCTTTTCGTCAGATGGATTTTGGAAGCCTTATGACAGTCTTAAGGTCTGTCGATTGGATATTGATTCTTATTGCTGTTGTAGTGATGATCTTTAGTGTCTGGGTAAGGGCTCTCAGGTGGCGCATTATCCTTTCTCCTATAAAAGATGTGAAAACACACCCACTCTTTTCCGCTACTATGATCGGCTATTTTGGCAACTCCGTTCTTCCATTAAGGTTGGGGGAGTTTTTAAGAGCTTATGCTCTTAACCGTAACGAACGTGCTGTAACCTTCTCCACAGCTTTTGGTACCATTGTTGTTGAGCGTGTTGTAGATATGCTGGGCATCATGATTTTGATGCTTGCGTTATTTTCATCTTATGATATTCCACAGTGGCTGACAAACAGCGGTCTCTCTCTTTCGGCGGTTGTGATCATTGTGTCGGCTGTTCTCTTTTGGATTTCTGCCTCACACCACGATTGGGTGGAGAAAATGGAAAATATAGCTTTTCTTCAGCATGGTGTTGGGATTCGCCTGAAGCAGATGTTTCATTCATTTGTAGGGGGATTGGTGACGCTCAGAAGAATCAAGCAACCTGTATCTCTGGTTTTCTATTCAGTTTCTTTATGGGTAATGTACTGGGGAATGGCTTGGCTTTGTGCGAGATCTATAGGTGTAGATCTGTCTTGGCTTCGGTTGGGAATTCTTATGGTTTCGGTCACAATGGTCATCACGCTCCCTTCGGCCCCCGGTTTTATAGGGACATACCATGCCGGTGCAGTTTTGGTGCTGGTGGAAGTTTTTTCTGTGGCACAAGCTCCTGCACAAGCATATGCCATCATTAACCATGCTGTCGGTTTTGTTCCTCTTGTTGTGGTAGGTGCCTACTATTTTCTGAAAAGTTCTCTCAATCTCAGCGATGTGAAATCTATGAAAGCGCCTACGAATGCATGATTCAGAGAAAAAGGGGGCTATTTTTCTTGACAGAGATGGAACCTTAAACCCGGATCCCGGTTACATTGATTCACCAGACGATTATGAACTTTATCCTGAGACTGTCCGCGCGCTAAAGAACCTGTCCACCACCGGACTGCCTTTTATTCTTGTAACCAACCAGTCGGGTATCGGCAGAGGTTTGATTAAAGAGACGGCTCTGGAAGCTATCCACAATAAGCTTGAAACTTTGCTCAATCAGCACGGACTGGTGCTACTTGGCATATACTTCTGTCCGCACACACCTGAGGAAGGGTGTAATTGCCGAAAGCCGTCCACCGGCATGTTTACACAGGCAGCAGATGAACAAGGGGTTGATCTCACATCTTCCTACATGATTGGCGATTCGGTAGCGGATGTGTTAGCGGCAAATGCTGTTGGTTCGCAATCAATATTAGTCAAGACAGGCAACGGCCAGAGGACTGAAAGAGAAATCTTAAATGGAAAACTGTCGGCCGATTTTGTTGGTGGCAATTTAAGCGAGTGTGCTGAATACATTGTTAATTTTGAGGCACAGCGGTGAAGATTGCTGTCCTTATGGGCGGAAACTCTGCCGAACGAGAAGTTTCTCTTCATAGTGGCGAAGCTGTGGTCGAAGCTCTTCAGCGGAGTGGGACAGATGTGTTCGCCTGTGATTATGAAGGCAACATCCGGAATTTCCTTTCGAAGCTCGCCGAGGCTGACGTTGTTTTTATGGCCCTTCACGGTGGAGAAGGTGAAAATGGAACTGTTCAGGGTGTTCTCGAAGAAGAGAGCATTGTATACACCGGCTCAGGGCCTGATGCATCCGCCCTGGCAATGGACAAAGTGGCTTCAAAAAAGCTGATGGTAGAGAATGAACTTCCCACTCCGGACTGGATTTTTTTTACTAGTTGTGAAGACTTTGAAGCCTCCGGTGAAAAGAGCCGTAACTATCCTTTGATCGTAAAACCCAACGGTGAGGGGAGTACCGTGGGACTCACAATTGTGAAATCAGAAGCTGAACTGTTGCCAGCTGTGATGACAGCCGAAAAGTGCGGCAGTGGTATTTTAATGGAAGAGTATATTCCCGGCCGGGAACTCACCGTAGGCATATTGGGCGAAGAAGCGCTTCCGTGCATTGAAATCCTTCCATTGCACGATCATTATGATTATGAGTGCAAGTATACAGCGGGAATGTCTAATTACATTTGCCCGGCGGAAATATCTGCAGCCCTGGCCAGTCAATTGGCTCAGTCTTCTCTTGCCATTCACAACCTCCTAGGCTGCCGCCATTACAGCCGTGTCGATTACAGGCTTTCTCCGGAGGGCAGTTTCTTCTGTCTGGAAGTCAACACTCTCCCCGGGTTGACAGACACAAGTCTTGTGCCAAAGGCGGCAGCAGTTGTTGATATCTCTTTTGAAGATCTTGTTCTGAAACTTTGTACAATGGCACTCCATGGAAGATAACGGTAGAGAAAAACATTGGTTGGCTGTCTATACCAAGCCACGGCATGAAAAGACAGCTGACAGCGAGCTTATGAAGAAAGGAATCGAATGTTATCTTCCGCTTGTGAAACGCCGGAGATTTTGGAAAGACCGAAAAAAGTGGGTCTGGATGCCCCTTTTTAGAAGCTATCTCTTTGTCCGCATTCCGTTGAGGGAGACGCTGTATGTACTTCAGACTTATGGTGTTCATCACATAGTAAAAATTGGGGGTAAGTATGCTGTTGTTCCGGATGAGCAAGTGGAAGCTGTCAGGAAAATGCTGGAGGGGGGCTATGTTCCGGACGCACACGACTATTTTGATATCGGTGATGAAGTTGAGATTGGTGGTGGTCCCTTGGTGGGCATGCGGGGAATTCTTTCGAGGAAAGCGGGCGAAACTCGCTTTGTAATCCGCGTGGATGGTATTCAGCAAGCCATCTCAGTCCACATCGATGCCGATATGCTTAAACCTGTTAAGCCGTTTTGAGCCTCAAACTATTTAATACACTTTCCGGGAAGCCTGAATCTTTCAAGCCACTGGATGACAAGACTGTTCGGATTTATTCGTGTGGGCCTACCGTTTATGATGCCCCTCATATAGGGAACTTCCGTGCCTTCCTTTTTTTCGATCTCGTGAAGCGCTACCTCCGTTTTCTAGGTTACGAAGTCAATCATGTAATGAACATTACGGATATAGATGACAAGATTATTGCAAGGTGCGGTGAGGAGGGGAAAACTCTTTCTGAGCTGACAAACGAGTACCGCGCAGCTTTTGAAAAAGATGCCGTATCTCTCCGTATAGATTTACCTGATACCATGCCTGCGGCTACCGATCACATTGATGACATGATTGATCTCATCAAACAGCTTATAGACAAAGATTACGCTTACCTTACAGATGATGGGTCTGTCTTTTTCAAGATTGGCTCGTTCCCGAATTATGGTAGGCTTTCCAATATTGATACCTCGCAACTCTCCAGCACTGAGCGGGTAACGGACGATGAATACGGCAAGGAAAATCCTCAGGACTTTTCCCTTTGGAAGGCATGGAAAGAGGAGGACGGAGAGGTCGAATGGGAGTCACCTTGGGGGCGCGGCAGGCCTGGTTGGCACATAGAGTGTTCAGCCATGTCCATGAAATATCTTGGCGAGGAATTCGATATTCATTGCGGTGGTGTTGATCTCATTTTTCCTCACCATGAAAATGAGATTGCCCAAAGTGTCTGTGCTACTGACAAATTATTTGTCAACTTTTGGCTGCATTGTGAACACCTATTAGTGAACGGAGCAAAAATGAGCAAATCGCTTCAGAATTATTATACTATCACTGATCTGATAAACAGGGGATACACCGCTTCGGCCATTCGATACCTGCTTACTGCTTCACACTACAGACATAAGGTAGATCTCACAGAAGAGCATCTTCTGGCGGCAAGTCAGGCTGTTAACCGGTTTCAGGATTTCAGACGCAGACTGGAAAAACTTGCAACAAGTTCTTCTGGACATGAGGCTGATCTTCCTGTGCTGGATGAATTTAGGAAAGCGATGAATAACGATCTGAATATAGCTGAAGCAATGGGAAAAGTTTTCGACTGGATAAGAGAAGTAAATAGAAAAATTGATTCAAATGATCTGACAACTGAGGAAGCCGGTAGGTTTATTGAGGTGTTAGACAAAATTGATAGTGTAATCGCTGTCGTTAGTGATGACAAACCGGAAATAACTGACGAGGAGGCGACAATGATCGATGAGAGGGAAAAGGCCCGACAAGAGAAGAACTGGTCTAGGGCTGATGAGATCAGAGACTATTTTCGATCCAGAGGTTTTGAGCTTGAAGATACGCCTGATGGAACCATTTTAAAGCTTTCAAAAGAGGGTTCAGATAAGTTGTAAAATAAATCCACTTTCTCTTCTATAAATATATTTGATTTAAAATACTTTCAAGTTAATTTTCGGGGCTGTGCGAAATGCGTACCATCGAAGATTACTTACCTCCAACTGCCCATCTGATGTGGTTCAGGTGGCGGAGCTGTATTATGCAGGTGTGCCTCAAGATTTAGCCACCGTAGCTCAGTTGGTAGAGCAGCTGATTTGTAATCAGCCGGTCGGGGGTTCAAGTCCCTCCGGTGGCTCGTATTGTTTCGAGTAGGATATCTTCGGCGCGAGAGTCAGTAATAGGGTTCACCTGGAGCGAGATCGTGGGTTCGAAACCATCTGTTCAAGTTGTTAATAATATTCAAAATCGTAATATGAGAGACCCTCATGGATATCTGGGGAGATGGCAGAGTGGTCTAATGCACCAGACTGTAAATCTGGCGGCGAAAGCCTTCGGTGGTTCAAATCCATCTCTCCCCACAGCTAGCGAAAGCAGCCAGAACAACCGGATGATTCATGATGGTAGCAACTATGCGGTGGTAGCTCAGTTGGTAGAGCATCAGCCTTCCAAGCTGAGGGTCGCGGGTTCGATCCCCGTCCGCCGCTCAGATTCGTCTGGCTGTAGCACTTGGGCAAACACCTTACAAGTTGCCTACGTAGCTCAGTCGGTAGAGCACGTCCTTGGTAAGGACGAGGTCACCGGTTCAATCCCGGTCGTAGGCTCATTAATGATCTGTCAATCAACATAGGAGATTTTCTCATGGCAAAGGA
>DCXX01000018.1 GCA_002329125.1 Fidelibacterota bacterium UBA2125 | reverse complement strand
CCAAAACGGGCGAGACTAACTAATAAATGGAAAGCTTGACTGCAAGATTAATATCCAGACTGGCTATTGGCATATTGTGAGCCGGTAGGCTTAGCTGATTACCAAAAAATGACCATTCTATCTCGGGTGTTTTAAAATCAGGTATTGCATGGTAGCGCACCATTAGGCCAATTGCTGCCAGCTGTGAAAGGGTATAATCCAGGCCTGCCATCAACATGCCCCCAGCTAAAGTTCCTGGTACTTCAGTTGGTGGGTACCCATCCCGAATATCCAGTTCATATAAAACATTGTTTAATGAAATACCCAGGTTCCCACGAGCAGTAAATGCACCGCCAAGTGGAATAAAAAGCCCGCCGAAAATATATTGAGATTTTATTCTGTAGCTAAGAGAAGCAAATTCATCTAGGGGTGTTCGGCCATTTACATTTCCAAAACGATCGTTTTGAATCCCCACTCCTGCCACTAAGAAATTAGTTGGAGCCAATTCAAGTTGTATAAAAGCATTTTCTTTAGAGGCTGGGTCATTAAAAGGATATACTCTTTCTTCTTCAATGTAAAGAGGGTGAGGTGAAGTTTTGCTGCTTGCGAAACCGTTTTCTCCCAGCAGTGACAACAAGTGTTCAATGGTCTTTGTCTGATGGATGCCTAAGCCACCTTGAATTTTCAAAGTTGACAGTATTCCCTTATTTACTTGCGCCGAGCCAGTTGAAATGATAACCAGTACAAGGAAGATTGATTTGAGGGTAGGTGCGAGTTTCATTGATGTCACTAGAATTTAGCCTCTAATATCTGAAAAGTGTATCCCCGCATAAAGCTGAGATTCATTTCAAAGGTTTATAGGTAAACATGAGTATGATGATACAAAAATCTCGTGAAAGATTCAATGTCAAGAAAGTAATAGTCAGTTTCTAATCATTTGTTTTCAAATTAGATTTCCCACCTTCTGCTGGGTTATAAATGAACAAAAAATATATAATTCAACTTCTCGTAGTTGTTTGTGTGTCGTCTTCAGCAACAGCCCAATTGATGCAGGCTCAAGAGGAGAAACCTGTCATCGAAACACGGGATATTGGGACATTTGAGATAAAACTTGATGGTGTACTTGATGAGGAAGTTTGGCGATCTGTTACACCTGCAACAGGTTTTATCCAGGAGGACCCTAACGAAGGGGAGGCTTGTACAGAGGAATCCGAGATTTATATTATTTATAATAAAGACAACCTTTACATCGGTGCCAAATTATACGACAGCAATCCCTCGGGAATTCTTGCTTACCAAAAACGGCGTGATGCATGGCTCGTCACTGATGACCGCTTCATGCTCATTCTGGATACCTTTCTGGATGGGCGGACGGGATATTTTTTTGAAACAAATCCTGCCGGATTGTTAGGTGATGGAATACTTGGCTCCGGTGGTCACTGGAATGTGAACAAGTCCTGGGATGGGATTTGGGATGTAAGGGTCGTCATCGATGATGAAGGGTGGACAGCTGAAATTGTTATTCCGTTCCGGACACTCAACTTTGATCCTGAGCTTGATACATGGGGCATAAACTTTCAGAGGACCATCCGGAGGAAAAATGAAGACGCACGGTGGAGCGGTTACAGGCGAAACCAGAATCTTACAGAACCTGTTCATGCAGGCCGTGTCACTGGATTAAAAAATCTCACTCGGGGTAAAGGTTTAGAAATAAAGCCTTATGCTATTGTAAAAAATCAGTGGAGCTCAAATGGAATCCCAGCCAACCCTCAGGATACAGGTCTTGACCTTTCGTTCAACATTACATCAGGATTAAAAGGCTCATTCACGTATAATACTGACTTTGCTGAAGCTGAGGTTGATGACAGGCGGGTAAACCTGACTCGGTTCCCGATGCGCTTCCAGGAGAAAAGAGCATTTTTTTTGGAAGGGTCGGGTGTTTATTCATTTGCCAACCGTAGCGGGGTAACGCCCTTTTTTAGCAGACGAATTGGGTTATCTGAAGGAAGCCAAATTCCCATTACTTACGGCGGACGACTAACGGGACAGGTTGGTGACTACGAGATTGGAATGATTAATGCGCGGACGGAAAGTCTTGGTGACATTCCTGCGGAGAATTTTAATGTTGCGCGCATTAAAAGGTCACTTTTCAGAGAATCTTACCTTGGTCTTGTTTATACTGGGCGTTCAGCTGATGCCGATTCTGTTTATCGAGATCAGGATCTATTGGGTATTGATCTCGACCTTTCCACGTCCCGATTTAAGGGTGATCAAAACCTTGAGTTCCAGGCTTTTTTTGTAGGGCATTCTTCACCCAAGAAAAATCCGGATGCAACATTGAGTGATTTATCAACTCGGGGCATTCGACTCAATTATCCAAATGATTTGTGGCAAGCCCATGTGTCCTACCGTGAATTCGGGCAAGAGTTTGATCCAGCTGTTGGTTTCAACACCCGGAACGGTTTTAAGCGAGTTGAGCCCAGTGTGAGCTATCGTCCACGGCCGGAAAACTGGGAATTGATCAGACAGATGGAATTCGGGATTGAATTTGAGTACATGACAGACTTAGACAACAGACTTTTGAAACGTGAAACGGAATTTACTCTTTTCGAACTCAACTTTGAGAGTGCGGAAAAATTATCTGCCAAGGTTGTGAACTTGAAGGAGTATCTGGATAAAGATTTTGAAATAATCGAAGGCAACCTAATCACTGTAGGTGACTACGTCACCAACGGTTTCCAAATATCCGGCGAGACGTCTGAAAAAAGGAAAGTTTCTGCTGAATTGTCCTATTCAACAGGTGAATTCTGGACGGGCAATAAACAAACTTACAAGGGAGAACTTTCCTTTAAGCCATTTCCGGGTTTTAATATACAAGGTGATTTTGAATACAATTCGGTGTCACTTTCAGCGGGCGGTTTTGATACAAACCTATATCGGCTCACCCTTGGCGTTTATCCAACACCAAGAACGGCTTTTTACAGTAATCTACAATATGATGATATATCGAACATGCTTGGACTGTTTGCGAAACTGAGACACACTATCCGTCCCGGAAGTGATATTTACTTAGTTTATACCCATAACTGGCAGAGCTATGGTGAAGGCCTTCTCGATTTTGATCTGGGAACAGTCTCCAGAGTAAGTTCTGTAAAGATCAATTATACTCACCGGTTCTAGTTCCCTTTTTCAGGGTTCTCTAAGTCTTCATTGAAAGTATC
>DCXX01000135.1 GCA_002329125.1 Fidelibacterota bacterium UBA2125 | reverse complement strand
TGACATTGTGGAGTAGGTAGGTGGGCGCGAACAGCAAAAGAGATTTGCTGACACTGGAATGTCCGGAATGCCATCGGCGCAACTACACTATGTCAAAGAATAAACGTCTACATCCGGATCGTGTTACTTACAAAAAATACTGTCCCGGCTGCAGGGCGCATACACTTCACAAAGAGACTAAGTAGGAAGTATTCTGTTGAGTGAGATGGGAGAAGGTGTTCAGAGTGTTGCTTTCCCATCTCTATTTATGGAGAATAATAGGTGAGTAGCTCAACTGGTAGAGCACCGGTCTCCAAAACCGGCGGTTGCGGGTTCAAGTCCTGCCTCACCTGCAACTGAGAATGACGTATTGAGGCGTGATTAAGAAGATCAAAGATTTTATGAACGGTGTTCAGTTCGAGATGAAGAAAGTGTCTTGGCCAACATGGGATGAGCTTCGTGGCTCTACCATGGTTGTCCTCGGACTATCGCTGATTCTCGGTATTTTTCTTTTTGTGATCGATTTTTTTCTCTCCAGAATTGTGAATGTGGTGTTATGAAATGGAGTGGTATTCGGTAAGGGTTCTGTCGGGTAAAGAGAAGAAAATTCGCGATGCCATTATGAGTGAGATTACGGCCGGTAGTGATAACGGAAAAATAGAGGAAATCTTAGTTCCCTCGGAAAATGTGGTGGAAATGAGAAGCGGGAAAAAGGTTGTTAAAGACCGTGTGTTCTATCCCGGCTATGTGTTGGTCAAAATGGAAATGGATAATGAAAGTCGCCATTATGTGGAAAACATTTCTGGCGTCATGAGTTTTGTGGGGCCAAAGGGCGAACCCGAATCCCTAAAGCCGGAAGAAGTAAACAGGATTCTTGGTGAAGTGGAAGTCAAGGAGGGGCAAGAAGTTATGCTCACTCGTTTTCGAAGGGATGAAGTAGTAAAAATCATTGATGGACCTTTTGTTGATTTTGAAGGATCTATTACTGAAACAAACGAGGAGAAGCAGAAGGTTAAAGTTATGGTGTCTATCTTCGGCCGGTCCACTCCATTAGAGCTCGATTATCTACAAGTTGAACACGCTAAACATGCACAATAAGAATGGCTAAAAACGTCCTTACAATGATCAAGCTTCAGGTTCCCGCGGGGCAGGCAAATCCGGCTCCTCCCGTAGGTCCAGCCCTTGGCCAGCACGGTATCAATATTATGGACTTCTGCAAAACGTTCAACGAACAGACCAAGGAAAAGATGGGAACTATCATTCCGGTTGAGATCACTGTTTTTGAAGATCGTTCATTCACATTTATAACAAAAACCCCGCCGGCGGCTATTTTGCTCAAACAGGCGGCAAGGATTGATAAAGGTTCAGGTGAGCCCAACAAGGAAAAGGTCGGCCAAGTTTCTGAGAATGATTTGAGACAGATAGCTGAAACAAAGATGGCTGACTTAAATGCTAATACGGTTGAGACTGCCATGGAGATGATCCGGGGTACTGCACGTAGTATGGGTCTAGAGGTCGTTTAAGGATGCAACACGGAAAAAGATATAAAAGTACAGCTGAATTAGTGGATCGAATGAAAGAATATTCTGTAGAGGATGCTGTAGGACTCTTAAAGAGTGCAGCGGATACTAAGTTTGACGAAACCATAGAAATAGCGGTAAATCTCGGTGTTGATCCACGCCATTCCGACCAGAATATTCGTGTTACCACATCTCTTCCTCATGGTAGTGGAAAACAGGTAAGCGTTTTAGCTTTGGCATCCGGTCCAGAACTCAAGGCTGCCGAGGAAGCCGGTGCTGATTACGCCGGCAGCGATGAATTTCTCGCCAAGCTTGAGTCCGGATGGGATGATATGGATGTCATCGTAGCGACACCAGACTTGATGCCGAAGCTTGGTAAACTGGGTAAGATACTTGGCCCAAAAGGACTTATGCCAAATCCAAAAAGTGGTACAGTCACCAAGGATGTGGCTGCAGCTGTTAGGGAGATCAAGGCAGGCAGGATTGAAATTCGTGTAGACAAGAATGGAATCATTCACGCACCAATAGGAAAAAAATCATTTGAAGAAGATCAACTTGTGCAAAATCTTAGATCAGTTCTTTCTACTATTATGAGAGCTAAGCCGGCAGCAGTGAAGGGCACTTATCTGAAAAAAATAACTGTATCATCAACCATGGGACCCGGAATCAAAGTAGACAGAGCGTTCACGGCCTGAATTAAAGATGCCAAACCAGAATAATATCGAAACTGTTGATTTAATAACCTCAAAGTTTCAAGAGGCGGCAGGCATCTATTTCACTGATTATCTCGGTTTGAACGTGAAAGATATTACTGAACTAAGGAGCAAATTTACCGCTGAACATGTGGAGTTCCGTGTAATCAAGAATACCCTTGCGAAGCTGTCTGCAGAAAAGGCCGGCCTTGAAGATTTGAAAGATGTTTTTGACGGGCCGACCGCTGTGGCACTCAGCTATGATGATCCTACTGTTCCGGCACGTATCATTAAACAATTCAGAAAAGAGCACGATTTGCCAGAGCTCAAAGCTTTCATTTTTGAGGATAAGCTCATGGACAAAGCTGCTTTTGATTCGGTGGCAAATCTGCCATCCAAGGAAATTTTGCTTGGAAAACTTGTGGGCGGGCTTTCATCTCCAATGTCAAAACTTGCATCTACGCTCAGAGGCTCAATGTCAAGTTTTGTAAATGTGTTGAACAATCTTAAGGGTTTAAAATCCGATTAACAGATAGAGAGGAATAAAACCATGGCTAAAGTTTCACGTACTGATGTGCTCGATTATCTTGAGAAAGCTAACATGCTAGAAGTCTCAGAGCTCATCAGTGAAATCGAAGATAAGTTTGGTGTTACTGCTGCAGCGCCTGTAGCAGTTGCCGCTGCTCCGGCTGCCGGGGAAGCTGCTGCTGAAGAAGAGAAAGATAGCTTTAACGTCGTTCTGACTTCAGCGGGCGATAAAAAGATCCAAGTGATCAAGGTTGTTCGCACCATCACAGAGCTTGGTCTGAAAGAGGCCAAAGATCTCGTGGAAGGTGCGCCCAAACCTATTAAAGAAGGCGTCGCCAAAGCCGAAGCTGAAGAGATGAAGACTAAGCTGGAAGAAGCTGGGGCTACTGTCGAGCTGAAGTAGCATTTCTTGTTTTTTCAGGAATTAGTGGTTTTTACAACAATTCGAGAAGGAGAGTATAGTCTTGGCACATAACCAGACCATGAACAGACATTCATTTTCCCACTTCTCCTCTGTCTTACAAATGCCAGACTTACTTGGTGTGCAGGTAGATTCATTCAAGAATTTTTTGCAGCTTGATACACCGGAAGATCAGCGCGCCCCCCACGGCCTTCACGAAGTTTTAGGGAACATCTTTCCCATTGAGGATACGCACAAGAACTATATTCTCGAATATAAGAGCTATTACTTTGGTATATCAAAGTACAGTCCGGAAGAGTGTATGGAACGGGGCGTCACCTATGCTGTCCCTCTGAAGGTTCGGCTTATTCTCCATATTACAGATGAGTTTGATCGTTCCAAGTATGCGCATTCCATTGAGCAGGAAGTTTACTTCGGAAATATCCCCTTCATGACCAATAGAGGTACGTTTGTCATTAATGGTGCTGAACGCGTAATTGTGAGTCAGTTGCAACGCTCGCCCGGTGTCTTTTTTGACGAATACACTCATCCCAATGGTACGCGGCTCTATCAGGGAAGAGTGATTCCATTCCGGGGATCCTGGATTGATTTCACAACCGATATCCAAGATTGTCTCTACGTTATTATAGATAGACGCAGGAAATTCCCTGTTACCTCGCTCCTCAGGACACTAGGTTTTTCCACTGATGCTGATGTCTTCAGAGTTTTCGGACTTTCCGAAAACTCAAAACTTGATGCAAAAACATTGAAGAAACTTATCGGCAAAGTTCTTGTGGAAGATCTCGTAGACACTAAAACAGGTGAAATTCTGGCTGAAAGCCGAACTGAACTCACTGTTGAACTTCTTAACGATTTGAAAAATGCCGGAATCAAGGAGCTTGAAAGTGTTTCCCCCATTGATGATTTGGCTGGGGAATTGCTTCTTAACACCATGCAGAAGGATCCCACGCACAACACTGATGAAGCACTTATTCTGATGTACCAGCATCTCCGTTCCGGAGAGCCGCCCAACCTTGAAACAGCTCAAAAGTTTATTGAGAGAATGTTTTACAGCCCGAAACGGTATGACCTCGGAAAGGTCGGTCGCTACCGTCTTAATAAGCAGTTTAACCTGGATGTGGAACTCGATCATACTGTTTTAACAACAGAAGATTTCATTCATGTAATCCGCTACCTAATAGAAATGCGCAAGGGGTTGCGTGGCCCTGATGATATTGATCACTTGGGCAACCGTCGTATGAAAACCGTTGGTGAACAGTTGACGAATCAGTTTTCCATCGCTTTTAGTAGGATGGCGAGAACTGTTCGTGAACGAATGAACCTGAGAGAAGCGGAAAGTCTGACCCCTCAAGATCTCATTAACTCACGTATTTGTACTACGGTTATCAATACTTTTTTTGGAACGAGTCAATTGAGCCAATTCATGGATCAAACCAATCCGCTAGCGGAAATCACGCATAAACGCCGTGTGTCTGCCCTCGGTCCAGGTGGTTTGACTCGCGAACGTGCCGGTTTTGAAGTGCGTGATGTCCACTACACGCATTACGGAAGACTTTGTCCTATCGAAACGCCGGAAGGACCAAACATTGGACTAATCTCTTCTCTAGCTACATATGCCAAGGTGAATGAGCTTGGTTTTATTGAAGCGCCGTACAGATTGGTGCGGCGGGTGAATGGAGATGCTTCTGTCACACAAAAGATCAAGTATCTCTCTGCCGAGGACGAAGATAGGTCGATGATTGCACAACCTCTTTACAATCTGGGTGAGAAAGGAGAAATAACTGAAGACCGCATTCGTGTCCGGATACGCGGTGACTTTCCGGTGGTAGAGGCGAAGGAAGTGCAGTACATGGATGTAGCTCCTCATCAGATATTAAGTGTGGCTGCAACTTTGATTCCTTTTCTTGAGCATGATGATGCTAACCGCGCACTCATGGGATCCAATATGCAAAGGCAGTCCGTGCCTCTCATCAGACCTGAAGCACCCATTGTTGGAACAGGGATGGAAGCAGTTGTTGCCAGAGATTCGCGCACATCACTTTTTTCTCCGGTCTCAGGTGTAGTTGAGAGTGTTGACGGTAAAGAAGTAGTAATTCGCACAAAAGAAATCCCTGAAGATTTGGCTGTTTCAGCCGAACAGAACCAGCTGAAGATTCCCCTGATGAAATATTCCCGCACAAACCAGGACACGTGCATGAACCAGCGTCCGGTGGTGAAGGTAAAACAGAAAGTGAAGAAAGGCGATCTGCTTGCTGATGGCCCTTCCACCGATTCAGGAGTATTAGCTCTTGGCCGTAACATATTGGTGGCTTTTATGCCCTGGCGTGGTTACAACTTTGAGGATGCAATTGTTATCAGTGAGAGTGTTGTTAAGAATGACACGTTTACTTCTGTTCATATTTCTGAAGTGGATCTTGAGGTGCGTGATACCAAGCGTGGTGAAGAGGAGTTAACGCGTGAGATTCCAAACGTTGGTGATGATGCGACGAAAGATCTAGATGAGAACGGAATTGTACGGCAAGGAGCCAGGGTAAAGTCAGGTGACATTCTAATAGGTAAGGTCACTCCTAAAGGAGAGACTGATCCAACCCCGGAAGAAAAACTTCTTAGGGCCATTTTTGGTGAAAAAGCGGGCGATGTGAAAAATGCTTCTAAGAAAGCTAACACAGGAACTAACGGTGTGGTAATAAAGACTCAACTTTTTGAGAGGAAAACGAAACAGTCTCGTGTGGTTGAAAAGAAACAGATAGAAAATTTTCAAGAAGAGACACGCCGTGTTAAGAGACAATTGAAAAAATTCCGCGATGAAATGCTTAATGAATTAATGCTGGATCAAACAAGCAATGGTCTTCGTGATGTTGCTACTGGAAAGACACTGATTAAGGCGTCCACCAAACTGACAGCTAAACGCCTTGAGTCACTCGATTTGGAGCGTATTTCTAGAGATCAGCCTTGGGTGACTGCTAACAGTGTTTGGGTTCAGATTCAGCAGGTTTGGAACTCTTTTAACCGAGAATGGAGAGAGGCCGAAGAACGTTTAGAGAGGCAAATTTATAAGCTTCAAGTGGGTGACGAACTTCAGCCAGGCGTTTCTAAACTGGCCAAGGTGTACATAGCCAATAAGCGAAAGGTTCAGGTAGGCGATAAGATGGCCGGCCGTCACGGAAATAAGGGTGTGGTAGCCGTCATTGTTCCTGAGGAGGACATGCCTTTCCTCAAAGATGGTACACCTGTAGATATTGTACTTAATCCACTAGGTGTGCCGTCTCGTATGAATCTCGGTCAGCTTTACGAAACCATGCTCGGTTGGGCCGGCATGATTCTTGGCAAACAATATGAAACAGCTCCATTCGATGGTGCTTCACCGGAGGATGTTGAGGAGGAACTGAAAAAGGCGAAATTGCCCAAAACAGGTAAAGCGGACCTGTGGGACGGCCGTACTGGTGAGAAATTTGACTATCCTGTTACCGTGGGCGGCATCTACATGATGAAACTTGCTCATATGGTGGACGATAAAATGCATGCTCGTGCCACCGGACCGTACTCTCTCATAACCCAGCAGCCGCTGGGCGGAAAGGCCCAGGATGGCGGTCAGCGATTTGGAGAGATGGAAGTGTGGGCACTGGAGGCCTATGGCGCCAGCTATACTCTCAGAGAAATGTTAACCGGCAAATCAGATGATGTTGAAGGCCGCTCAAAAGTGTACAACGCTCTTGTGAAAGGTGACAACATTCCTGATTTCTCAATCCCGGAATCCTTTAACGTGCTTGTTAAGGAACTTCAAGGGTTGGGGGTGGATATCCAGTTACACAACTAGTGGAAGGGGTCCGAATTGGTCTATATTAAACCGCAAGACAAAGACGTTTCAAGCAATTTTAAATCAGTCTCTATTGGGCTAATGTCTCCTGAAGACATCTTGAGACGATCTTACGGCGAGACTCTCAAGCCAGAAACCATTAACTACCGTTCTTACAAGCCGGAGAAAGACGGTCTTTTTTGTGAGAAGATTTTCGGGCCAGTAAAAGACTATGAGTGTCATTGTGGTAAGTATAAAGGTATTCGCTACAGAGGAATTATTTGCGACCGATGCGGTGTTGAGGTAACGAGAAAGAAGGTTCGCAGAGATCGGATGGGCCATATTACCCTGGCTGTTCCTGTTGTTCATATCTGGTTTCTTCGATCTGTTCCGGGTAAACTCAATCACCTTCTTGGAATAACCACGCGTAACCTGGAAAAGGTTATTTATTATGAATCTTATATAGTCATTAATCCCGGTGCTTCTGATAGAAAACGGATGGAATTACTCGATGAAACTGAATTCCGCGAACTTGAAAGTCAGTATGGTAAACACACTGTTTCTGAAGAGGATCAGGATGAAGATAATTTCTTCTATGCCACAATGGGTGGTATTGCTGTTCGAGATGCACTAAGAACACTTGATGTAATAGGAACCATGAAAGAGTTGGAGGAAATCATTAAGACTTCCCGCTCTAAACAGAGAAAAGCGGACGCGTTAAAGCGCTTGAAGGTAGTGAAGGCCTTTTATCCGTCTCCGCTGAAAGTTCGTCTTAACAAGCCTGAATGGATGGTAATTACAGTGCTACCAGTAATCCCACCTGAGCTCAGGCCACTTGTTCCTCTTGAAGGAGGGCGTTTTGCCGCAAGTGATTTGAATGATCTTTACAGGCGGGTAATTATCCGGAACAATCGCCTCAAACAATTGATGGAAATCAAGGCACCGGACGTCATTCTCCGGAATGAAAAACGGATGCTCCAAGAAGCTGTTGATACACTTTTTGACAACTCACGCCGGGGAACCGCTGTAAGCAGCGGTACTCGCAGACCTTTAAAAAGTTTGAGCGATATGCTTCGAGGGAAACAGGGCCGTTTTCGTCAAAATCTTCTCGGTAAGCGTGTCGATTACTCGGGAAGGTCTGTTATAGTTGTCGGTCCTGATTTAAAGCTCCATGAATGTGGCTTGCCTAAAGATATGGCTACCCTACTTTTCATGCCTCAGATTATCCATGAGCTGATTGCCCGGGGACTAGCCAATACGCCCAGGAGTGCAAAACTGATGGTGCAGGAGAAAGCATCTGAGGTTTATGATGTCTTAGAATATGTGGTGCGCGATCACCCGGTTCTTCTTAATAGGGCTCCGACTTTGCACCGCCTTGGTATCCAAGCATTTCAGCCTGTGCTTGTGGACGGGAAAGCGATCCAGATCCATCCTCTGGTATGTGCGGCCTTTAACGCTGACTTTGACGGCGACCAGATGGCTGTCCACGTTCCCCTTTCTGTAGAAGCACAGATGGAAGCACGCATGCTCATGCTTTCCAGTCACAACATACTCCATCCAGCTCACGGCTATCCGCTGGCCATCCCATCTCAGGACATGGTTCTGGGCGTCTATTACCTTACTAAGGAGAAAAAAGGCGATATTGGAGAAGGGCGTCAGTTCTCCAGCTTGGATGAAGTGCTCATGGCCTACGAGAACAAATCCGTTGGTTTACATGCCATTGTTGACGTTCGGTATCACGGAAAGTGGTACAAGCAAACTACTATAGGTCGAGCCATTTTTAACTCAATTGTACCAGATGAGCTAGAATATATAGATGAACTACTTAACAAGAAAAAAGTGGAGGAAATTATCTACAACTGTTATCTGACAGTAAGCAATCACCGTACTGTCCAGTTTCTTGATGATTTGAAGCATCTCGGTTTCAAATTCGCAACTCAGAGCGGTGTATCCATTGCCATTGATGATGTTCTTATACCGGATGAAAAACAAAGCATTCTTGCTAAGGCGGATAAAGAGGTTAGCTCTATCCAAAACAAATTCTCTCGCCAGATTCTTACAGAAGGTGAGAGATACAACAAAATAATCGATGTTTGGACTCACGCAACTAATGACACCTCTGTAAGAATGATGAGTCATTTGAGTGAAGATAAGCAGGGTTTCAACCCTGTTTTTATAATGGCAGATTCCGGGGCCCGAGGCAGTCAGGATCAAATCAAGCAACTTGCGGCTATGCGAGGACTCATGGCAAAACCCAAGAAATCCATGACAGGTAGCAAGGGTGAAATTATTGAGAATCCTATCACTTCCAACTTCCGTGAAGGGCTTTCTGTCCTTGAATACTTCATATCAACACACGGTGCAAGGAAAGGTCTTGCTGATACAGCTTTGAAGACTGCTGATGCTGGTTATCTAACGCGCCGTTTGGTAGATGTGGCTCAGGATGTGGTTATTATGGAAGATGACTGCGGCACCATTAATGGTGTATGGACCAGTGACTTAAAAGAGGGTGAAGAGATCATCGAAGCGCTTAGTGAGCGCATCCGCGGTCGGGTAATCCAGAATGACGTATATGTAGATGATGAAATAATTTTAAAAGCTGGTACTCTTGTAGATAATGCTGTTGCTGACAACTTTAAATCATATGACGTTGACCGTGTTTTCATCCGATCAGTGCTCACTTGTGAAGCACTTAGGGGTGTTTGTGTCAAATGCTATGGCACAGATCTTAACACAAATAAACCTGTGAGCATGGGTTCTTCCGTAGGAATTGTCGCTGCTCAAAGTATCGGTGAACCTGGGACTCAGCTTACGCTTAGGACCTTCCATATTGGAGGTACGGCATCTCGCATCATTGAAGAGTCAGAGAAGAAGACTAAAAGGGATGGGGCAGTAGAGTTTTCAGAAAACCTTGAATTTGCTGAGGTGGTCGATAAAGAGGAAGGATCTGGCAAGCCTGTTAAACGGGTTCTTGTTCGAAATTCCTCTATCAAGATTACTGACAGTAAGGGAGGTTTCTCGGTATATAATGTGCCTTACGGTGCCACTATTGAAGTTGAAAATGGTAAGAAAATAAAAGCGGGAAAAGTACTGTTCATGTGGGATCCCTATACAGATGTTATACTTGCTCGGCATTCAGGAAAAATTCAGTTCATTGACATGGTAGAAGGTGAAACCTATCATGAAGAAGCAGTGGAAGGTGGTAAGAAACAGCTGGTGACCATTGAAGCTAAGAACCGACGAATGGCTCCCCACCTCGACATAGTGGATAAAGATGGTAATACTGTGGCTGGCGGAACGATTCTCCCTGTTAAGGCTGTCCTCATGGTGAAAGATGGTCAGAACGTAAAGGCTGGTGAAGTTCTGGTAAAAATTGCTAAAGATATCGGAAAGACACGTGACATTACAGGTGGCTTGCCAAGAGTAGCAGAACTGTTCGAGGCTCGCAAGCCCAAAGTGCCCGCAGTAGTTACTGAGATTGATGGTATTATCAAATTCGGAGATGTTAAGCGTGGTATCCGTGAAATCGTGGTTGAAGGCGCGCACAAAGTCTCGAAGAAATACAAGGTTCCCTATGGTCGTCACGTTATTGTGCATGAGGGTGACCGGGTCAGTGCCGGCGACAGGCTTTGCGAAGGTGCAATATCACCCGAAGATATACTCAATATTCTTGGACCTGAACGCGTACAGGAGTATCTGGTGGATGAAATTCAGGAGGTGTATCGTTTGCAGGGCGTCAGGATAAATGACAAACATATCGAAGTGATTGTCCGCCAAATGATGCAAAAGGTTGAATTGGAAGATCCGGGAGACACCAATTTTCTTGCTGCCGATAGGATAAATCGTACTGAGTTTAACATGGAGAATGAACGAGTCCTTAAATCCGGTGTGATCACTGATCCGGGCGGTTCCTCATTCTTAGAAGGTAATCTGATTTTGAAATCGGAGCAACTCGAGACCAACAAACAGTTGAAGGAAGATGGGAAAATCGTCATTAAGACACGGAAGACTAAACCCGCAACGTCCAAGCCACTTCTTCTGGGAATTACTCGTGCATCTCTAAATACTGAGAGTTTTATATCAGCGGCATCTTTTCAGGAGACAACTCGCGTGCTTACGGATGCTTCGACGGAAGGGAGAGGCGACCGTCTGCTTGGATTAAAAGAAAATGTTATTCTCGGCCGTCTTATTCCCGCCGGAACAGGGTTCAAGGATGCCATGAATCCCATGGTAAAGAAAATCAACTCTGAGGAAGAAATTGCATCTACTGTTGAGAAAGAAATAGTCGAAGAGATTCAAGTTTAGGAGTTTGTAAAGTGCCTACGATCAATCAGTTGGTTCGAAAGGGGAGAAAGCAGGTTACGAAGACCACCGGTACACCTGCGCTTCAGGGGAATCCCCAAAAGAGGGGTGTATGCACACGTGTTTATACCACAACACCCAAGAAACCCAACTCTGCTCTTCGAAAGGTGGCTAAGGTTCGGCTGACTAACGGTATTGAAGTCATCGCCTATATTCCGGGTGAAGGGCATAATCTGCAGGAACACTCTCTCGTTCTTATCGAGGGCGGCCGTGTTAAGGATTTGCCCGGTGTCCGGTATCACATTGTTCGTGGCACCATGGATACAGCCGGAGTTGACGACAGAAGGACAAGCCGTTCACGCTACGGTACAAAGAGGCCCAGAAAGTAAATGAGGAGACGCCGGCCTGAGAAACGTGTGATTGCTCCTGATCCGATCTATGGTGAAGTGATGGTACAGAAGTTTATCAATAATATAATGGGACGGGGAAAAAAAGGTGTCGCGGAAAGGATTTTTTATGGCGCCTTGGATATTGTTTCTTCCAAGACTAAAGGTGATTCCCTGGAAATGTTTAAGAAAGCTGTCGACAATGTTAAGCCTTTTGTTGAAGTGAAAAGTCGCCGTATTGGTGGCGCGACCTATCAGGTTCCTATACAGGTTCCTCCGAACCGTGGTTTCGCCTTGGCAACTCGATGGATTATAGCAAATGCCAAGGTACGGAAAGGTAGAAGTATGGCTGAGAAATTGGCTGGCGAGTTTATTGACGCGGCAAATGAAGAAGGTGGTTCTATTAAGAAAAAAGAAGACACACACAGGATGGCTGAAGCAAACAAAGCATTTGCACACTATCGTTAAGAAGATGAAAGAGATTTCACTAGATCGAGTCAGAAATATCGGTATTTTGGCACACATTGATGCCGGTAAGACTACAACTACCGAACGCATACTTTATTACACCGGTCGTGTTCACAGGATGGGTGAAGTTCATGAGGGTGCCGCCACTATGGATTGGATGCAGCAGGAGAAAGAGAGAGGAATTACAATCACGTCTGCTGCAACGACAACATTTTGGGATGATCACCGGATTAATATCATCGATACGCCTGGACATATTGATTTTACCGCTGAGGTTGAGCGGTCTCTTCGCGTTCTTGACGGCGCTGTTGTAGTCTTTTGTGCTGTAGGTGGGGTGGAGCCGCAGAGCGAAACAGTATGGCGTCAAGCAGATAAATATAAAATTCCCCGTATTGCCTTTGTGAATAAGATGGATAGGATGGGGGCAGATTTCGATCATGTTATTGGCATGATAAAAGATCGCTTGGGTGCTAACCCTCTGCCTTTGACTATACCAATTGGAGCTGGTGAATTGTTTAACGGTTTGATCGATCTGATGCGGATGAAAGCAATCGTTTATAATGAGACGACATTCGGTGCTCATTATGATTTTATTGATATTCCGGACGATATAAAGGATTTGGCTGAAGAAGCGCGCCATCACCTGGTAGAAGAATGTGCCACATATGATGAACATCTTTTAGATAAATATGTTGCTGAAGAAGAGATAACGACAGATGAGATTAAGAATGCACTTCGCAAGGGGTGTCTCGATAATGCATTCATTCCTGTTATTTGCGGTTCAGCCTTTAAAAATAAAGGGATCCAACGTCTTCTTGATGCTGTTATCGATTTTCTTCCATCGCCCTTGGATATATCCGAAGTGATTGGGCATACCCCCGAAGATTCAGATATATTGTTGAGTCGAGCTCCCTCCAAGGATGATCCTTTTAGTGCACTGGCTTTTAAAATTATGACTGATCCTTATGTAGGCAGACTAACATTCTTCAGAGTCTATTCTGGTGAGTTGGAGGCAGGAACAAGTGTCTTGAATACAGTTACAGGCAAGAAGGAACGTATAGGTCGCTTACTTCTTATGCATGCTGACAAGCGGGAAGAGAGAAAGAAAGTTTCTGCGGGAGAAATCGCCGCCGCTGTTGGTCTCAAGAAGACTCGCACTGGACATACGTTGTGCGATCCCGGTGCTCCAATTGTTCTTGAAGAGATGGAATTTCAGAAACCGGTTATTTCTGTCGCCATTGAAGCTACCAGCAAAGCTGAGCAGGAAAATTTATCAGAATCTCTGACTAAGCTTTCTGATGAGGATCCTACCTTTCAAGTCAGTTCAGAAAAGGAAACAGGTCAGACCATTATCTCAGGTATGGGAGAACTTCATCTTGAGATTCTTGTCGATCGTTTACGTCGGGAGTTTAATGTTTCTGCCACTGTTGGCAAACCTCAAGTAGCCTATAGAGAGACAATTACTGATCAAGCGGAAGCAGATGGCAAGTTTATTCGCCAGTCAGGTGGACGAGGCCAATATGGTCATGTAAAGATTAAAGTCGAACCGAATGAGCCGGGTAAAGGATACCATTTTGAAAACAAGATTGTGGGTGGCGTTGTACCTAGAGAATATATTACACCTGTGAGTCAGGGAATTGAGGAAGCTCTCAAGAATGGCATTCTAGCTGGATATCCAATGGAAGATGTTAGGGTTGAACTTATTGATGGTTCTTATCATGCTGTTGATTCCTCTGAGATGGCATTTAAAATTGCGGGCTCTATGGCTGTAAAAGAGGCCTGTCAACGGGCAAAGGCTGTGTTGTTAGAACCGGTCATGAAGGTAGAAGTTGTACTTCCCGAGCAGTATCTTGGTGATGTTATGGGAGATCTGACTTCGCGTCGCAGTGATATCCAGGGGACAGATCACAGGAAAGATGCGGTGGTGATCAAGGTTGTCACTCCGCTTTCTGAAATGTTTGGCTATGCAACTTCATTGCGATCAATGACGCAAGGTAGAGCGGTATTTTCCATGGAATTTGACAATTATAAACAAGCACCACGATCAGTCACTGATATGATTATTGAGAAGACCGGTCTCGTGGCTGAGCCGGCATAAACTGGAAAGGAGATTTTCTCATGGCAAAGGAGAAATTTGACAGGACCAAGCCCCACCTTAACGTGGGCACCATCGGTCACGTAGATCACGGTAAGACGACCCTCACCGCAGCCATGACAATGTCATTGTCTAAACGTGGTTTAAGTGAGATCCGTTCTTTTGACAGTATTGACAACGCTCCAGAGGAGCGAGAGCGTGGTATTACCATTCAGACAGCACACGTTGAGTATGAGAGTGAGAACCGTCACTATGCACACATAGACTGTCCCGGTCACGCTGACTATATCAAGAACATGATTACAGGTGCGGCCCAGATGGACGGCGCCATTCTGGTGGTGAGTGCTGCTGACGGTCCCATGCCCCAGACAAGAGAGCATGTTCTTCTGGCTCGTCAGGTGAATGTTCCAGCTGTTGTGGTATTCATGAATAAAACAGACCAGGTGGATGATCCTGAACTTATTGAATTGGTAGAGCTTGAGCTTCGTGAGCTGTTAAGTGAGTATGAGTTTCCTGGTGATGATATACCCATCATCAAGGGGAGTGCCTTAAATGCACTGAACAATCCTGATGATGAAGAGGCCACGAAGTGCATTATGGAACTGGTGGAAGCTGTTGACAGCTACATTCCTGAGCCTGAGCGTGATGTGGACAAGCCTTTTCTGATGCCAGTTGAGGATGTATTCAGCATTACGGGTCGTGGTACAGTGGGTACAGGGCGTGTAGAGCGTGGTATGATAAAGGTTGGTGATGAGGTTGACATTGTTGGTTTGGGTGCTGATAAGAAGACAGTAGTGACAGGAGTAGAGATGTTTCGTAAGGAGCTGGATGAAGGTCAGGCTGGAGATAATGCTGGTCTGTTGTTAAGGGGTGTTGACAAGGAGTGGTTGAAGCGCGGAATGGTGTGCGCCAAGCCCGGTTCCATTACCCCTCACACCAAGTTTAAGGCTGAGGTGTATGTATTGAAGAAGGAAGAGGGTGGAAGGCACACGCCGTTTTTCAATGGGTATCGTCCTCAGTTTTACTTTCGCACGACAGATGTGACGGGAGTATCGACATTGCCTGAGGGTACGGAGATGGTGATGCCCGGTGATAGTGTAACTTTGGATGTTGACCTCATATCACCAATTGCCATGGAGAAGGAGTTACGTTTTGCCATACGTGAAGGTGGTCGTACGGTTGGTGCTGGTGTTGTGACTGACATTGTGGAGTAG
>DCXX01000127.1 GCA_002329125.1 Fidelibacterota bacterium UBA2125 | reverse complement strand
GACAGTATGACTACGATCTTTGCAATGATTTTTGTTTTGGGTGTTTTGATTTTTGTTCATGAGTTGGGGCATTTTCTGGCGGCGCGCTCCATTGGTGTACGTGTTGAACGATTTTCACTAGGTTATCCACCGAGATTCTTATCTTTCACGCCCACCACTGAGGGTCTGCTTTTCAGGCTCTATTTCTATAAATGGAATGACGCCAGCAAACTTGAATGGAAACCTGTTATTGAGAAGGTCGTTTCAGCTCCGCGAAACAAGGCGTCTGACACGGAGTATTGTCTTGCGCTGGTGCCGCTGGGCGGTTACGTAAAAGTAGCTGGCTATGTAGATGAGAGTCTTGATGTTGAGCTCACCGGTGCCCCTGATGAATTGAACTCCAAAAACCGCCTTCAGCAGATATGGTTCATGTCAGCCGGTGTCTTAATGAATATTTTGTTGGCAATTGTATTTTTTACGGGGATAACACTACATACCGGCTTAGCTGAGGTAACTGACGAGCCCGTTATTATGGACGTTACTTCCGGTTTTCCTGCTAAAGAAGCAGGTATTGTTTCTGGTGACCGAATTCTCACGGTTGAGGGTAAGCCAATCAACAAATGGACTGATTTGACTACAATTGTTCATGCAAGTCCGGATCAGGAGATAACTGTTACTTGGGAGCATAATCAGCAGAAACTAACAGCCGTGTTGAAAACCCGTACAGGGCCCATTCCGGATGGATACGGGATGAAGGAGGTGGGCCTTATCGGTGCGACCGGAGGTTACGAAATCCGCCGGGCCGGCTTGGGAGAATCATTTGTCAATGGTATAGGGCAAACAGGTTATTGGTTTGGTATGATCGTCCGCTCGCTAACAATGATTGCTACCGGTGGGGCATCCATGAAAGAAATTGGTGGCCCCATTCTTATTGCTCAGTTGGCGGGAGAATCCGCCCGCGCAGGTATGATTGCACTGCTTTCGTTCACAGCTATTATCAGTATTAACCTGGCGTTTATCAATATATTGCCAATTCCCGGTCTTGACGGGGGACACATTCTGCTTGTCACTCTGGAAGCAATAACACGGCGTCAATTCCCATTGAAGGTGCGGATGGTGATTCAGCAAGCCGGTATGGCAATGCTTCTATTGCTGATTATTGTTGTGATTTATAATGATCTTAGCCGAATTTTCACCAATTAAGGTGATTGACGGGCAAGCTTCATCACCAAAGAACCAAACTTCGCTTTTGAGACAATCTTTATCGGCAGACGCTGACTGTCGTTGCTGAGCCACACTTTCATATCGCCTCTGTTTTTGAACAACATGCGTCCTTCTCTGAACGGTTCTACCACGAGGCAATCAAACTTGCCCACCGGGACATCGATCTGTTCCTTTCGATGGACAATTAGACTTAGTTCAGTAAGCTTGTGGTTGTCAAAGATGGTAAAGTTAAAAAGATCACCCACTTTCAGCGGCACAGTTCGCAAGTAATAGAAGAACGAATAGGGGTCTCTTATCTCAGATGATATGGACAGAGTTTTTTTATTAGTGGTGATGATGCCTGAACCGTAATCGAAATCGGCCCGTAATTTCTGAGAGTATCTGGGCTCTTTGATTGTTTTTTTCAGCTTGCGGGTAAAAAGTCCTTCCGAATCGATCCACGTCTCTACTGTATCCCGGATGCGAAAGATTTGATCCCAAACAGAGTTTGTTTTCATCCTGAAAGTTATGTGATAGGAAGAAGTGCCGTCGAATTCCTCAATATCACCAAGTTCAAGGCTGGCTGTACCGGCGGAAACAAAGTTTAGATTAACATCATAAAGGAGAGTTTCTCCCTTGTTGAAAGGGTGTTCTTTCTGTGCCTTAAGGAGCGAAATGGCAATAGCAAGAATGAAGACCCATTGTTTCATCTAACTGCTTTCACACTCTCTGTTGTAAGGTCATAAATAGTTGAACCGGAAGAAGAGGGGAGAGTTCCGGCATCGATGATGAGATCGATTTCAGTGGAAAATTGTTTATCTATCGTTTTGGGATCGTTCAAAGGCGGCTCACCTGTTCTGTTCACACTCGTTGATGTAATGGGTTTTTTCAACGCTTTTGCCAATTCAATTGGGACGGAATGGTCCGGAATCCTGACACCCACCGTATTTCCGGGTGCCACAAAGTTATCTATCTGGTGGGAAGCTCCCGGCAAAATGAGTGTTACAGCGCCGGGCAGCTGAGAATTGATGAATTCCTCGTGATGGATAGGGATCTTGCAATATTCTTTCAGCATATCCAGATCGGTTACGGCGATGCTCCACGGGCCGGGACGCCTTTTTATTTTAGAGACCTTTTCAACTGCTTCTGAATTCAATGCATCAGCACCCAGGCCGTAGAGCGTATCGGTGGGATAGACTACCACACCGCCGGAAGTTAAGATTTTCACAGCCTCAGTTATTGCATTTGGAGATGATACTGATAGGAGCTTCATGGTTTCTCGCTCGGCGGTGTTTTCCACCTTCTGTGAAACCAGAAATACTGCTCCGGTCTTTTCCGAATTTCTTTTTCTAAAAGCGTTGTAAACCGTTCCATAACCGATGCTGAACTGTCACCATTTGGCAATTGATCAAACCGGATTATATAACTCCCGTCTTGTTCCCGTTGGCAAAAGGCGACAATAACGGGTGCCCCTGTTTTTTGGTGGAAAACGTCTGCCCCTCGGGGTGATGAGGCTAACTGACCGAAGAAATAAACAAACTC
>DCXX01000060.1 GCA_002329125.1 Fidelibacterota bacterium UBA2125 | reverse complement strand
TTAAAGTGGTACGTGAGCTGGGTTCAGAACGTCGTAAGACAGTTCGGTCCCTATCCGCCGTGGGCGCAGGAAACTTGAGGGATGCTGTTCCTAGTACGAGAGGACCGGAACGGACGAACCTCTGGTGCACCAGTTGTCTCATCAGAGGCACAGCTGGGTAGCTACGTTCGGGTGGGATAAGCGCTGAAAGCATATAAGTGCGAAACCCTTCCCAAGATAAGGTTTCCCTTCCCCTTCGGGGGAGTGAAGGTCCCCTGTAGACGACAGGGTTGATAGGTCACAGGTGTAAGGTCAGTAATGGCTTCAGCCGAGTGATACTAATTGACCGTCAGGCTTTACCAAATCTTTGGTTTTCTTGGACGATTCGTTGCTTTCTAACCATAATATTTCTCTCGGTGACTATAGCGCGGGGGATCACCCGATCCCATTCCGAACTCGGTAGTTAAGCCCCGCAGCGCCGATGGTACTGTCCTGGTAACGGGGTGGGAGAGTAGGTCGTCGCCGGAGACTTTTCGAAAGCCTCCGTTTTTTCGGAGGCTTTCTTTTTTATGTAGGCTGAAAAAAACTACTCACTATTTTATGAGGAAACTGTTGGTTTGTCTGGACATCGTAAATATATTCGTATAGGAGTAGGAGGTTTCCTCTAAGATGAGGTGTGATATCAGTCACAACAACATTCGAATTTCTTAGCTAAAATATGAGTTGAGTATGAGAAAAAAACTTATTCGTTATACCGGTTCTCTTCTTTTCTTGGTCTCATTGCTACCCGCTCAGTCTGTGAAGCTGGTGCCTGATCCCGGTTTCGTACCTTATGCTACCTATTACATCAGTTCTATTGATCTGGCCACTGGCGCCAGTGATGTTCAGTTTTTCGGATTTCGCATGGCTGAAGAGTCCGGTGACTATACCTCGAAGGAAGTGTGGGCATCGCTGGAGTTTGAAGTGTCTTTGCTATCCCGGACACTCGGTATCACCGAACCTACAACGGTGATAAAAATGCAGACAGCATCATTCAAGATGGAAGCTGATGTACGAATTTCAAACACCTCACTTTCCGTACAGACAACCTCTCTTTGGGATATGGGGGTTCCTCCGAAGGAGATACAACTTTCGGCAAGATTGATCGAGTCTATTGACATTGGCAAGTTCGAGGATCTATTAAGTTCTGTAGTTACCACAGGAAAACTTGCCGATGGTAATTATACCTTCCGAGTGTTGGTGCGTTCGGGTACATCTTCGGACGAAGGAAGTTTGATTGTTTCCGATGAGGTTATTGAAACAATTGTTGTTACAACGCCCACTTCTCTTAATCTTCTGGGTCCGGGGGGTGCCTTGGCTGATACCTCCCAGAACGTCATCTTTTCGTCCTATCCTATCTTTCAATGGGAGACTGAGCCGTGCCCAGGCTGCGAGTCGTTCATCCGTGTAGCGAAATTCGACTCCGAATCGCACAGTTCTCCCGAAGAAGCTATTCAGGATGTAACAATCCTGCCCATGGATCAAACCAAAGGGTGGGAGCCTGCCGGATTAGCCACCAATTTTCAATATCCTCTATCCGATGCAATTGATCTTGAACAGGGTGAAATGTATGTTTGGCAAGTACAGAAAAAACTGCCTACCACGGAGGGGACCGATGCTTTTACAAGTCCCATTTTCGCTTTCAAACTGGCTGACCTAACAGAGACACCCACAACCGGATTTGATGTAATGCATCCTGTCTTACAGCAATTGATGGAGTTGATGGGTGAGGGTCAGTTCAACGCATATTTTGGACCTGACGGTGATCTCAACGGCTTTGATCCAGCAGGCACTTATGTTATAAACGGCATGGAAGTGTCCGTCGATGAAATTTTCAAGGTGCTCCGACAGTTCAGTGAAGGATCCAGTAGTATTATCAGCATTTCGGTACAATGAGAACCCTCCTTTCACAAAGATTTCTGAACATTCTTTTGATTGTTGGTTTTGTTTTTTCAGGGACTCTATTTTCTCAGTCAGTGGCCGTTGTGACGAAGGTTAAAGGTAATGTGGAAGTTCGCCGCGGGGATTCAGGTGCTTCCTTTAATTCGGCAAAAGCCGGTGAACTCCTGAACGATGAAGATTTTGTCCGTACAGGGGCAAGCGCCTTTGCTGTCCTCATCTATCTTGATGATAAGAGCATGGTGAAATTGAAGGGCAATACAAATCTATCAATCCGTGGCAAGCGCGTTGGTAAAGGTCTTGAAAAAAATCTTGAAATAACCGGAGGGACGGTAAAGGCAGTAGTATCTAAGCAACGTCGCGGGGAGTTCAAAATTACCTCGCCAACAAGTGTGGCGTCTGTGAAGGGGACCTCTTTCTGGATGATTACCAACAGTCAGACCGGTGACGCTGTTTATAATGAGGAAGGGATTGTCCAACTTACGAATTTAGCTACTGGTGATATCGTAGATTTGCTCGAGAATCAGACCGGTCTCTCAACGCCTGACGGTGGTTTGACTGTTTCAACTACCATTGCCTCAGATATCCCTGTGGATGAGGATGATACGGATGATGTACCTCAGGAACTGAGGATCATCATGACGGGACCTGATGGACAAGAAAAAGTGTTGATCATTAAATACAATTGATCAATCTTTCACAGTTCTAAATTCATTATTACTTGATCTTTATAATCTTTTTGAATGATACGTTTATCTAATTGCCTTCTCTTTCTAGTTATATTTTCTAGCTTTACTCTCCAGGCACAATCCCCGGGTAGAGTTCTCCATGTTCCTCCCGCTGGTGCGGTGGCCGGTCAACCTGTTGAACTTGAGGTTATTCTTGATGGTCCCGGGCAGGTGATGGAGGCCCGGTTGTATCACCGCGTCGAAGGTCAGTCTGGGTATCAAGAGCAGGATATGGTATATATCAGATCGGCTTGGCTCGGTATTGTCCCAGGTCATCTTGTCTCGGAGGAGGGGTTGGAATATGCATTTGTATTCTATCTTTCAAACGGTTCCTCATTGGGGTTTCCTGAAGAAGATCCACTTTCATTGCCCATGTTTGTTAATGTAGCGCCGGCACCGGCCAAGCTGTTACCCACCCGGTCGCCTGTTCAACAGTCCGGTCCTCGCCTCGTTTCACAAGCGCTTGTTCTAAGTCCTGGTGAAGGGGAGGTTGTACCGCAAAATGATGTTTTGCTGGCCGTTTCTTTCTTCAACGTGGATGGCGTGGATCCGAATCGGGTTCGATTTTATATTGATGATCAGGATGTGACGGACAACGCAGAAGTCTCCGCAGATATAGCAACTTACGTAGCGCCGGAGCTCGGAGTTGGTTTACATACCGCCAGAGTCGAAATGGTGAATATGTACGATTATGAACTGGAACCGACCATTTGGACATTTGCTGTGGGGGGAAAAGGTTCACAAATTGCAGTAGCAGCGGCTGAATTTGCGTATTCCGGAAAAATGAGATCGGGTTTTTCTCTCAATCAGGTGAGTGGCACCACCCTTTCGGTGGGTGAAACCGCAACCACTCTTGAAGGTGGCTGGGAATGGTTCAAAGTGAAGGTTGATATCAAACGTTCAACCCAAGAGAGCCCTTTTATGCAGCCAAAGAACAGACTCTCGCTTACAGTTCGTTCCAGCGATTTTATTACCATTCGGATGGGTGATTTTACACCTGTGCTTTCACCCTATCTTGTTGAGGGAAAGCGTGTGCGCGGTATGGGGACAGATATCAATCTAAAATGGTTACGTCTACAAACGGTGAGTGGTGAACTGGAGCAGCCAATCCAGGGGTACCTTACGGAGGATAGATCTTATAAAATCACCGATATCACAACCGATTCTACGGGTCTACCTCTTTACATACTGGACAGGCGGGGTTACACCTTTGCCCGACAATATATGGCTGGGCGGTTGGGGATTAATCTGTTCAACCGGGTACATTTTGGTGTTTTTGGACAAAAGGCAAAGGATGAGAAAGGCTCTATTCTTCCACAGTTGAATTCCGCAAATTTTGGGGTGGGTGATTGGCAAAACTCTATTTCCGTGGCTGGGATCGATTCCGGGGTTTACACTTTCTCAGATTTTGTGACAGCCCTTGAAGGGATAGGATCATATGAGCTAGCCAAGAAAGGCTGGGGTGGTGAAAAGCCAATGGACAATATTGTTGGCGGGTTCGATTTTGGTTTCAGTTTTGATGACCGCCGCCTGGTTTTTGAATCTGCATGGGCAATGAGTATGCTTAACAGGAACATCTGGGATGGTGCCATGAGCATTGCCGATCTGGACACTGCCCTTGATGATAATTTGGACGGTTATATAATGAGCTCATACGAGGACAGTATTAGGACTGGTGGAATTTCAACTGAAGGACTGCCTGACCCTAGTAGTTATGAGGATATTTTTGTTGCAAACATTTATATGACGCCTCTCGTGCCCATCGATTATCAGGCGTTGGAAGAAAGCCCTATGGCCGCGTTGATGAATATGCCTTCGTCCGCTTTTAATATGAAGATTCGCGGATTCTACTATGGGAACACAATGGAGATGAAATATTCTCAGGTGGGGCCTGAGTTCAGCTCCTTGGCTAACCCTTATCTGCCTTCGAACCTGAGAGAATTCATCTTCAGTGATCGTTTCAGGGTTTTTGATAATAAACTTTCTCTTGGGTTCGAATACAAAAGCCGCAACAATAAGATTCTCCGGACGGTTGTTGATCCGTACAAACAGAAGACAAGCACCACTACCATGGCGTTCTCTCCGGGTGCCGGCATGGCCTCTTTTTCAGGGAGCTTTCAGACTGTTTATCGAACTAATGAAAAAACAACGCTGGATACATTGATCTTTACGAACTACACTGGTAGAGACTCCATTTCATTCAAAGACAATCGGGAAGATACAAAGACCAGCAACCGGTTTTTTTCGGTGAATGTGCCTATGAATAGAAATGGACGAAGTGTCAACTTTCTTTTAACGTACAATGCCATTGGTGTTGAAGATCAGTTGGAAGTGGAACGGACTTCAGACTATGCACAGAAAGCAGCTAATTCGGAGGCGATCTCGTTTGTTACATCGACGAAGTTTACCAGTCCTCTCCAGACCACGTTAACCTTTTCCCGTTACAAAGTTCAAATTCCTTTGCCGTCAAGCGTCAATGTTAGCGAGAATGAATCCCGGCTTACCACAGTGGGCGGCAACGCATCCTATGGATTGTGGGGAGGCAAGGCGAAGCTATCAGGGGGAATTTCCCTTTTGAATGCTACGGGGATTTCCCAATTCACTTTTATAGGGCTCAACGGTGGCGGCGAGTTGAAACCATTCGGCTCATTGGTTTTTCGGACATCTGTTTCAACCAAAATCAAATCAACAGACCAAGGAACCGAAGTGGGAACATTGGCTGTGAAATTGTCAGCCAATTACTTATTTTAGTTTTTGTGCTAATTTCCTTCCCACATGAATACAATTCTTGAGCTGTTAAAGAAACAGGCCATTGGTCTCAGTATAACTTTAGGTTCTCTTTTTCTCGTTTTTTTTCTCCATCGCATTCACGCTTTTGATACTTTCGAGCTAAAGGCCATGGACCTTGCTTTCAAAACCCGGGGACCTATTTCAGGCTGGTCGGCTCGAGATGAACTTCCTAAAGACAGCCTCGATGTTGTGTTGGTGGATGTGGATGACGAAAGTTACCGGCTGGTACCGTGGACGTGGCCTTATCCCCGGGGTGTGTGGGGAATGGTGGTAAGGAACCTGTCGAAAGCGGGAGCAAAAGTGATCGCTTTTGATATTCAGTTTGACGCACCCGACAGACAGTCGGAATATCTCAAGGAGATTCGATCCAATCTTCAGGCGAGAGGTTTGGGTGAATTGGTACCGGCACACGGGGACAGCGTATTCGCCGAAGCAATCAGGGAGGTGCAATCCAACGGCACATCTGTTATCCTTGCCTCAAAGCTCGTTCAAGAGCCGACTCGAATGCCGCCCCAGTATATCCAGTTCCCTAATCCTGTACTGCTAACCGCAAATGCCGACTATGGGCTGGTGAATGAAGCACCGGATAAGGACGGTTTTTCACGGCAGTACTATACCTTCCTGCAGCTGGAGCAAGAGCCCGGTGTCTGGTACCCGAGCCTCGGTGTCAAGGCGATCCAGAAATTCCTAGATGTTGAGGATAATGTACTGCCTTCTCTGAATGAGGATGCCACAGAAATAAACTATGGTCCGTTGACCATTCCCATTTTTAGCAATGACGGTCGTTTTTTGGTTAATATTTACGGGCCGCCGTCTGGCGTTAATCTGGGCGAGAATGAAGCCTGGAAAACCTTTAATCGATACCCTCTCTCAAATGTTGTGGATGTGGAAGAAGTCGATCTGAGCGATTTCGATGAAGATACGGACTGGATGAGTCAGTTTCTTCCCGGAGAAATTCCTCAATGGTTGAAAGAGATTGAAGACCCTGAAACCAAGACTCAATTGATGGAAGAACTTGGCTTAGGGACAGATTTCGACATCACTCAGTCGCCGTTCTATAACAAGATTGTACTCATTGGCGTTTCCGTAGAGGTGCTCCACGATTATAAACAGACCTCTTTCTTTACCTTTGCTGGGGAACAGAATCTCATGCCAGGAGTGGAATTTCACGCCAATGCCATTCAGACCCTTTTAAATCGAAATTTTATTAGCGTTTATGGTGGTGAGATCGACTGGTCCGAGCAATCACGTAGTGCGCATATTCTCCTTATCACCGGACTGTCATTACTCGCTTACCTTGCTATTTCCTTCATGAATCCATTGCTGGCAGGACTCTTCATTGTGGTGGAGATCCTTGTGTTTCTCAGCCTTGCCATAGGTTCCTTTACAGCTGATTTTCTCTGGCTGGTGAAAACGGTTATTGGAAAGGGTGGAAGTATCAGCGTGCCCGGTTTCCAAGATTCAACCCTGGTGCCGGTTGTAGCACCTATCTTTGGCATTTTTATTGTATATACAAGCAATGTTCTTTATCGGATTATCGTTGAACAGAAAGATAAACAGTTCTTGAAAAATACGTTCGGTACGTACGTTTCGCCTGACCTCATTGATCAGATGTATGATTCGAAACAGGAGCCTAAACTTGGCGGCCAAGCAGGCTACCACACGGCATTTTTCTCCGATATCCAAAGCTTCTCAGCCTTTTCAGAAGTTCTGGAGCCAGAGCGAATGGTGGCATTGATGAACGAATATCTCACCGAGATGACGGATATTCTTCTCGATCACCGCGCCACTCTGGATAAGTACATCGGTGATGCCATAGTGGCGTTCTACGGTGCACCTGTTCCTGTGGATGACCACGAATATCTTGCCTGCATTACCTCTCTTGCCATGGAAAATCATCTCAGTGATCTCCGTCAGAAATGGGCTGAATCGGGCGATTGGCCTGATATTGTTCCCAATATGCGTCACCGCGTAGGACTCAATTCCGGTGACATGGTGACAGGTAACATGGGTTCCAATATGCGGATGAACTATACCATGATGGGTGATACGGTAAATATTGCCGCCCGTTTGGAGGCATCGGCTAAACAGTACGGTATCTACATTCAGGTGGCTGAGAATACGTACAACGCCGTCAAGGACGAATTTGAATGGCGGTTTCTGGATAATGTTCGTGTTAAAGGAAAAACGCAGCCTGTAAAGGTCTTCGAGCTGTTGGCAGAGAAGGGGAAACTGAGCGAAGAGTACTCTAAACTGATTCCGGTATTTAATGAAGGTATCAATTTCTATCTCAAACAGAAGTGGGATAAAGGTCTGAAGGCCTTTAATGAAGCCGAGACGATGGAAGAAATGTTTCCCACCCGGCCCACGAACCCCAGTGCCGTCTATATTGAACGTTGTGAATACTTAAAGGAGAATCCGCCCGGTGATGACTGGGACGGTGTCTGGACGTTGACCCAGAAGTAGGGTTTGCTGAGGAACCATCCGGCAGACAATTAATATCTGTCTATTACTAACCTCTAGACGATGAATTCAACTCTCCGTGGCAATATTCTCTGGGTGGATGATGAAATCGATCTACTCAAACCTCATATTCTATATCTCGAAGAGAGGGGCTACACCGTGGAGAAGGTGACGAACGGCCGGGACGCTCTCTCCGCCACTGAGAGTGAAAATTTTGATCTGGTGCTTCTTGATCAGGTGATGCCCGGAATGGACGGCATCTCTACTTTAAGAGAGATGAAAGAGAAAAGTCCTCATATTCCTGTTATCATGATCACGAAGAACGAGGAAGAGTGGCTTATGGATGAGGCCATTTCAGAAAAAACGGCAGGATACCTCACCAAACCTGTGAATCCGAGCCAGATATTCCTCGCCTGTAAAAAGATTTTAGAGGAAGAGAAAATCCTTGAAGAGAAGACAGCTAGCGCTTATCTGGAAGAATTCCAAGCCATCGAAAGTTCTCTTACCGCCGCTCGTGAAATGGATGACTGGTGGAATCTTTACAGTCGGTTGGCCGGATGGCAGCTTGAGTTGGATAGCCGGAAGGAGTTGGGACTTAACGAGACGCTGGATGATCAGCTCCGTTCTGCCAACAGGGGATTCGTAAAATATGTGACAGACAACTACAGAAACTGGGTACACTCAGAGAGAGACAATCGTCCTTTACTCTCGGTAGACGTGGTTCCTGATAAAATTATTTCTCTTTTGAAAAAAAATGAAAAAATCCTATTCGTAGTAGTTGACTGTTTCCGTTTTGATCAGGCCTTGGGGATCTTGCCCATGATCCAAAAACTGTTCAAAACTGAGATTGGATATCACGTTTCGCTGCTTCCGTCAGCAACACCATTTGCCAGGAACGGAATTTTCAGTGGCCGTTTTCTATCCGAAATCCAAGATCAGGAGCCTGAGATGTGGCAAAGGATAGCTAACAGTGAATCAAGTATGAACATGTGCGAACCTGACATGTTCAAAAACTTGCTCAGAGAACTTTCCGACCGCGACATTAGTCACGCCTATCACAAAGTTAGTATTGCAAAAGAAGGGCAACGGTTTTTGACTCACATGAAGGAATACAGTGATCTGTCGCTTATTGCGCTAGTGGTCAATTTTGTCGATCTGCTGACACATCACCGGGCCGAATCGGACGTCCTACAGGAGATGATACCGGACGAATCAGGTTACCGTTCCCTTGTTCAAACCTGGTTTGCTAACTCGTGGCTATTGGAAGTGTTGCACACCGCTGCCGAAATGGACTTTACTGTCATTTTGACCAGCGATCACGGTAGTATTCGTGTTCGACGGGGAGTGAAGATTGCGGCGGATCGGGAAACGTCTAAGGGCGTCAGGTACAAATACGGCCGGAGTCTTCAATGCCCGGATAAACATGCTCTCGTCATTAAACGTCCTGCGGACTACCGTTTGCCCGAAATGCTTACCGGAACAAACTATCTCATCGCTAAAGAAGATGTCTATTTCGTATATCCCACTCAGTACCATAAATATTTGGGTCAACTTCAGGACAGTTTTCAGCACGGCGGTATATCGCTGGAGGAGATGCTGGTCCCCACCATTACTCTCAGGAGGCGATGAGTGGACGAACGGCTGGTAAGCAAATCTCCCAAACAAACATTTACTGGAGGTAAGGATTTCGCCGGGTCCCTTGTCGCAGGCGATGTGGTAGCTCTTTCCGGTCCCATGGGGAGCGGAAAGACAGTTTTTACGCAAGGTATCGCCTCAGGTTTGGGCATCACAGATGTGGTTAATTCACCCACGTTCAAACTGGTGGGGGAGTACGGTTCTGACCCATCCCTTTACCATTTTGATTTCTATCGTATAAAATCCACAGCCGACCTCGCCACTCTGGGTCTCGACCACTACTTTGGTGGAGAAGGGATTTGTGTGATTGAGTGGTCTGACCTTTTCCCGAATGTTATTCCTCGGTGGGCAATCCGGGTCTCTTTTGACCGCATTGGCGAAGGTGAGCGCGAAATATCCATAGAGAGGACTGAAGCTGAAACTGTTGGCAATTGAAACGGCCTCCTCCGTTTGTGGTGTGGCGCTCATGGATGGGGAAAAGGTTTTGGCTTTCCGCGAAGAAGTGTTGGAGCGGGAACATGCCGAAAAGCTCCCACATTTTTGCGAGGCAGTTCTGGAAGAAAGTAATACAGACATCTCTAAACTTGCAGCTGTTGCTGTCTCCATAGGCCCCGGCTCGTTCACGGGGCTGCGGATTGGTCTCAGTTTTGCCAAGGGAATCGCTTATAGTGCTGATCTATCTCTCGTTCCAGTGCCGACCCTTCTGGCCATGACCGAGAACTGTGAGTTGGATTCAGGTGATGTCGCAACTGTCCTTTTTTCACATAAGAATTATGTTTATCATCAGAGATTTATTATAGAAGCTAACAGCTTGGAGTCTCAAAGTCTGGCTCTGTCCGCCACGTGGAAGGAAGTTGTAGCACAACTTCCTGAAGGAAGTCAACTTGTCCATTACGGTTGTAGTCAATTCCTGGATAGCTATGTTGACGGTGTTACTGTTTACCAAGGCATCCCCTCTGCCAAGGCTGTAGGCAGGATTGCCGTGGACCGTTATTCTGAACTGGCTGTGAAACTATTCCATGCTCTTGAACCAAACTACATTGCTTCTTTTCAGATAGGTGGGAAAGCTGCATCTTGAGTGAAATTGGATTATCGAGGAAGAATGATCAAATTTACAAGCTATGACAGCATGGTTTAAACGGCAGAAGGAAAAGGTCACAACTATCGAGAAGAAGTCCATTCCTGATGGATTGTGGGAAAAGTGTCCTGGTTGTGAAGAGATTCTTTTCAGACGGGAATTATTGAAGACAATGATGGTATGTCCTCACTGTCATTTCCATTTTCGTTTGGTAGCGGAAGATTACTTGAAAATTCTCTTTGCTGGGGATAGCTATGAAGAACTGAATCCTCAGCTGCACTCAGCCGATCCGCTGAATTTCAAGGCGAAAAAGAGCTATTCGAACCAACTGAAAGAGGCCACAGTCAAAACAGGTAGTCCTGATGTCATATCTACCTATCTGGGCAATCTAGGAGAGCACAAGATTGTGTTGGGTGTCATGAATTTTTCTTTCATTGGTGGTAGTATGGGATCGGTTGTTGGAGAGAAGGTTTCCCGGGCTATTGATTACGCACGAGAGAATTCAGTGCCGCTTGTGATGATCTGCGCCTCAGGCGGTGCCCGTATGCAGGAAGGTATATATTCTCTCATGCAGCTTGCAAAAATTTCAGCTAAGCTTGCCCGTTATTCCGAAGCGGGGGGTTTATACATCTCGATTCTTACTGATCCCACTACAGGCGGCGTCAGCGCAAGTTACGGGATGCTAGGGGATGTAATTCTGGCTGAGCCCGGTGCTCTTATCGGTTTTGCCGGACCAAGGGTTATCAAGCAGACTATTGGTGAAGACCTGCCAGAAGGATTTCAGCGGTCTGAGTTTCTCTTGGAAAAGGGATTTGTGGACAGAATCATCCACCGGAAAGAGATGAAGGAAGTATTGACCCAGATCCTCGAATTTGGACATCAAGAGGTAGAAGCACATGCCTGATCCGCTCATTCTAGTTACAAACGATGACGGCATATACTCGAAAGGTATCTTTGCCCTCCAACAGGCTGTAGCTCAGCTTGGTAAAACCGTGGTGGTAGCGCCGGAAACCGAAAAGAGTGCTGTGGGACATGCTATTACACTGTCTGATCCCATTCGCATCAAAGAATTGGAAAGGGAAAACGGTTTTTCCGGCTACGCTGTGTCAGGCACCCCTGCCGACTGTGTGAAGCTGGCCATCAAGGTGATCCTTGACAGAAAACCGGACCTAGTGGTTTCGGGCATTAACAGGGGTGCAAATATAGGGATGGGTCTTCTATACTCTGGGACGGTTTCAGCCGCTACTGAAGCGATTATCCTTGGCGTCCCAGCCCTGGCTATTTCGCTGGATGCATGGGTCTCTCCAGATTACAGTTATGCGGCCGAAGTTGCTAACCGGTTTGTCAGGGTAGCGCTTGACAAAGGGATTGATGAGGGGATAGCTTTGAATATTAATGTTCCTAAAATGTCAAACGGAAAAGCAAAGGGTGTGCGGCTTACGAGGCAAGGGACTAGTAATTATGAAGAACGTTTTGACAGAAGAGTCGATCCGAGACGACGGATTTATTATTGGATGGATGGTGAACTGGTTTCAAATGAAAATGATTCCCATGTTGATGATGTTGCTTTGCGGGAAGGCTATGTATCGGTAACCCCGTTGCACTATAACCTCACGAGTGAGAGTTCGCTTGAAGGAATGAAAGAATGGGAGGAGTTGGTCAACATTGAGACATAAGCAGACTGTTCTCATTATTGATTATGGCTCCCAGTACACCCAGCTTATTGCGAGGCGTATCCGGGAGCAGTCTGTTTACTCTGAGATACTTCCGCATTCTGTCAAAACGGATGAAATCATTCAACGCTCTCCTACAGCAGTTGTACTATCCGGCGGACCGGATAGTGTCTATGCCGAGGGCGCACCTGTCCTCGATTCTGCCATTATGGAAATGGGTATCCCTGTCCTCGGTATCTGCTACGGATTTGGACTCCTCATGACCTATGATGGCGGTGTGGTGAAAGCAAACGGCCAGCGTGAGTACGGATTTGCTGAACTGTCCGTTGAGAACGGTAGTAAGCTGTTCAGCGGAGTTACGGATAAAACGCAAGTGTGGATGAGTCACGGTGATGCTGTGGATGAACTACCGGAAAATTGGTCAGTCCTGGCCCGCTCTGGCAACGGGGTTTTGGCAGCTGCTGAAAGGGATGGCGGAGTGGTGCTGGGAACTCAATTCCACCCTGAAGTGATTCACACTACTGAAGGGAAGCAGATTCTTTCCAACTTCCTATTCAATGTGGCCGGGTGTAAGAAGGACTGGACGCCGGCATCTTTTGTGACATCTACTGTTGAAGAACTTCGTGACACTTTAGGTGATAAAAGAGTTCTCTGTGCCGTCAGCGGTGGTGTGGATTCTGCGGTGATGGCGAAACTGATCTACGAGGCGATTGGAGACCAGCTTAGGTGTATTTTTGTGGATCACGGTCTGCTTCGGAAAAATGAACCGGACTACATCCAGGAACGATTGAAGGAGAGCCTCGGCTTCCCCATTGAGTATCACAATTTCTCAGATGATTTTCTCTCTAAACTCAATGGCGTCACCGATCCTGAGGAGAAGCGAAGTATTATTGGTGAGCAGTTTATCCGCTCCTTTGAGTCTGCGGCGCTGACCGGCGGTGACTTCAAATTTCTGGCTCAGGGAACCCTCTATCCAGATGTGATCGAGAGCGGTGGAGTCTGGGGGACAGCCGATGTAATCAAATCTCACCACAATGTGGGTGGCTTGCCGGAAGATATAGGATTTAAGCTTATTGAGCCGCTTCGGGAACTTTTTAAAGACGAAGTGCGGGAAGTAGGGAAGGAACTTGGACTTCCTCCAGACGTATTAGGGAGACATCCGTTTCCAGGCCCCGGATTGGGTGTTAGAATCATAGGTGAAATCACAGAGGAAAGAGTGGAAATACTGCAAGAGGCTGATCACATCTTCATCGAGGCGTTGAAGGTGCACGGAATTTATGACGAAATCTGGCAGGCTTTTGCCGTGCTGGTTCCAGTGAAAACGGTGGGCGTCATGGGTGACGAAAGAACTTATGCAAATCTAATCGCTCTCAGGGCGGTGACCAGTGTGGACGGGATGACTGCCGACTGGTACCGAATGCCGGAGAATGTCCTTTCGGAGGTATCAAATAAGATTGTCAATTCGGTAGCGGGAGTGAATCGTGTGGTGTATGATGTGAGTTCCAAGCCGCCCAGCACCATTGAGTGGGAATAACTGAGTAATTATGATAGGTTAAGCCATGTGTGGAATCGTCGGATATATCGGTAACAAAGATGCCGTCCCTATCCTTGTTGAAGGGCTGAAACGTCTGGAATACAGAGGGTATGACTCAGCGGGTATTGCCACGGTGGATGAAGGCGACAACAAAGTGGTGAAATGTGAAGGAAAGGTGAGGGATCTGGAAAAATTGCTTGATGAGTCGACGCTCCGGGGATCGGTGGGCATCGGACATACACGTTGGGCGACACATGGTGTTCCTAATAATATTAACGCGCATCCCCATTCTGACGGTTCGGGAAAAATCTCACTTATCCATAACGGAATTATCGAAAACTACAATACCCTTAGGGAAGTTCTTGAAAGGGAAGGCGTTGAATTTCAGACAGATACAGATACTGAAGTGCTTGTACAACTTATCGGAAAAATCTATTCATCTGATTCACTCACATTTGCAGACTCAGTTAAAGTAGCACTTCAAGATACTATTGGAACTTACGGTATCGCAACTATATGTTCCGATGAACCGGACACACTCGTAGGTGCGAGATTAGGCAGTCCACTTGTACTTGGGCTCGGTGACGGCGAGCTGTTCCTCGCTTCTGATGCTTCGCCCATT
>DCXX01000125.1 GCA_002329125.1 Fidelibacterota bacterium UBA2125 | reverse complement strand
GTAAGCTCCCGTCACACCGGGCACCTCAAGGGCATATAGCTGCACACTGACACTGCTGCCGGCAGTAACACCATCAAATTTGTCAGGAAAGAATACCAGCGCCGGAGTGTCTATACCCTTCTCCGCAGCCACCTCTTCATCCAGAGGGTTATCGTACGCCTCCGTGGGCACCTCGCAGCTAAGTAAAAGTCCAAACAGGAGGACAACAAATCCGCCCCGTAAAACCTGTAACCTGTAACGTGTAATGTCTGTCATATAAAGTCTAACGCTTCAGCGGTATGGAAAGCTTCATCATTGTGGCGCCGGAACCGGGATCGTACGCCAGGCGGATGGGGAGTTCCTTGGCGGATGTTTTGTCCCCAGTCTTGGGGCCCGTGATCAGAGCATGAAACACGTTGGCAGCCCAGACACCGGCGGCGGCGTAGGCGAGGGTCTCTGCCATGGTGGCCGCATTGTCCATATTCTCATGGTGCACGTGAGCCTGGTCTTTGTATTCCCGTATCATATCCACATCAGTTTCATTTGTATATAAATCAACAGTACTGTTGTAATCATCGAACGCAGTCTGATATTCAGTACCAAAAAAAGCAATACCCCCTCCAATTGCAATTTCAGAGAGAAGCCATGTGTATCCCCACCTCTTCCGATCCGAGTAGAACTGACCGGCACCGGGAATAAACATGGAGCGCATCATAGCGCCAAAACGTGTCTTTGGTTTAACAGCTGACCCAGCCGCAACAATACCCGTTTTTCGAATTTCAAGAAGTTCATCTGTAGGTTCAAGTCCAGAAATTTGAAATGCCAGGATTTCTATCTCGGTGATGAGGCCGTCAACTGCACCGGCGTAAGAAACATTTTTCGTCCGGATATTTTCGCCGGTCTGTACCGAGAACATCCGCATATCAATGGTAAATGTCTCCCCCACCTTTCCGATAGCGCCACCGATCATATTCTGAACACCAAGAAGCTGACCCACCTCAACGGCACATTCATCACTGGTACATCCCGTCTGCTGGAAACCCTGTTCCTGAAGCACTTCTTCCATCATCTGCCGCTCAACCAACCGCAGGACCCCGGCACTTGCCAAAGCCGTTCGGAAACGGTCTGTGAGTGTTTGTGCTTCAAGCTGGGAAATACCCCGACCCTCAAAGTCTAAAATAGCGACTGTTTCACGCGTATCCTGACCATAAAGGATCAGGGGCAGGAACAAGACCAACATGAGGCTGGCCAATTTCAAGATCACAGGTTTGGAGATTATCTTTTCAGTCATGCAATACCGCATTCTTCTCTCATAAAAATTATGATGGACAAACATGGATAATGCTACGGCATTATCACGCAAATAACGTAATTGAGGCCTTATGGAGGGTTTTATGGGGCGCTGTTACCGGTATTGGAAGAAGATAGATCATTATCTGATTTATTTCTATTCCCAAGTTATCTCCTTTATTTCTATCATGGAAAACGCAATACCCCCATTGATAAAACAATCTAAGGATCAGATTTAATCTGGAGCAAGGCGTATTTCCTCGACGTGACACATATCACAATAGATAAATATGTTTATTATTACTGGAGGAAACTGAATAAAATTGCCCCTTCAATTATGAACAATTGTATAAACTTAAATCAAACGGCAATTAGAACCTTTCTCTCAGCTCTTATAGCGGTGTTTTTGATTCTCATGGCTGGGTGTAGTTTAAAAATTCCATCAGAAGAGCCTTCCTGGACCGTCAATTTTGATTTTCCTCTAACTAAAGATAATGTAAGCATGAAGGAAATCTTGGATGATTCCCTGCTTACAACCATTCCCTTGGATGGGAATGGCGAACCTGTTCTTTACGCCTTTCAGGATACTATTGAAATCGAAGAACAGACTTTCGATGATACTGTCGGGGTTGATCCAACGGAGAAACTGGTCTCTTCTGAATTGGACACCATCGAGCTCGAAAATATCGATCCAAAAAAGACTGATGCTTACCTGCTAAGTGAAATCTATCCCACTGTTTCATCCATGTCCGGAAGCAATGTAATTCCCGCTTTCACTCTCTCCCCTGTGGCCAAGAATTTCACTTTTGAGGATTTCAAATCGGCTGATTTCGCTGGTGGTTCAATGTCCATGACTATTCAAAACGATATGGTGATTCCCCTTGGTCCACCCGTGAATGTAGATATTCAGGACATGAACGGAAATACGCTGGTAGCCTCGGCAGCAAAATGGGAAGAAGAAATAGCCAGTAATACCTCGTCATCCAAGACACTCAACATGGCGGGTATATCTCTTGTTGGTGAAATAAAAATAGTTGTTACAGGAAGCTCCCCTGGTTCCGGTGGGACAGCTATCACTGTGGATGATGCGGCCCGCTCTTCCAGTTTTACAGTTGAGATATCCGCTTCTGAACCAAAAGTGACTTCAGCAGTTGCGCAAGTGCCGGAACAGACCATAGATGAAATGGGTGTGATACAGATTGATTCGGAAAATAAGGTTGAGAGAGCAAAAATTGACAGGGGAACTCTCGCAATAGAAATAAAAAATGGCCTGGATCTTGAAGCTGATTTGAAATTAACCATTTCCTCCATCCAGGATGATAACGGTACTGTTTTTACGCAACTGATTCAAATGCCAAGAAAAGATGATGTTATATCAAGTTACGACCTTAATAGCAAATGGATGGTACTGGATGTTACTATGGACCCTCAGAAAGTGAACTATTCCTACGAAGTTGTAACTGAGGATTCAAAAAGTGATACCGACCCCTTTAGAAACGTAAGTAGCATTGATGTGGTTGATGTTGAGATTGATCTTTACGGTTCTGGTGAAGGGGAACAAATCACCTTCTCTGAAATAAAGGGAATTATCGCAGCCATTGAAGAACCTATAGAAACTATTCGGCAGGAGATCAGTGCGCTGCCTGATGAATTTGATGGAATGGAATTTATGGAAGCTGAAATGAACCTTGTTTTTGATAGCAATATTGAATTTCCTGTCAAGCTCGATATGGATATTATCGCTTTCAATAATGATACTTCCGCCACCCGGCAGATTAGAGGGTGGAATGTGACTCATCCCGATAGCCAGACCATAGTTATACCTGACGCAGTCGGCCTCATCAACATTAAACCAGATTCCATTCTTGCTTCCGGAACAGCCGTTATCGGCGGGAGCAACGATGTTGTGACGTATGAGGGAAATGAATCTTTTTCAGGAATTTTTTCCATCTCCATACCATTTGTATTTCAACTGGCCGATGATGCCATGATCGATCTCGACGCGGAAAAAATTGATCAGGAGTTTCCTGAAAATATTGAATCGGTTACAGTTTTTATGGAATACGACAACATGTTTGATTTTGACACAAACATTTCACTCTTGTCCGCCGCCAATGAATCTCATTTTGAAACAGGGTCACCAACAACCCCGAACGTTCTCGGTAGTCTCAGCATTAAAGGAAACAGTTCCTCGATAGATTCCCTGCACCTGGATGAATCTCAGATTGAACTTTTTGATGATATCATTTTTGTGAAAACTAAAGTTTTCTTGTCAAGCAATGGAGAGGTGAAATTCCTCTCCACCGATTCCCTAAAAATAACTTCCTACGGTTCAGTTAAATATCTTGTGGACCCCACCAGTGATGAAAATTAGAGCTATCCTATTTACAGTGGCCTTTTCTTCCGCTGGCGTATATCCACTGTATGGCCAATCCAACTTTACCGCCCGTTCCGTTTCTTTAGCCGGTGCATTTTCCAGTTATGCCAGAGGAGTAGATGCCCTGGGGTGGAACCCGGCAAACCTGGGCTTCTGGTCCCAGGATGAGGCATTGGGAGAAAAAGGGACCAGGAGTGTCAAACTCCCTTCCGTCGCTTTTGACCTTGGTAACAACACTATCACCCCTAATTGGATCTCTGACTACTTTGGCGTCGGTTTTATGGATGATGATCTCAAAAACCAAATGATTAATTCACTCCCGGACAATAATTGGATTTTGTTACAAGCATTACGGGTCCCCTTCGGCCTTGCAGTAAACAATTTTGCCATTAGCACAGGCTTGGAAATCAACGGCCGTATTGCGTCACATCCCGGTATGCTTGAATTAATATTTAATGGATTGAGATTTGATAATTCCCTGTCTCTTGATGGAACCGGAGAATTTGAGGCTGTTATACCTGTAACAATAGGGTATGGAAAAGAATTCTACAGTATTTTCCTGAACAAATATTTTGATCGGGTTTATCTTGGTGGAGCGGTTAAATATCTGAATGGACTCAACAGGATCTCAACGAAATTCTCTAATTCTACCCTGTCAACAAGTAAAGAATCCATCAATATTCAAACCACAACGACCTTAACCTCCGCTGTGTCAGGCACAGGTTTTGCTCTTGATTTGGGTTTCGCGGCCCGGTCCGGTGAAAAACTGTACCTGAGCATCTCCGTAAACAACCTTTTTGGCAAGATCAATTGGACGGATTCGGACATTATGAGTGGGTCAGTGAATTTCACTGTTGATGAATTGAATATTACAGAACTGGATTCCCTCTTTGAAGAATCCAACACAACCGATGAAACCACCGGTAACGTTAATAGTGCCTACCCAGGCTATCTTCTGGCTGGTTTTCATTACCAGTACCGTCCCAATGTTTCACTTCATTCTACTCTTCTTCAGGGGTTTAGCGATGAAATGAACATGAGTACTACCCCTCGCCTCTCTTTGGGCAGTGAAGTTAATGCCACAAAATGGCTGCCTATCAGATTTGGTATTTCAGTAGGGGGACTAGAAGATTTCCGCTGGGGTGCCGGTTTTGGCCTCAACTTCAGCAAATTTCATCTTGATTTTGGTATTTCCGAGTCAGGTGGAATGCTCAGCTCAGCCAAAGGAATTTCCATCGCGCTGGAACATACTTTCTATTTCTAATAATTCTCCCCATTATAAGCAAACAATTACCTCAGCGCATCAAACAGGTGGCTGTATTTGATGACCACCGAGCGGGATGAACCAGGCAGAGGAATGCCGTCCAGGTCTTGAGTCTGGTTGTAGACAAGGTAAAGACCCGTTGATGCTGACCGCTGCCAGATAAATCGCCAGTTCATGGACCACTGATCTGTCTGGTTGTTATACTGCAAAAGTGACTGAATATAAACTTTCGGAGAAAAGGAATAGGTCAGTCTCCCCCTCAACAGATGAGCCACAAAATTACCACCGGGTAGATAGACATCGTTATACTTTGAAATTAAATCTGAGGTAAACCGGTCTCCAAATCGGTACCTGATGGTGGTATCAAAGCTCCGCCGGTCTCCACCGAAAAAACCGCCAATCCTCGTAACAACAGTCACACTCAGAGGTTTTGAAAGGTTTGTACTGGTTCTAATGTGAATTTCCCTGTGGTGATAAGATCCCGCCGGCACCATAACACCTTTTGAAATTTCAAAAGCCTCCTCAACGCCTTCAACAGGAAAATTGATTCCCGTATCAATTCTATAACCATTTCGAAATTCCCAATGACTGTCCACATGAAGAAATCCCGTCTGTTGAAAGCCGTCAAGTTTCCAGTATCCCCAGTAGGTAATGTGAGGACGGATCTCCATGAGTCCGAAAAGATCGGCCGGGCGAGTTCTGTTCAGGATCCGGAATAACCATTTCCGGTACCCCCGCCGCTCCAGGAACCCCATTTCAGGATTAAAGTTCTCCCCCACTTCAGTGTACCGCAACTGAAGCAATAGCCTTTTGCTTTCGCGAACACCTTCAAAAAGATAAGCGTAAGCTTCACTGTCAATTCCGGGTGTTTGTGATTGGGCAATGAATGATTTGAACAAACTGACTTCGCCAATCCCAATCTGCCCGTCTACCGCCCAGGCTCTGTTATAATTACCGCTTTCTCCCAGCCCTTGCCGGTTTGTACCAATGAATCCCACAGCACTCCTGTTAGGCAGCTCTTTCCTCAGCCGCGCCACAGAAAAATTGTTTCCGTCCGTGACGCCTTCAACAGATTCTGTCTGCATATTGAGTACGCCAACATTCAATCCGCCGGCAGTACCCGTGACCCGGGCACCTCCCAAGATAGGCACCGATGAACCGTCCGGACCGATACCGATCCGTCTGCTGAAGAACATTTCAATATCCGGTCCATAATAGGTTGGCTCACCTACAGAAAAAAGACCGGCATTCTCCAAAAAGAAGGGTCGTTTTTCCGGAAAAAATAGACTGAAGCGATCAAGGTTTATCTGCTTTTCATCAGCTTCCACCTGAGCAAAGTCTGTATTGTATGTAACATCCAAAGTAAGGCTGGATGTAAGGCTGTATTTGGCATCTAATCCAAGTTGGCTCTGACCTTTTGTTCCCGTCGTCGATTGCCCTAATCCGTAAGGCATTATTTTTAAATTTCTGGGATTGGTTATTGAAAGGCCCGTCAATGTGCCAGCGAGGGATACGCGATTTATGTTGAACTGCCTGGGGATGGGCATCCAGTAAGCATCTTCCTGCTTCCTTGCAATGACCCTCTCAAAATTAATGCCCCACTGCTGCTGTTTATTTTCTGTGAATCTGAGTGTTTTGAACGGGATAGCAAATTCAGCACTCCAGCCAAAATCACCCACAACTGTCTGAACTTCCCATACCGCATCCCAGTTAAGGTTGAAGGCACCGCCGGCACCAACAGACTGGCGGCCCGTGTTAAATCCGCCTTGTCCTTCTTTACTCACCTGAGCATCATATTCGATTCCGGCAGGATTGGTACCAAATATGAAACCGTTCTGTTTGTCATAAAAGGTGTCCAGAATAAACCGAAAGCTGTCAGAATCTTTCAGCGAAGCGTCCCGGCGCGTATCAGAGACAACAATTCGCTCCGGCTCCGTATCGTAACAGACCACCGCCACGTAAAGGGCATTTGAAGAGTACATAACCCGCACTTCAGTTTTTTCAGATATGCCCTCACCTTCATCAGGTGTCTGTTGCGTAAATGATGTGGCAACAGGTGCAGCCTCCCAGACCGGGTCATCAATAACATTTCCGTCAACCACCGGAGCCTCACTGACTGATACCGCTTCTAATTGATTTGATACAAGATCGTCATCGCTGTTTCCGGCATGAACTACCGTAAGAGCTGTAAGCAGCAAATAAAAATTATTTTTGATTATAGTCTGGTTAACCCGAGAAATATTGTTGATTTGAACCCACGACACGTGGATAATGATTACAAATATCTTTACCCCACTTTTACGCGGTGAGGTTAGCATTTCTCGTCAGAAAAAACAAGAAATTAGAATTGTTTTCTGT
>DCXX01000042.1 GCA_002329125.1 Fidelibacterota bacterium UBA2125 | reverse complement strand
AAAGGGGATGTGGCTGACGGCTATATCTGGGGCCGGGGTGCCATGGATGACAAGGCGAGCCTTTTTTCCATTATGGAAGCGGTGGAGTGGCTGCTGAATGATGGTTTTTCCCCAGTAAGACCAATCTATATCTCGTTCGGTTATGATGAAGAGATCGGCGGCACACAGGGCGCTGCTAAAGTAGCCGAGCTGATGCAGTCGAAGAATATTGTACCTGAGTTTGTCTTAGATGAGGGTGGAGGCCTACTATCCGGTGACATGCTTCCAATTAATTCCATGTCCGCATTTGTAGCTATGGGTGAAAAAGGTTATATGTCTGTGAAGTTAACCGCTCACGGCCAAGGCGGGCACTCTTCCATGCCTGGAAAGGAGACCACCATTGGAATCCTTGCCACGGCGGTTCAGAAGCTTCAAGACAATCCACTGCCAGCATCCATGACTCCATCTATTCGTCATATGATGGAAGCATTTGCGCCCGCCATGCCATTCTGGGTGAGAATTTTAATTGCCAATCAGTGGCTTTTTGAGAAGCCGTTCGTCAGATACGCTTCAGGCAGATCAATTCTCTCTGCCTTGATGAGGACCACAACGGCACCTACAATAATTGAAGGTGGTGTTAAAGACAATGTTATCCCTCCCACAGCTACAGCGGTTGTTAATTTCAGGCTGAGGCCGGGGGACAGTATAGACTGGGTATTAGAGATGGTAAGAAAGATTGTGAATGATGAGCGAGTCCATATTGAAATTGCAGAAGGTTTTGGTAGTGAAGCGTCCAATATTTCAGATGTCAATACGCCTCAATTCGATCTTCTGGCGACAACGATCCATCAAGTTTTCCCCAAAACTGTTGTTGTTCCCGGTCTTAGTCCGGGAGGTACTGATTCGAAACATTTCCAGGGACTCACGCCGCACATCTATCGTTTTATTCCTTTTGACAGATATCAGGGAAAAATTGAGGGTGTCCATGGGACCAATGAAAAACTGAGCGTCAAAAGTCTCAGAGACGGGGTCACATTTTATGTTCAGCTCATAAGAAACGGGGGCAAATAAAGCGAGATGACACAGTAATGAAGAACAATATTCTCATTTTGGTAATCATCGGATTGCTCGGGTGTAACAAAGACAAGCCTTCCGAAAAACAGTATGATTTGATACTCACAGGAGGTATTGTGGTAGACGGGCTGGGTAATCCATCCTACCGGGCAGATGTAGCCGTGAAGGGGGATAAAATCGTTTCAATTTCGAGAGAAGGCTTAAATCGGGAGGATACTCAAGATATACTGGAAATCACGGGACGTGTTGTAAGCCCCGGATTCATCGATAATCATGCTCATATCCAGACAACCATCCACGAGCATCCACTGGCAGAGAATTTTACCCGCCAGGGAATTACCACCATTCTGGCTACACTACACAGCGGTGATCAGCCGTGGCCACTGGACGAATATGCAGCATCTCTACGTGTGACACCGAATGTGGGATTCTATGCTGGACATACCTGGACAAGAAAACAGGTGATGGGTCTCGAGAACAGAGCCCCATCGGAAGATGAACTGGAAAAAATGCGATGGTATGTTGAAGAATCCATGAAACAGGGTGCCATAGGTTTTACAACCGGCCTCCTTTATGTACCAGCCAATTTTTCAAAACCTGAAGAGGTAATAGAACTGGCAAAAGTAGCATCCCGTTTTGGAGGTATTTATGTCTCCCATATGCGGAATGAGGCGACAGGTTTATTAAAATCAGTCAGAGAGACTGTGCGTGTTGGGATGGAAGCGAGAATTCCTGCTCAAATTAACCATCACAAGGCAGCGGGTGTTTCACAGTGGGGTTGGTCTGAAAAGAGCCTTGCCATTATTGATTCAGCCCGTACTTCAGGGATTGACATTGTTCACGATTTGTATCCGTATACGGCTTCCAGTACAGGTTCTTCAATTCTTTTTCCTCAGTGGTCTCTGGCAGGTGGCAAAGAAGGATTTGCTTCTCGCATTGCTGATCCAGAACAACGGCGAATGATCGAAGGCGAAATGGCTGAAATTTTCACCCAGGATAGAACCGGAGGTGATCTACGCAGAATCCAATTCAGAGTACTGCCCAGTGATCAGACATACAATGGTAAACGTCTAGCTGATTATGCAGCTGACCGAGGTCTTTCCAACACTTTGGAAACAGGAATTCAATTGGCCATAGATTTGCAACTGAAGGGCGGTTTTTCGGCCATCTATCATGCTATGGATGAAGGAGATGTCATTAGAATTATGAAGCATCCTCTGGCCATGATCGAGACAGACGGTGATCCTGTTAGTTATGGTGTTGGGTATCCACATCCTCGAAGCTATGGCGCTTTCCCCAGAGTCTTGGCCAGATATGTAAGGGAGTTGGGTGTATTATCTCTTGAAGAAGCTGTTAAGAAGATGACGTCCATGACAGCAGACAGGATCGGTCAAGTGAATCGCGGTCGAATTGAAAAAGGCGCTTACGCTGATCTAGTGGTATTTGATCCAGAAACAATCCAGGATCAGGCCACTTATGCTGACCCTCACCGCTATCCCACGGGTATTGATCATGTGATAATAAACGGTAAGCTGGCTATGCGGGCGGGAGCCCTCACTGGTGAACGTTCAGGAATGTGGCTAAGAGGCCCAGCGAGACGTTAGATTTACGCATCATTTTTAGGAGGATCTGAAATGAAAAAGAGTCTGTACTTAAAAACTATTTCTTTGGCACTTCTGGTGCAGTTTGCTCAAGGGGAAATGCCAAAAGTACTATCCATGAAGCAACGGGCTGAGGTAAGGGACCAATGGTTGAAAGAGCGTGTAGAGACAGTTCTCCCTGACCTTCTTCGCCGAGAAAAAATAGATATGTGGCTCATTATTGCCCGTGAGTATAACGAGGATCCAGTCATACGAACCATGCTTCCGGCCACCTGGTTGAATGCCCGTCGCCGGACGATTCTTGTCATATATGATCCCGGAAAAAATAAGCCTCTGGAAACTTTGGCTGTTGCCCGTTATGATGTGGGGGAGGTCTTTAAAAAAGCGTGGGAGAAGGAGAAACAACCCGATCAATGGAAACGTCTTTCCGAACTTATTGTTGAGCGGAATCCAAAAAAGATTGCGGTTAACCGCTCAATAGATTACGGTCTTTCAGACGGCCTTGCCTCAACGGAATATGAAACACTGAATGCGGTGCTTTCTCCGAAGTACCAGAAGAGAATTGTTTCCGGTGAGAAGCTGGCTGTGGGGTGGCTGGAAACCCGCACATCTAGTGAAATGGTTGTCTATGACCAGATATGCAGGATCGCGCACGAAATCATCAAAGAAGGGTTCTCGGACAAAGTGATCCAGGCCGGCGTTACCACTACGGATGAAGTGGTTTGGTGGTACCGGGAGCGGATCCGGGAATTAAAG
>DCXX01000143.1:4655-4817 GCA_002329125.1 Fidelibacterota bacterium UBA2125 | reverse complement strand
ATTGGTAGCGGCGCGGAGTGTGGCAGACAGAGATATTCTGGTAGGATTCCACTTGCACCCCATGGTCCACTACTGCGGCTGGGAAAACGATTACGACGCTCTTATTCGGAAAGTACTCTCTATCTTCTCATCTGAAGAAGTCGCTCTTGTCTCCTTTGGTAC
>DCXX01000143.1:0-4305 GCA_002329125.1 Fidelibacterota bacterium UBA2125 | reverse complement strand
AAAAATCTGAGACTGAAAGGGCTTTCCAGCAAAGTGCTGCAGATACCGTTGGAGGAGACGGCGGGAAAATTGTCATACCCTCAGCAGGTAAAGGAAGAGTTGTTCCAAGCGGCATGGCACGCCTTCACGCCGTGGCATGACTCTGTATTCTTCTATCTCTGTATGGAAACCAGGGAACTGTGGCAGTCAGTCTTTGGGTTCTGCCATGACAACAACAATACTTTTGAGGAGGCTCTATTGGAGCAGGTTTTTAATAAATCTTCACGTTTGGCGCGCTACCTGAACTGACCCGCCTTTTCGAAAACCACGTTACCTCTGACAATTGTCAGCAGTATCTCACCTTGGAATAGTTCTTCAGGTTCTGTCTCACCTATGTTCAACGGATCAATATTCATTACAGTGATGTCCGCCCATTTCCCTTTTTCGATAGTACCCGTTTGCTTCTCAAGAAAACCGGCGTAGGCGGCCCATACTGTATAGCCCCGCAACGCTTCTTCGGGAGACATCTTCTGATCAGGATACCATCCCTCCGGTGGTTGAATAAACTTATCGCGACGGGTCATGGCTGCATGTAATCCATAAAAAATGTCGTGATCTGATCCGGCAAGATCGGAGTCAAAGACTAGCTTGACGCCCATTTTCCGTAGTTTTCTCCAGGCATAACCACCTTTAACTCTATCGGGACCGAGACGTTCTTCCGCCCAAAGTTTATCCTCTACAGCATGAGGAGGTTGCATAGAGGCAATGATATCCATATCGACAAATCTTTCGAAATCATCTGGATGGATGATCTGTGCGTGTTCTATGCGATGGCGACCGCGGCGGGTTTTTGGTGACTCACTAAAAACAGATTGAAAAAAATCAAGTGTTTCTCTGTTACCCGCATCTCCGATCGCATGAATTCCAACCTGAAATCCAACCTTCATAGCCTTTTCCACGATTGATTCATCAAACCCATATCCCTCACCACTTACACCCTTATGTCCGGGCTTATCAGAATAATCTTCTAACAGGCGAGCCCCCCGGGACCCAAGAGCTCCGTCGTAATAACCTTTTACCGAACGGGTCATTAGCATTCCATCCAAGTCTTTATCAGGACCTTGATCAATCCAGTGTCGCATAAGCGCTTCATCTCTGGCCGAGAGCATGGCGTAAACTCTTACTGAAAGGTCACCGTCTCTTTCCATTGCTTCCATTGCTGTCATCTGGTTCGTACCGCAGCCAGCTTCGTGGACCATCACAAATCCTGAACGTGCCATTTCCTGTAATCCTGCTTTTAACAGATCCCTGGTCTGTCTAATGGTAGGCGAGGGAATAGCATCATTGAGCAGGGTCGTGGCCCGATTGAGAACAACACCAGAAGGATTTCCCTGCTCATCCTTCAAAATTATCCCTCCGACAGGTGGCTCAGTCTCAGAAGTGATCCCTGACTTTTCGAATGCCAGTTGATTTCCCCAAATGGCAAAACCGTGCAAACTCTTTAGGATTACAGGATGGTTTGGGATTGCTTTGGAGAGCCGTTCCAAGGTAGGATAGTTCGAAGCCCAGGCACCTTCATTCCATCCCCAACCAATAATCCATTCACCGGCTGGTGTTTCAGCTGCCCGTTCCGCCACTAAACGGATAGCCTCCTCTTCCGTCTCAACACCAAATAAATCGACTCGCGTGAGACGAGCCCCCAGTCCAGCTACATGGGTGTGAGAATCAACAAGACCGGGAAGCAGTGTGGCACCTTGGAGGTCAATCAAACGGGTGTTCAAACCTGTGAATATTTTCATCTGGTCAGCTGATCCTATAGATAGAATGTCGCCATCTTTTATTGCAACAGCTTCAGCATCCGCATACCAACGACCGTTTTCGACGGGAGCACTGCGGGCGGGGTTACCATCCCTGTCAGGATCGGGCCAAGAGAAAGTGTAAACATTACCGTTTAGGAGAATCAAGTCAGCGTAGCGACTATCTTTCTCACATGAGAACGTCGTTCCGACAAACACAATCGTCCAAATCAAAAGGGAAAGTTTTCTGATTCTCATTCGCATTAACTACTGGGAGTAATCACAAACGTAATACTTAATCCACAAAAGGAACCCACTATTTATCTCCCAGTTGAGAAATCTTGAAGCGATCCAAAGTGGATGGAACATGCTCCCGCTTCATGATCGTTTCAATCTTTTCCACAACATCGTGATGTCTGGCTGCTATGTTAAATTGTTCCTGAATATCAGCATCCAAGTCATACAGTTCAATTTCCAGGTTACCGTCAAAAATATTCTCTCGCATTCCTTTCCATTTGCCCATACGGACCGCCTGCTGCCCGTTGTATGCAGGAAACTCCCAATAAAGATATTCATGTTTCTCCATTTGAGGCTTGTTCAGCAATGTTGGTAAAAAGCTGATGCCATCAGATTGGCCAGGTATGGGCTGGCCAACTACCTCACATAAAGTTGGCATTACATCATAAAAAGCTGATAGGTGGTTTGAGGTGGTTCCAGGAGTGATGCGGCCTGACCAACTGGCTATCATAGGAACTCGGATCCCGCCTTCGTGCAAAAACCCTTTAGCCCAGCCCCGTTCTGTTTTGAAAGGTTTGGCACTATCAAAATAAGGTGTGTCGGCACCTCCGGTATAAGTGGGGCCGTTGTCACTGGAAAAAATAATTAAAGTGTTATCATAAATTCCCAAATTCTTCAGTTGAACCACAATATCTCCTACCTGTTCATCCAGATAAGATATCATGGCAGCATAGGTAGCCCGTGGAGTCAAATTCGGGAAATAACTTTTTCCCGTATAAGGTTCTTCCGGACCCAATTTTTTCTGATAATAGTCTACCCATCGTTGAGGTGCTTGGAGTGGAAGGTGTGGAATAGGCGAAGCATAATAGAGGAAGAAAGGGCGATCTTTATTTTCCTCAATAAATTTGAGCGCTTCTTCATGCATCAGTTCCGGTGCATAATCATTTAATGCATAGTCAGCATAGCTTTTAGGGTTATTGGGATCAACTCCCTCTGAGAGGTTAGAATGAGGTGGCACCATTTTATTGTTTAACAAATTTCTTTCCTCATTCCTCCATAGGTGCATGGGATAGTACGTGTGTGCCTGACGCTGACAGTTGTATCCGTAAAAAAAATCAAAACCCTGTCTGTTGGGAACACCCTCAGTGGTGGGAGCCCCCAAACCCCATTTTCCTACGCTCCCTGTTTGGTACCCCGCATCCTTAAGTATTTCCGCCACTGTCACTATACTGTCCAATAGGGGGCGTTGCCCTTCCAAGAAGGGGTTTTCAAACATGGCCGCGTAGTCCCAAACCTCTCCCCTAGCCTTCCATTCATCGTTACCACGGATATGGGTATGTCCAGTGTGCTGGCCGGTCATTAAGACAGAGCGGGATGGGGCACAAACTGGAGAACCGGAATAGTGCTGTGTAAAACGCATCCCAGTTTTTGCCAAGGCATCAATATGAGGCGTTTCAATTATTTCCTGCCCATACGCACCTAATTCTCCATAGCCCAAGTCATCAGCAAGTATATATATAATGTTGGGTTCAGCCTGTTTTCTTACACAGGAAGAGAATCCAATTACAGTCAGTATTAATGCCGTAAAACGGTATAAAGGCTTCAAAAAGTTTTGCCTTCAGCTTTAATTATTGATTGGATTTGTATCGCCAACTTCTTGGCGGAGTTTCATGAGCTCTTGTTTGGTTTTTTCAATGACATCTTTATAAGCTGGATCATTGTATACATTATTGATCTCACCGGGATCCTTGTGTAAATCAAAAAACTCCCACGCATTGATATCATCATAAAAGTGAATGAGTTTATAGCGTTTCGTCCGAATACCATAATGCCTCTTCACAAAATGCCAGCCTTGCGGATATTCATAATAGTGATAATACATGGATGTCCGCCAATCTTTTGGTCGTTGACCTCGAGTCAGTGATCGAAGGGAATTGCCTTGCATTTCTATGGGGTTGTGAATACCAGCATAATCCAAAAAAGTCGGAGCAAAATCGAGGTTTAGAACAATATCACCTGAAACCTGACCCGCCTCGATCTCCTTCGGATAACGCATCAGCAGAGGCATACTAAGTGATTCTTCGTACATGAAGCGTTTGTCAAACCAGCCATGTTCACCAAGGTAAAAACCCTGGTCAGATGTGTAGACAACAATTGTGTTTTCAGTCAAACCTTCTTGATCCAAATAATCCAATACTGTCCCAACACTCTCGTCCACAGATAAAATCACACCCAAATAATCTTCCATATACCTCTGAAACTTCCATTCCAGTAATGCTTTACCTGAAAGATT
>DCXX01000043.1 GCA_002329125.1 Fidelibacterota bacterium UBA2125 | reverse complement strand
CTCCCAAAGCAGGTGCGCTACCGGGCTGCGCCACACCCCGGAAAAGTGACTAAGTTATATCTTCTCTATTTATTGCTGGCGTACTTAATGCCGCAGCCGAGGGCCTTGGTGGAAGCCGTGGTTATCTTTTCGCCAGCAACCATAGCGTTAATGGCATCCATCAGGTAGGGGTTCTCTACCTTTTTAGGCCTTCTGGCATTGTCATCTATGGCGCCGCGGTAGACCAGTGTACCTTTATTGTTGAAAAGGTAAATGTGAGGTGTCTTGGAGGCACCGAAGGCGGAAGCCAATTTCGACTCCTTGTCCAGGGTGTAGTAGAAATCGTACTTTGCTTTCTTGGCTCGGGCCTGCATGTCCTCCATACCGTCGCCTTTTTTCCGGCTTCCCTGGTTGGGGTTGATGGCGATCATGCCCACACCTTTTTTCTGGGACAGCTTTGAGACCGAAATATACCGGTCCTCCCAGGCGTCTACCCAGGGGCAAGTGTTGCAGGAGAAAACAACCAGCAGTCCATTCTCACCTACGGCATCATTCAGGCTCACCTTTTTACCGCTCACGTCAACCATCTTTACATCTGCCATTGGAATATCGGAGCCAATCTCCAGCTCGCCCGCCACGGCAGCGGTCACCAGCATCAATGGGACTATCCATATCAAGGATTTTCTCATGACTTTACTCCTTCGTTAATTGCTTTTTCAAGTGCTTCAACAAATCTTTTTTCAGACTTTTTTGCCTCCCAGTAATCTACAACATTTCCCGAATTCTTACCGTATACGATGGTGAAAGGGAGGGCCCCGGACCATTCCCTGTGGATGCCGTCAATAAATTCATTATCAGTCTGATTTTTTATAAAAGAGAGACCCTTTACTTCCTGCTTCTCAAGAAATTCCAGTGCCCTCTCTTTTTCATCCAGCCAGTCGGCTGAGACAAACAGCACAACGGCCTCATGGGCATATTCTTTGGACAGTTCCACGATCATGGGAAACTCCTCCACGCACGGGGCACACCAGGTGGCCCAGTAGTTCACAAGAACAGCCTTTTCTCCCTTGTGTTCCGCCACGGCAGTGAGTATGTCTTCAGCGGTGACCTCCTGGAGGTCAACAGGCGACCGGGAGCAGGAAAAAGAAAAAAGGAACAGTAGCAAAATTCTGCTTCTTTTCAATAGTCTAAACAGTTGCATTGATCAACTTCCTTTTTTCAGTGCTGCACAGTGAAGTTCCGCTGTAACATGATGCCTCTGGGAAGTATCTCCCAGTTGTGACCGGTGTTGAACAGATCCATCCCATGTTGGAATCGAACTTCATGCTCGACCGAAAGTTCCGGCTCAACGAGCATGAGCCGTTCCTCCGCATTCGCTCCGCCACTAATTCTCGACTTTTTCCGTTTCGGCTTCGGCCTGAGGCGGTTCTTCAATCAGCCCCTGGGCCATGACTGTCCACTGGCTCCTATCGGGCGTGCGGCCAAGCTCCATTCTGTAGAGTTTCCCTGTGGCTGTGTCCATCATGTAGTGCCAGTGGGTCCGGTCGATATTGAAAGACTGCAGCTGAAACCGACCTGCAGTGGTACTTCTGGACATCTCATCCCGGAGGAACTGCTCCAACTGTCCCAGGTAGACCTTGATGGAATCATCCTGAGGACTTGCTGTGGCTGTTACCACCATAAAGCAAGCAATCAGCAGAGCGCCGGTGAGGAGTCCCCATGCGTAACGTTTCATCTCATCTCTCCTTAGTTTGGTTTATAACTAACGTGATCGTTCATATTCTTCCATCCTCCTGACGAAATCATCTTCATCCGTAGCCTGAAGGAGTGGACTCATTTCAATATTTTCCTTCATGGAAATCTTCTGTACAGGGCCGTAATCGTGTCCCGAGTAGATGGTAGTGTTGCCGGAAAGGGTTAGCAGCTTTCCGGAAACGGAGCGGTAAAGCTGCCTGGTGTCGCTGCCGGCGCCGATGGTTCGACCGGTTCGACCAATGAAAATAGTGTCACCGCTGAAGAGAGCATCTTGTACATGGAAGCAGGTACTGTCTTGTGTGTGCCCCGGTGTATGTATGGCAGTGACAGTGAGCCCGCCGATCTGAACGGTGTCACCATCGGAAAGGGACTGTTTATTCAGCCATCTTTGGGAGCCATCCAAGGCACACACTTCTGCGTTTGGGTAAGCGGATATATATTCGTCCAGATGGGCAGTGTGGTCAAAATGAGTATGTGTCAACAAAAGTTTTGATGGAATGAGACTGTTTTTTTCAATGGTAGATTTAAGACTGTTTAGAGGTACTGAAGCATCGACGATGGCGGCGTCAGGAGAGACACCATCAGAAAAAAGGTAGGTGAAATTGTTGTCGAATCCACCTTCAAATGTCCAGATTTTCATGGGCTGGTCCTCAGTCGAATATTGTAAAATGTACGATGATGTCCTGTGCCAGTGAATTAATTTCTTTTTGGGTTCGGCCGGCAGTTTTGAAAGCTAATAAAACCATAACAAATCAGAAAGAGGTCCTCGAAAAAATATTGGCCCCTCTGGCAGAGGAAGGAATTGAGATATCAGGCATCGACCTGGGCACCATGAAACTGGACCGGGAAGCGGCACTGGCCCTCCAGCGGGAAGTGCGCATGATGGTGATGCGGGGGCAGCACACTACTGTTGACCTGGACGGGGTGGCCATTCCGTTGAGTCCGGAAGAGATCAATAAGTTGCTGAAGGAGATACTTATTCCATATCAGAAATCGGGAGAAACAAAATGAGAACATCAGGTATTTTTATGGTGCTTGCGGGGAGTGCTATTATTGTTTTTTATATTATTTATGAATTACTGAAAGTCATAGTTTTCATTCCAAGTAAGATGAGGATTGCCGTAGCCCTTATCGTTCTGGGCGGTCTGTTATTGTTGGGGAGTGTTATCAAGGACAGGGTGAACGATTCAAAAAAAGAAACTTTCAAAGGAGTTAGATCATGATACTCACAACATCTTCCAATATACCGGGTTATACTATCACTGAAACCAAGGGTTTAGTGAAGGGGAGTACCATCCGTGCCAGGCACGTTGGGAAAGATATTGTTGCTTCTCTCCGGACCGTCATTGGAGGTGAGATAACAGAATATACGGAAATGATGGCTGAGTCCCGGGAAGAGGCTCAGCAGCGGATGATCGAGCGGGCTGAGGAGATGGGTGCTAATGCCATTACAGACATACGGTTTGCCACCTCCATGGTCATGTCCAACACTTCAGAGATACTGGCTTACGGGACAGCGGTTATGGCTGTCAGAAGCTGAACAGCCAGTAGTTCACGACTTTTTCATTTTTTCTACGGCCGCTTTGATCTTGGCCTGGCTTTCCGGCGTTTTCCACTGACGGATAAATTGGTCTATGGAGTCACCCTCTTTTTCATAAAGTTCCAGCGCCGGTGCATTGAGATGTTTTTTCAATCGTTGAAAGGGGGCAAGGGAATCCGCCAGCGAAGTTGACATTTTTAGTGCCTCTTTTTCGGCATCATTACTGATCTTGTTTAACATACCGAGCGGAATCGCTTCTTCCGGTGAGTAGAATCGGCTGAGGGAGGTCACTTCAAACTGACGGTGGACCGGGACACATTTTCGGACAGCCGCCAGGGCAAATGAGGGGAGATCGAGGCCCAGAGCCAGTTCATTCATTCCCATTTTGTAGTCACCTGGCACGCCAATACGGTGATCACACGATAGAGCCAGGAGGCACCCGCCGGCTACAGCGTGACCATCTACAGCGGCCACAACGGGACCTGGAAAAGTCATAATATTCATGATGGCACGGCCCAAAGTTTCGATAATCTTCCAGGCATTGTCATCGTCTCCTTCCATGAGGTTCACGATATTCAGGCCGGCGCTGAAAAAGCGGCCGTTACCTGTTAGAACCATACCGTCAAAGCCGTTGTCCGGGATGCAGGCATCAGCCACGGCGGTAAGAAACGGCAGATCCATGGCGTTAGCGGGACCGTGGTTCATACGGAGGACTTTGATCCTCCCTTCAATGGTTGAATCTATCATCTGTCTGTCTCCCTCGTCATTTCAAAACAATTTGATGTGGCTGGACGCCCTCGTATTTTCCGTTATCTAGTCCGGCTTTTCAACGGGTATTTACAGATGATGAATGTTCAACAGTCCGCCTTCGTCGCTGCACAACGAATCAAAAATTACGTTCTGGAGACGCCGGTTGAGCATTCTCTCTGGCTCAGTGAGGAGACAGGTGCTGACGTCTGGTTCAAGTGTGAAAACCTTCAGCACACCGGCTCCTTCAAATACCGAGGTGCGGTAAACAAACTGCTTTCTCTCTCAGCTGCTGAACGGTCCGCTGGTGTGGTGGCTGCTTCCACGGGAAATCACGGCGCCGCTGTGGCTCGGGCCATGTCACTTCTGGATACATCCGGCGTCATCTTTGTGCCGGAGAACGCCTCTCAAACAAAACTGAAAACCATTGAAAAGTACGGTGCAGAGGTTAAGATGGCGGGGGACGATTGCGTGGTGGCGGAAGCGGCAGGGCGCCGTCATGCAGAACAGAACGGCATGGCCTATGTTTCGCCTTACAATGATCTTGACATCGTAGCAGGGCAAGGGACAGCAGGAGTGGAACTCGTGAACCAGTTACCGAACATGGAGGCTCTTTATATCTCCCTGGGAGGCGGTGGACTCATCTCCGGAATGGCCGGTGCAGTGAAGGGAGAGAGGAAAGTATCTGTAGTGGCATGCTCACCTGAGAATTCACCTGTCATGCATAAATCCGTTGAAGCAGGGAAAATCCTGGATCTGGAATCTAAACCTACCCTGTCAGACGGCACAGCCGGTGGTGTGGAGGAAGGGGCTATCACTTTTGAGCTTTGCCAAAAACTTGTGGACGATTATGTTCTCATCACGGAGCCTGAGATAGCCGACACGTTTGGGGCATACATGAAAAACCACAGTATGATGATCGAAGGGTCCGCCGCTGTGGCTATTGCAGGGTTTCTGAAACAGAAAGACCGGTGGCCCGGTAAGCAGGTGGCAATTGTGCTGTGTGGTGCCAACATAAGTAAGGAGACAATGGAGGAACTTTTGTGAAAACATACTCTCTGGATCAGATCAAGTCAGCTCTGGAAGGGGTGGACCTTATGCCTCTTATTGAAGAAGGGTTCGTGGCCTACTCCGATGGACGCTCCGTAGTACCGCCGGTTGGGGAACTGGTGTTTAAAAATCCGCCCGGCGATGTTCATATCAAATACGGCTACATCCAGGGAGATGAATATTACTGCATAAAAATTGCCTCAGGCTTTTATGAAAACGAAAAACTGGGTCTTCCCGGCGGTAGCGGTATGATGTTGCTGTTCAGGCAACAGACAGGAGAGTCAGTCTGCGTGCTGCACGATGAGGCGTATCTCACTGATATCCGGACAGCGGTGGCTGGGGCCATTTCGGCCAAACTGCTTGCACCGGAGGATGTGAGCGCTATCGGCGTTATTGGTACAGGTGTTCAGGCGAGACTTCAGGTGGAACATCTGGACGGTGTAGTTGCCTGCAAGGAAGTGGCAGTGTGGGGGAGGACACCTGAAAAGGTGGCACTTTATAAAAGTGATATGACGTCCAAAGGTTACACTGTTACCGTTTGTGATTCACCAGCAGAAGTGGCTCAGCGGAGCAATCTCATCGTTACAACAACGCCGGCCACGGAACCGTTGCTTAGCGATGATGACATTTCTCCTGGTACACACATTACTGCCATGGGATCCGACACTCACAAAAAACGGGAGCTGGATGGTGCTATTCTGGCCAGCGCGGATCTTGTGGTGGCGGACAGTATTCCGCAGTGCCGGGAGCGGGGAGAGATTGCCTGGTGTCTCCGGGAAGGGTCAGTTTCAGAAGTAGATTTGGTGGAGTTGGGCAACGTAATCAGCGGTAAAACACCGGGGCGGACTTCCCCCCAGCAGATTACCGTTGCTGATCTCACTGGGGTGGCTGTGCAGGACATCCAAATTGCAACTGTAGTTTATAAGTCTTTGGATAATTGACACCGTGAAAGGAGAATAAGATGAAATTCAAAACATTTGAATTGGAGCGAAACATGTCCGTCTGGGAAAACGCGGTGGATTACAACCTGTCCGAAAGTGGTGTCCATCCGCTGGCGCTTAAAGATGTTTTAACGCTGGAGGAATTGGAGGAGATTTCCGGTATGGAACTCTATTACACCGAGGCTAACGGTACAGTCCTCCTCCGAGAAACGGTGGCGGCCATGTACCCCGGCTCTACGCCCGATCATGTTCTCATCACCAACGGCTCCGCTGAGGCCAACTTTCTTTGCACCATGACACTCCTGGAGCCGGGGGATGAACTGATCTATATGGTACCCAACTACCTTCAGATCGGAACACTGGCCAGTAGCATTGGCGTGGAGGTGAAAGAGATCCGGCTGAGACCGGAACTGAACTGGCAGATGGACCTCGATGAACTTAATTCACTTGTGACGTCCAAGACGAAGATGATTGCTGTCTGCACCCCCAACAATCCTACAGGTGCCATCATGTCCACGGAGGCTATGGCTGAAGTACGACGTATTGCCGAGGAGCACGATCTATATCTACTTTCCGATGAGGTATACCGGGGTGCCGAACTGTCTGGCGTGGAATCATCCACTGTCTACTCAGGGCGGAAAAAGGATATTGTTAACTCAGGACTTTCAAAAGCATACCGTCTCCCGGGGCTTAGACTAGGGTGGTCCGTCACCGATCCGGACACTATCTGGGAACTGTGGAAGCTTCATGATTATACTACCATCTCACTGGGGCTTGTGAGCGACACCGTAGCAAGCAAGGTGCTCCAGTCGGAAAGGAGGAAGGAACTTCTGGCCGGGACACACCAGTTTCTTAATACTAACCTTGCCCTACTCACGGAATGGATAGAGAGCCAGGACGGCCTGTTTTCATTTACACCGCCGGAAGCGGCGGCCATTGCCTTTCCCAAGTATCATCTGGACATTCCTTCAATTGAACTGATCGAGAAGATCCGAGATGAGAAAAGTGTTCTCATCATGCCAGGGAAATGGTTTGGGGTAGAGCAACATGTTCGCATCGGCTACGGCACTCCGCCGGAGCTCCTGAAAAAGGGTCTTGCCCTAATGGGGGAGACTTTTAACAGCATGCGGGAGCCGGTACCGGCGTAAATCTCCCTTTTCACCCTTTAATTGTTGCCATCTTTGAGCGGGGGTAAATTTGGCGTCAGCCCCGGTAGCTCAGCCGGATAGAGCAACGGACTTCTAATCCGTAGGCCACAGGTTCGAATCCTGTCCGGGGTACCACTCGAATAGTCAAACTATTCAACACCTAAACTGTGCTTCTTTTATCAAACAAAAAACCCTTCGAATTAAGGGGTTTTAGTCTATTATTGCTAATCCGGCACAGTTTTGTATAGCTTATATTCGTAGACATTTTGCAACGCAGTTATTCACTGATTATGGGGATAGTTTGTATGAAAATGACCCACATTATGCTTCTCAAGCTTGGGAGTTAAGGGGGGGGGGCTAGTTAGGATAATAAAGTGGCAAGAGCTTATACAATTGTGGTGGAAATAGCACGTTCCGGAAAATGGAATTAATGCGCATTCCCAAGCAAACTATGAACAGCTGTTTTTTTTCGGTGGTTTTTTTTGCGGTTTGCGTCTTGACCGCTTCAGACCGACCTACGGTTACAGCCCATTGGACTGACAGCCCCATCACAGTAGACGGTGCTCTGGATGAACCCATCTGGCAGACCATCCAACCCATTACTGAATTTGTCCAGCGCTTGCCTCATGATGGGGATACACCCAGTGAAAAATCCGAAATGCGAATAGCTTACGATAGTAAATACCTCTACATGGGACTCACCTTTCACGATAAGAACCCGGAACTTATCAGAGCCTCCATTCTGAGCCGCGGAGGATGGATACACCGGGATGATTTTGTTTGGATCGGCCTAGACACGTACCATGACCGGCGCAATGCCTACTTCTTTGAAATGAATCCTCTGGGTACACAGGATGATGCCCTGATTACCGATGAGAATAAACCAAGTCTGGATGAATGGGCCTGGGATGGTGTTTACATCAGTGAAGGCAGGATTACTGATATTGGATGGATCATGGAACTTGCTATTCCCTGGACGACCCTGCGGTTTCCCGACAAAGAAGATTTGACAATGGGCATTGCCATTATGCGTCAGATCAACCGAAAAAATGAGAGCGTCATCTGGCCCCACATTCCACTTAATTATAATTCGGGCATTTTTCAAGTTTCTCAATACGCAAACTTGACAGGTTTGAAAAATATTAAGCGTGGTAAGAATATTCAGATAAAACCCTATGGAATTGGAGGAGCCCAAAAACAAGAAACTGAAGATGGAACCAGTAGCGAAAGTATTGAAGACGCCGGTTTGGATTTATACTATGGCTTGAAATCGAACCTTACTCTCAACCTGACTTATAATACAGATTTTGCTCAGGTTGAAGCGGATAATGTTCAGATAAATCTTACCCGATTCAATCTGTTCTATCCGGAAAAACGGGAATTTTTTCTTACCCGAGCAAAATTGTTTGCATTCGGCAATCCCCGCCAGACGGAAATGTTTTTCAGTCGCCGCATCGGCTTGAACCAGGACGTGATGGGGGGTTCCCGACTTTATGGTCAGATTGGTAAAACGTCCGTCGGCGCACTAAATATACATACTCGGGCTGAGAATGGATTGCCTGCCACCGCATACAGTGCAATCCGTTTGCGCTCTGATGTACGGGACCGTACAACAGTAGGTGCAATTATTACAGATTTAACCAGTAGTGGAGGTACCAATTCTGTATTTGGCATCGATGGGCAAATGCGCTTTTGGGGAAGCAGCAGTATCTCAGCCTGGTACAGTGAAGTAAATGATTCCGACCTGGGAAAACCGTCCTCTGCCTCCATGATTCGTGTGGATTTAAGGAATGATCGATATTATTTGTCCACGGGCCAGCATCATGTAAGTAGAGATTTTCGGCCAGGACTCGGTTTTGTCCAGCGAGACGATATGATCGGCACTGGGATAATAGCCGGTTTCACGCCCAGGGTGGGTGATGGTGATGAATTGATTCGTCAATGGAAATTTAGTATTTATGCCCGCGACGTAAGGAACCACAGCGGTGTCAAAGAGACTGGCGTATTAAGTGGTGGGATAGAAGCACACCTGGAATCCAAGGACCGAATCGGTATTAAGGTTATCCAGAATATCGAACGATTGGCAGATCCTTTTTATCTGAAGAATGGAATCGAGATCCCAAACGGTGAATATGATGACAAAAAATTTGAATTTTCCGCGCGGTCCAACCAAAGCCGAGGACTTTGGACTGAGCTCCGCTTTACGCAAGGCAATTATTTTGGTGGAGATCAGACCAGCCTGGTCAGTTCAATTGGTAAACTGTTTTCAAACCACCTTACTTTATACGGATCGGTGAATCGCAACATTATTGATATGCCGGAAGAAGGAGAGTTTACCGCAGCTATTTATACCGTAACGGCTGAAATGGCACTAAACAGAGAATGGTTCGGTAAGGCCCTGATACAGTACGATAATTTTTCAGAACAGCTTCAGATCTACTGGCGTATCAACTGGATTCATACACCGGGGAGCGATCTTTTTATCGTTTTGAATCAGCGCTACGATTTGACTGGCGGGGGAAATAATTTGATCCAACAGGCACAAGTACTGAAATTGACCTATATGTTTCAGATTTAGGGTTTTGGAAGGGGCATTTGGTGTCAAGGTATACCTTGCACCTAGATAAATTTCTGATAAACCCTGTTTCCGAAGGATTTTTTATTTATACCTCACCCCGTGCTTGATCACCATATCCACGTTTTGTAAATGACTGATGTGCCTCAGCACATCGCCCCGGACAGCGATGATATCTGCATATTTACCGACGGCGATGGTACCTGAATTGTCTTCCTGTTCCATGAACTTGGCGGGCCAATAGGTAGCCGCCCGGATGGCTTCCATGGCTGGAACCCCAAAGTGGTTCACCCAAATGTCCAGCTCATTCCAGGTGGACTGACTATGGAAGAGCATGGGGACGCCGCTGTCAGTGCCGATCATCAGCACTATCCCCGCCTCCCGGAGCTGCTGGAATTTTTTCTTCAAAGTAGGCCGTCGAATGGGCGTCAGCTGGTAGTAGGGGAGTCTGTCGGGGGTTGCCAGCGATGCTCGGATGTCGTCAATAATGTCCTGCGACAAGCCCTCTTTCCAGGAGGGGTCGTCCAGCATTTCGGGGAAATCCCGCATATACTCATAGTTGAACAGTATGGAGACGGTGGGCGTCCAGTAGAGAGGCCCTAGATTCATTTGCGCCGTCCGCTCCTTAAGCATGGCCATGACATCGGGTGGATATTCGGGGGCGCTGGAGAGGCCCGTATGTTCAAAGTTGTCCACGCCTGCTTTAACGCCTCGGCGGATCTCTTCAGGCCGATGGGAATGACCCACCACTTTCAGTCCGTTCTTATGAGCTTCATCTACCACAGCAACCACTTCATCCATGGTCATCTGGTCCTGATCGATTAGCTTGATAACATCCACCCCTGCCTTGGCCAGTTTCCGTATCTTGGCGCGGGCATCCTTTTCACCTTGCACGCCCCACCGGAACAGTTCGGTACCGGAGTACGGTTTGTGTTGAATAAAAGGGCCGGAGACATAAAGGGTTGGGCCGGGAATCTTGCCGTCATTTATCGCTTTTTTAACGGCCAGTGCATCGTCCAGCGGTCCACCCAGATCGCGGGCGCTGGTGATACCGGCCAGGAGCAGCTGTTTCGCTGAGGCGGGCATGATCTCATCCCTGAAACGGCTTGGATATGTCTTGTCCCAGTGGTCGTAATCGGCGTGGCCATTGATCATCAAGTGAACATGCATATCCCAGAGGCCAGGCAGGACGCTCAT
>DCXX01000009.1:40207-40766 GCA_002329125.1 Fidelibacterota bacterium UBA2125 | reverse complement strand
CGCTTCCTTCATGAAAGGATCGAAGCCAAGCTCATGAGAAGTGAGAATGGAAACAGAAGAAAATTCAGTTTCTAATTGACGCATCACAGATTTGTTGTAAACACCTCCGCCTGAGATTATGATTTGTTTAACGGTTTCAAACGGAAGGAGCTCACGGCAATTTACTGCCACGCTCCGAGCGGTAAAAAGAGATAGTGTTGCCAGAACATCATTCACTCTCCAACTGTTCATATCAGGTAGTTGTTCCGAGATCCAATTAGCACCAAACTCATCTCTGCCAGTGGATTTGGGTGGTGGTGCTGTTATGAAGGAGTGACTGAGCCATCCCTCCACTGATTCCTCGCGAGCAGTACCAACCTGAGCCATGGCGCCGTCCTCATCAAAATTATTCCCCGTCAGAGCTTTTGACGCTTCATCCAACAGTGCCATGCCGGGGCCCGTATCGAAGCCAAGGATCAATTCATCTGAAGTTTTGGGAGGAAGGTAAGTAACATTGGCAACGCCGCCCAGGTTCAGGCAGACAACGGCCTCCTCTGGGCGCTGGAATAGCCATTTGTCC
>DCXX01000009.1:39602-40111 GCA_002329125.1 Fidelibacterota bacterium UBA2125 | reverse complement strand
CGGTTCCCCAATCTGGAGAGTCGACTCACCACTGACATGATGAACGGTCTGTCCGTGCATAGCAACGGCATCTATATCATTTAGTCCGTGCCTTTTCAAAAACCTGGTTGTCTCATATGCCATGAAACGACCCAATGAATCATCTGTTTCGGCAATCATTTTTTCATCAAGCTCTAGGCAAATTTCAACATCGGTTCGCATTTTTTCGCTGTAAGGGGCTGAGCCTGTTTCCAAAACATTAATTTTCGCAGATTTCTTTCCAAACTCTACCTCTGCCACACAGATGTCCAACCCGTCCATGGAGGTACCTGTCATGAGTCCGACCATGGTGAGACGCTGTTTTTTTCGGAGGATATTCAGATCAACCGACATTTAGTCGTCTTTCGGTATAACTATTTTGTTTCGATGACAAATCGTAGGAAACCGTCATTATCATCCAACGTCTGTCTGGCTGTGTCGTAATCACACTTCTGGTGGTGCATAACGATGGCTGTTTTCACCTCTTTCCC
>DCXX01000009.1:0-39328 GCA_002329125.1 Fidelibacterota bacterium UBA2125 | reverse complement strand
AGGCGAAGGATTGCATATCAGAAAAACAGTAGAAGATCCCTTGGTTTTCGCATATTGCAGGGCATGGAGCACATAGGTTGTTGTTCCACTGCTGGCAATGCCAATGACCACATCCCCTTCACGAACGCCGATTGATTTCAGATCCCGTTCTGCCTCTTCCGATTTGTCTTCAGCACCTTCAATGGANNGGAGATAATACGGTTACCTCTGTCCACCAGCTTTTCATTCACAGCTTTGAGGTCCACCATGAGGTTGCCGTAAACTTTGCCGAGCCGTACCATAGTGGCCGTTGATATCATATTGAGTATCATTTTTGTGGCGGTCCCCGATTTCATTCGGGTAGAGCCTGTAATAACCTCCTGGCCCACATCCACAGCTATGAGAACGTCCACATTAATTTCCACAAGAGGCGAAGGATTGCATATCAGAAAAACAGTAGAAGATCCTTTGGTTTTCGCATATTTCAGGGCATGGAGTACATAGGTTGTTGTTCCACTGCTGGCAATGCCAATGACCACATCCCCTTCACGAATGCCGATTGATTTCAGGTCCCGTTCTGCATCTTCCGGTTTGTCTTCAGCACCTTCAATGGATTGCCTTAAAGCTTCTTCTCCCCCAGCAATAACGCCCTGGAAAAAGTCAGGTGGTGCCGAAAATGTAGGTGGACATTCAGCAGCATCCAATACACCCAAACGACCGCTCGTGCCAGCACCTACATAAATAACATGATGCCCACCCCTGATGGCACCCACTGCCAGATTCACCACATCTTCCAACTGAGGAAGCACTTCACGGACAGCCTCCGACACTGTGCTGTCTTCCCGGTTGATGATTTCCAGAATTTCAGCTACTGACTTGGAATCGAGATCCATGGAGGAAGGATTTTGCTGCTCCGTTGCCAGAGACGATCTGTTCAGTCTTTCAGCCATTATTCAACACGGTCATCTTATCTTGAAAAAGTTAATCACCGTTCACTGTCTCAATGAAGTGTATTCCATTCCCCGCTGAACAGCCTTTTACTCAACTGATTTTGTGTAAATTGTCCATATGTTAGAAACTTCTGTCGCAATCATTGGTCTGGCTCTATCTGCATTTTTCTCAGCCACTGAAATTGCATTCCATCAGGCAAATCCTCTCCAACTGGCAGTCTGGCGCGAGCGAGGATACAGAACCGTAAACCTTACTGAGCAATTTCTGGGCAAACCGGACAGATACTTAATTACTGTCCTAATTGGGACAAATCTGGCAAATGTTTTAACCTCATCTTACGCCACTATTTCACTCCTGCGCTTGGGTCTGCCGCAATTGTGGATCGTTATAACAATATCAGCTGTTATTCTGGTGTTCGGTGAAATATTACCAAAAAGTTTTTCCAGGGAACGGGCCAATTCAATGGCTGTCTTCAACACGCCATTTCTTAGGACATCGGAGATTTTTTTCACTCCTATTGTCTGGCTTGCTCGGAGCTATGCATCCCTGTTTCCTGAAGACAAAGAAAAGTCATCCACACACTTTTTGAATAGAAATGAATTGAAGATTCTGTTTGATGAAATGGAAGTAAGTGAAGAGTTGGAAGCGGAAGAAAAAGAGGTGATCACCAACATTTTTGATTTTGGTTCACAACCGGTCCGAGTAGCCATGACTCCTCTCGCCGACATGATAGGTCTGCATGAGGATGCCTCTGTTGAAGATGCCGTTCAGCTTATGTCTTCCACCGGCCTTTCTAAACTGATCCTTTACAAAGATTCTCTCGATCAGATTCTGGGAATAATTTTTCTTCATGACCTTTTCCTGGAGCCAGAATCTCTCCTTGAAATTGCTCACCGACCACTCTTTATCAGCGAAACAATGGCGTCCAGCGAAGCACTTCGGGAATTGCGGCGATACCGATCAACACTTGCTATTGTTGTAGGAGCGGATGGAAAGACCTCCGGTCTGGTTACGGTTGAAGATCTCATTGAAGAACTATTTGGTGAATTTGAAGATGTGTTTGATCAGGAAACGAAACGGGTATCCCGGATGTCTGACGGCAGTTTCGTCGTTGACAGTCGCGTGGACTTGGAAGAACTTGAATCGGTATGCGGTGTCAGGTTGCCGAAAGGAAATTATGAGACAATCGGTGGTTTTGTCATCCAACGGCTGGGAAGAATTCCTACGCCCGGAGAAAAATTAGTGTCAGCCGGTTGTAGAATTAAAATTCTCAGATCAACTCCAAGTCAGATTGAGCGAATCCTTATCAGGAAAAGAGCAGTGGGAGATTAAGGTTTTCGTCCCCACAGCTTTACAGCTACAAAAGCCGCCGCAACACCCAACAAAATAGCCACCCCCACCGGCAGGTAACTGACAAGAGAATATCCCAAAACAATACTGATAACCCCAGTGGTTAAAGCATAAGGCAATTGAGTCTTAACGTGATCAACATGGTCCGAGCCGGAAGCAATTGAAGAAAGTATTGTTGTGTCAGATAGGGGTGAACAGTGGTCACCAAATACACATCCCGAGAGAACGCTGGCAAAAGTTGCAAGATAGATAGGTTCACCGACGAGAGAGTTGGGATCTCCTCCCAATAGGTTGAAAGCCAACGGTACAGCGATAGGAACGAGAATAGGCATAGTTCCCCAAGAGGTACCTGTACAAAAACTGACCACAGCCGCGGTTAAAAAAGTGACCGGCGGCAAAAGGGCCGGAGTGAGAAAACCTTCAGTCAAACTGATTATATAATCGGCCGTCTTAACCTCACTGCAGATATCTCCCAGCGTCCAGGCCAGAACCAAGATCATACAAGCCATAAGCATTGACTTGGCTCCCTTTACCCAAAACCCCAGGCTTTCCCTTAAAGTAAGAAGGTTTCTTCCATAAGAAAGAAGAATGGCCACAAATCCCGCTATAAAAGAGCCCCACATTAGGGCCCGGTATGGATCGGAGGAGCCGATGATATTTCTGATGGAATGATCGTCACCGGGTGCCAGTGCGTCCGTCCCAGTCTCGTACAGTCCGATGACAATTATGACAACAAGCAAAAGAACCGGCACCATGGCGTTTGTCCAGTGTGAAGTACCTGACTTCAATCCCCCATCCTGGGACAGTTCTGTATCTGTGAGAGGCTGTGCACCATCAGCCAGAACCTTCCCATCATTGAGAGCACGACGCTCCGCTTTCAGCATGTTGCTATAATCACGGCCTGACCAGATCAAGAAACCCATGAATACAATGGTGATAATGCAATAGAAAGAGTACGGAATGGAATTAAGGAATGTGATGTAAGGGTTCTCCACAATGCCATATTCTTTATATGGTGTTTCCAAGAGCGACATCTGAAAAACAGACCATGTGCTGATAACAGCAAGACTCGCCACCGGTGCTGCGGTGGAATCGACGAGGTAAGCAAGTTTCTCCCGGGAAACCTTGAGCTTATCGGTGAACGGCCGCATCATGTTCCCAACAAAAAGAGTGTTGGCATAGTCGTCAAAGAAAATGACCACTCCCATGAACATAGTTGCCATTTGACTTCGCTTACGGGTATTGGCATACTGTGAAGAACTTTTTACCACTCCTCCCATTCCGCCATTTGCACTGACCACGCCGATGACACCGCCGAAACCGAGGGTAAACAGCAGTATGGCCGCCTGATCAGTATCAGTGATGGAATTCACAATGTGAGTATCAATGGTCTTCAGAAGCCCTTCCACGGGGTTATATCCCATAAGCATGGTAGCCCCAATCCACACACCGCAAAACAGTGAAAGGATTACTTCCTTGGTAATGAGTGCCATAGAAATAGCAAATAGAGGAGGTATAAGCGAGAAAAAAGAAACCCGAAAGTCTGTCACACTACCCGCAGGAACCAATAATTCCCACACCACAAGTGCGATAAATGCAACAATAAGAGAAATTTTTCGGGTCTGTCCGTTCACAAAGGGGGTCAATATAGGGGGTGAGTTACCAGAAGAAAAGTGATTTTTCCTCCCTTTTTCATATTGCTCTGAGTAATTTGACTGAACGATGAAAAGGATTGATTTCTACATAATTCGTCAATTCCTGTCTCTCTTAGGCGTCTCCATCCTTGGGTTTCTGGTCATTTTTGTTGTGGTAGATGCCGTCGAGAATATGGACAAGTTCATCGATGCTGAGGTTCCCGTTAATATTATTTTTTCGTATTATATCCATTCCTTGCCGTGGTTTACAAGCATTGGACTACCAATGGCGGTGCTTGTCTCCACTATCTTTACTGTAGGCCTTCTTTCAAGAAGAAATGAACTCACAGCCATGAAGGCTTCAGGCGTCTCACTTTACAGAATTTCAGCACCGCTTATCATATGCTCCATATTCATTAGTGCCGCCTCATTCTTTTTCGAAGACCGCGTAGTAACAGCCGGAAACCAGAAACGACGTGAGATAGAAAAAGAATACGTGATCAAGTCGCGTGACAGACGCTACTCAACAAAAAAACGGGATATCTTCCTGAGGAAATCTGACGACTTTCACATCGCTATTGATCGATACACCCCAAAGACCCTAAAGGCCGCTGGTGTTGTGATCCACTTTATGGATGATGGAAAGCTTACCCGGCGCATTGATACAAACAGAATGACCTGGCTTCCACAAGATGGAAAGTGGAGACTGGAAACATACGCCATTCGCGAATTCCACCCCGACGGCTTCGAGACCGCCGTTCATTTCTCCCGAAAGGATACTGTAGTAACCGTGAACTTCAGCCCGGAAGACCTGACGAGGCAGGCAACTTCTCCGCAGGAAAAGAACTACAAAAATCTCAAAACATTCATTGCTGAGTTAAATGAAAGCGGTGTGGACACAACCCGTTGGAAAGTTAATCTTTACGGCAAGGTTTCTTTCGCGTTCACCAATGTGATTGTTGTTCTCTTTGCGTTTCCACTCGTGGCATTTAAACCACGGACAGGTCTCGCCTTTGGTGCCGGGATGAGTGTATTTGTGATCTTCGGTTACTACGCCTTTATTCGGTTCGGGCAGACGCTTGGCTACAAGGGGATACTTGAGCCGGTTCTGTCGGCGTGGATCGGCAATATTGTCTTTTGTTTGGGAGGAATTATACTGCTGATGCGGGCCAGAAAATAGCTACTGGCTGGGAGTTGCCTTATCCTTGCGGCCCTTAAAACTGGTGATGGCCACACCGAAGGAAAAAGAAACCCCTTTCATACTGTGAATCCAAGTACCGTTCCGGAAAGAAAGAGCAAAATCATACATAATAGGTCCTGCGTGGAAACCACCGCCAAATCCAAGTTCTTTAACAAACCTTCCTCCATACATGTATCCTAACCTTAGAGGGAAAGCTTTGAATCGATTGAACTGAAGCCCCGTTGACAGCTTCCACCCCTGATGAACTCCAAATCTGTCGTCAAAACCGGCTACGAGATCACTTGCAATAATTAAATCCTGATCCAAACGCTTTGATACTCCAATTCTAAGAAGTCCGGGATAACGCATTTTGAACTTTCGTTGCTGTCCGTTTTCAAGCGTATCTTTAACAATATATTTTTTTTCTTTGAAAAGGTCACTCCACTGGCCGTTACTTAGTTTATTCATTGTAATGGAGTCTGCCTCTATCTCGTAAATCAGACCATCACCTTTAGATACTACACTAGCACCCCATTCGTCTCCCTCTTGGACAATTCCCGGTAAACTGTTGATCAATAATTCAGGCACTTGAAAAGCCGACGGCCCATTCCACTTTATTGTTCCGAATGCATTGATAAGCGAGAAACCTAGTCGCATGCCGTTGAACTCTTTGCTGATAAGACCCAGATCCATTGCCACGCCACTTCCACCAATTCCTTGACGAAGGAAATAGCGTGCATGAAGATTAAAGTTGGTGGGCTCTGTTGTAAATTCTGTAAAGCTGGAATCTGGATCGATTCCCGTATAAACAAGACCGTTTAGGTACTTTAGAGACACTCCCCATGAAAAATTTTTCGTTGGAACAGCAAAAGAAAACGCATGTTCTGACACAAGCATACTTTCCCGATTGTATTCAAGATCAATGGGAACACCCACTTCGTTACCTTCCAAAAGCAGTTGAACTAATCCTTCAGGAAGAACCAAATCAAAAACACCAACCAAATCGTTGGTAATTGCCATATTCCCCGAAGCGTAACTCAACAAAGGAGCAACGTGGGCATCTCCAAAAATTCGAAATCCGTCCCTCAACTGATCATAAAGCTGATTTTTCCCCTTTTTCCCTTGAGATTCCAGGTCCTTGCCGCTGAATTCCGTCAAGTTCTCCAAAGAAAAGAAATTGTTACCGATTCCAAAATTCACAGTTGCCAACTGCCACATGAATGGTTTATCATGCTGAAAAGCAAGATTTGCCGGGTTTACACCAACAGCATGAACACCATCAGCCAGTGTTGTGTAAGCACCACCAAGACTTACCATAACAGGATCACGTTTGATCTGCCCCAGACCAAAGGCTTGAATCAAAAACAAAAGAAGAGTGATTCGAGTAATTCTCAAAATTTGGTCCTCATAATTACTCTTTTTTTCCTCTTTTCATTTGGCTTCGGTTGTACCTGATTGCTTAGGAAATTTGTTTCCCCTTCTTTTATAGTGAACCAAGAACGGCTCATATCACAAACATCCTTGGTACAGTCAGTGCTCTCTTCACTATTACTGCCACAGATCCTGAGCCAAACTGTAATCGTGGAGTCAACAGAAATTTCATCTGCTAAAGATGCCTTTGTAAGTTCCCAGTCCCAAAAATCTTTCGGCTCACCTTTCAATTTATCTGGTTCTTCGAAACTGTTGTTAATTTTTCCGCCGCTGATGGACTTCCACACCTCATCGTTTCCGGAACAAACTTCGGGGAGAGAATCAGTGGAGGTAAATAGTTCTACAAATTTATCTGAATCTGGATCTGTCAACTTTGTTCCCAGAGACTTCCATTCGATTTTTTTAGTTTCACCTGTAAGAAGTGTCTCGCCTCCATTAGGATAAATAACAACTATCTCATCTTGAGCTTTTTCACTCAAACCTTCAGTCTGTAACTGAAAAACAATATAAGATTCTATAGAAAGTGTGTCTTCTAATGAAAAAGAAACTGTGGATGGGTCTTGACCTAAGCTGTGCTCAACTTCTCCTACAGTTTCACTGGTCTTCCTAAATGTTATGCTCGGTCTGATATAGTGTTTACCTATGTCAGTTAAGAGATGCATTTTAGTACTGTCAAGTCCAGATGTTGATGTCTGTTGCCCTTGAAGTTTTACAGCGTATGGTGGCGCATTACTCTCAGGATAATAATCTTTAGGACTGGGAAGAATAATTTTTAATAATGTATCGATGTAGGAAATAACAGTATCAGTTTCGCCAGGAACGTGTTGAACCAAGTACGCAGAGGAATCACTACAACCGTTTTTGTCATAAATAACATTCGAAACATAATAGGATCCATCATTTTTCATCAGGTCATCACATTTATTAGTTAATACTTCAAGGGTATGTTCTGCTGTCCATTTCGTAGGAGACAATGTGGTATCGTTTACTCCATTCTCAGTGTCCTTTACCAAACTGTCCCTCCAAGTAGCCAAAGTTGAATCTGAACTACCAGTTGGGAAAATATCTCTATCAGACATTAACACCGATATATCACCTCCAATTGGAAAACCATTTTTTACAGAGGAGGTCATAAGTGCTTCACTTACAAAATTCCGGAGCTTTTGGCGGGTGTCATGTTGCCACTCATCTATTATTGTGGATTGGTTTGGAATAAATGTCATCGAAGAATCAACACTAATTTCAAAAGGTGCAATAAGTTCGAAACTTCCCTTAATTGCCGCTCCTATATCGAGAGTTGACTTCCCATCAATTGCTGCCGCCGCATCCACTTTGATCGTTTCAGGACCCAAAGCCAGTAATTGAATAATAGTTTGGGAATTCTCAGGCATAGGAACATCTTCCCACCCATCACAGACAAGTTCCTCGGTTACAGGATGGTATCGGCACGTATCTGGTGTCTCTTCATTGAAAGGCTTATAGTTTATTAGAGTGGTTCCCTTTTTATCCAGCCTGATAACAGTTTTAACGGAGTCACCTTGGATAGTAGGTGATTCGATTGTTGCGATCACAGGAACTACAACGCTATCACCTAGTGGTGTAAAACCTTTAATCTTAAGATCCATATCTACAGGAGCACGAATCTGATTAATCATTATAAACTCTAAACTGATCCCTCCAAAAGTCATACCAGTAAAACCTGTTGGCATCCCACTGATGGTATCTTCAACGGCTGGAAAAGGGCACTCAACTATTGCTGTTAATGATCCAAACTCCATAGTACCCACCTCTAAACCAAAACCAAACCTCCAATCCTGTTCTGCAGCAATGGAAAACCCGATTTCAGGATAATTTGGATATTGTGCATCAACATAATCTGCACTCGGAGTTTCAACTTGAAGATCAACATCAAACTCTTCAACAGCTAAAGGATCACTTTGGGTTTCACCATACTTACCCGATCTATGCTTAAACTCATATTCGCTAATATCTATTTCATTCTTTTCGTATGTAGTGCCTTCCTTAAGAATTGCTTCATACTTCACCGAATCCTTTCCAGTCGGCGGATGAAAGTTTTTAAATGCTATTTTAAAATCAACTGGGAAAGGCAAAGTACTTTCAATTGTCTTGCCATCAGGGCCGAACGTAAACTTATTGCTGTCTCCGTATGCTTGATCTTCTGTACCAACAATTTTCCCGCTATAAACGGCATTAGCACCACACTCTTGCCCCCCTCCCCCATTATCAGAAAAACTGGGGGGTTCAAATACTGAAGGGTCAATCATTGGTTCGTTAGGTTTAATTTGAACCACAAGACTATCGGGGTCGGTAATTTTGAATCCAAAATCCAATGTAATGGTGGGTGTGTTTTCACCTATGAGAACATCATCTGAATCGGCAGGTCGATCCCAATTTAATAAAAGACTGAATTTTAGTGTTCCGTCAACCAGTGATGAATCTTTCAAGAATGTTGTCTCTTCTTCGCTTTCCCAAGCGTTCGACTGATCAGAGCCCTTGTCATGTTCATGAACAGCCAAGTTTGTCTCTGCCGTTGATACTGTCGATTCTGTAAAAACCCTTACTTCGGCTGAGGTTATACCAGTATTGGCAGGAAAATCACTCACAGTAATTTTTGAAGTGAATACATTGTTGGGGTCATCAGCTTCGCCTGTAATGACTATCTTTTGAGGAGAAAGAAAGGTTATCTCAGCATCATCAAAAGCACTATTTAGGGGTATGGCCGCAAGCTTTTGTGGGAATTGATCATTGATTGCTTCTTCCAAAGGCATCACTACAGCATTCCAAGCACTACCATTCACTGTAGTGCCGGGAGCCTGAGTAAATGCTTCTATAGGAAGAGAGATTGAGGTATCCAGTTCTACAGGAAGTGTTAAAATATCGGATATGGTTGGTACTGATATTTCTTCATTGATGGCATCGGGTGCAGCACCTGGCACCGTTAAATATTCTCTCCCTATTGTTTCTTCTGTAAGCTCCCCACCAAATTCAATCTGGATCGTGCTACTGTCCGTCGAATCAATTTGAATTATCTCACCATCAACAATGTCCGCAAAAGCATACTTAGCATCCAGCAGTGGAATGGTGAGATTAATGTTCCATTTGGGTATTTCGAAATCGGAAGGGTTCTGGAAATCGCAGCTTAAATGAAGCGATAAAAGAAATAAGGGGACGATCGGTAAGGATCGTTTCATGGGAAAATTACGAGGAGAGCTTAGGTTCCCTCCTCCCAGGATTCCAGATATGTCTTCTGTTTGTCGCTGAGAGTATCGATCTCAATGCCCATTGATTCAAGCTTCAACCCGGCCACCAGTTCATCTATTTCCCTAGGGACCTGGTGAACTGAAACTTCAAGATCATTTTTCACTGTGTATTCGGCCATGAGAGCTTGCACTGAAAAACTCATATCCATGACTGAAGCTGGGTGACCTTCCGCCGCTACGAGGTTGATAAGCCTTCCCTCTCCAAGAAGATAAACTCTGTTACCATTCTTCAAAATGTACTCATCAACATAATCGCGGACACCTTCATTCACCTCTCCTGAGATTTCTTTGAGGGAGTCGATATCGATCTCGACGTTGAAATGGCCCGAGTTAGCAACAACAGCACCGTCTTTCATCTTTTCAAAATGATGCTTCTCAAGAACTGTTGTATTCCCGGTGACAGTACAAAATATATCACCTATGTCAGCAGCTTCTGTCATGGACATGACATCAAAACCGTCCATGGCCGCTTCCAGAGCTCGAAGGGGGTCTACTTCAGTCACGACCACATGGGAACCCATGCCTCTGGCACGGTTCGCGAGACCCCGTCCGCACATTCCGTAACCACCCACTACAAAAGTTTTCCCCGCCAGCAAAATATCCGTGGCACGGATGATACCGTCCACAGTGGACTGTCCAGTACCGTAGCGATTATCGAAAAGGTGTTTTGAGTCAGCGTCGTTCACAGCCACAACGGGAATCTTCAGCGCACCTGCGTTCTTCATGGCTTCCAGTCTAATAACACCTGTTGTGGTTTCCTCCATGCTACATTTTACTTCAGGGATCTGATCAGAATAGTCAGAATGGAGCATACTGACAAGATCAGCACCATCATCAAAGGTGATCTGCGGCCTGTGCTCAATAGCCGCTTTGATATGGGCATAGTACGTGTCATTATCCTCACCGTTTACGGAGAAAGTTTTCACATCAAAATCCTGCACCAGTGAAGCTGCCACATCATCCTGCGTAGAAAGTGGATTGGACGCACAAAGTAGCGTATCGGCACCACCTGCATTGAGCGTTCTCATGAGGTTCGCCGTCTCAGCCGTTACATGCAAACAAGCTGAAAGCCTTGTTCCTTCCAACGGTTTCTCCTTCTCAAAACGCTCTCGGATTGAAGCGAGAACAGGCATATTTCGGTCCGCCCACAAAATCCTTTTATTCCCGGCAGGTGCGAGGCCCAAGTCCTTCACATCATAGTCTGACATTTCTTTATCCTCTCCCGTTTAAATAGTGCTTCAACTGTTCAGCTTTATCCAGTTTTTCCCATGTAAAACCGTCCTCTTCTCTACCAAAGTGGCCGTAAGCCGCCGTCTGTTGATAAATCGGTTTCTTTAGATCCAGGACATCAATGATTTCTTTCGGTTTAACAGGAAAATGATCGCTCACAATTGCCTCAAGCTTTTGATCCTCCAGAGCACCGGTCCCAAAGGTATCCACATTAATGGATACAGGCTCCGCCTCACCAATGGAATAAGCCAGCTGCACTTCACATCGCGAAGCTAAACCGGCTGCAACCACATTCTTAGCAATATAGCGTGCCATATAGGACGCAGATCGGTCTACTTTCGAGGGATCTTTTCCGGAAAAAGCACCGCCACCGTGGCGGCCGTAACCGCCGTAAGTGTCCACTATAATCTTCCGGCCAGTGAGTCCCGTATCTGCTTCAGGGCCACCCTTTACGAAAGCACCAGTGCTATTGATGAAATATTGCGTCCCATCGCCAAGCCAATCCTTGCAGACAGGTTCAATAACCTCGCTTTTAATGGATGAATGTATCTCGTCATTATCCACATCGGGATCATGCTGAATAGCAACTACAACTTTTTCCAATCCTACTGGCTTGTCATCTTTATAACTTATGGAAACCTGTGTTTTTCCGTCCGGACGGGACCACGGAAGTGTGCCATCTTTTCTGACATCAGCCAGTCTTTTCGCCAGACGGTGAGCCAATGTAATAGGCAACGGCATAAGAACATCCGTCTCATCACAAGCATAACCGAACATCAAACCCTGGTCGCCGGCTCCTTGCTCTTTGTCTTTAGATGAATCGACACCTTGAGCAATATCTGGACTTTGCTCATGAATGGATGTCAGCACTGAGCAATCTTCATAATCAAGGCCGTACTCCGGGTCAGTGTAACCAATATCTCCCAATGTTCTCCTCACTACCTTCTGAACATCAACATAGCAGTCAGTGGTCACTTCACCGGATACAAGAACAAGTCCGGTTGTGGTGAGCGTTTCACACGCTACACGGGCATCGGGGTCATGTCCAATAATCTCATCTAGAATTGCATCGGAAATCTGATCGCAGACCTTATCGGGATGACCTTCTGTCACAGACTCGGATGTAAAAATCCTGCTTTTCACTTATTTTTCTCCCTCATTTTTTATCGACTACCTCGGAAAGTAGAGACAAACTTACTCCACTTTCTCGAGGAAAAACAACACAAATGTCCATGCCACCTAACCCTCTTCAACCAGCTGATTCTCCACAGTTTGGCCCTTTATATTGGCGTTCCACAAAACAATACTCTCCGAAATGTGGGAATCGCTGATTTTTGCGCCGTCCATGACTGTTACATTGGGCCCAACTTTGGAATTGACAATTTCACAGTTTTCGCCAATATAAACAGGTTCAACAAGGGTGCTCCCATCGATAGTTTTTCCGGAAGGTATAAGGAGCGCCCTATTCGCTTCCAGAAACGTCTCGGGGACACCGCAATCGTGCCATTTGGGAATATGTTCCGCTGTGACCGTTTCGTTGTTCTCCACCATCAACTGTAAAGCATCGGCAAGCTGGATCTCTCCTCTTGTAGTGATCTCGTTATCCATGAGATGTTTCACCACATTCCACAGAGGGCGCTGACTCGACAGAAAATAGAGACCGATAATGGCCAGATTGGAAGGAGGATTATCCGGTTTCTCAAGAACATTCACTATCCGATCTCCTTCCACTTCTACGATTCCGAAACGTTCAGGATCCGGTACCTCATTCACCGCAATTCTATGATTATCCGGTCTGCAGAACTGCTGAAAGTCTAGATCGTAGATGACATCTCCCAGCTGAATCAAGGCCGGTGCGTCACTCTCCTCCAAACCTTGAAAGACGGCATGTCCCAGACCAAGTGGTTCCTGTTGAAACGCGAATGTAAATTGAGCATCAAATTTGGAAACGTGGGCCTTTAGCTGCTCCTCAAGGTATCCTGTAACAAGAACAATCTCATCAAATCCCTGTTCAATGAGAGGTTCAAGAATATGATCAATCACAGGCTTCCCCGCTACCGGAAGAAGACATTTTTGCCTTTTGTCAGTGTGAGGACGGAGGCGCGTACCATGTCCTGCAACTGGTATGATTACTTTCATGAATAATTAGAGGTAATGTTAGAAAAGATTGTCAGTTCAAATTTTTGAGAATCTGGTCTCTTTAAACTTCACCACACGAGTGACAAGTTTATCCACCGCATCATCAATGGACTTTGTTTGATCATTCGAAAGTGCTTTTACGAAGATGGTGTCCCCCGGAACAGAAAGGTTGATTTCGGTAACAAAATCATTATTTTCCTTATCCAGGGTGACTCGGCAGTAAATGGGCAGTTTAATAAGACGGTCCACTTTGTTGAGCCGCTTTTCCAGATAGGATTTCTGTTCATCTGTCACATCAATATGGGGCGCAGTCAGTGCAATATCCATATTTCCTCCTTCTAAAGTGCTTTATTAATAAACCCGAAAGCATTACAGGATCGGTCCCCCAACACCGAAAGATGTTTCATCATTCATGTATTTATCGAAATTCTCTTTGAACTTGGCCACCAGTTCGGACGCCACATGGTCGTATTTCCCACAATCAGTCCAGGCATTTCTCGGCATGAGAATTTTTGAATTAACACCCGAAATTTCAGTTGGAACCTCAAGTCCAAAGACAGATTCGTTCTCGAAAGAACTGTTCTGAATGGATCCAGAAAGGATGGCTGTGATCATTTTCCTCGTCTTCGCAAGCGACATTCTGGAAGCACCCGAAGATGCGGTGCCACCACTCCATCCTGTATTAACCAGAAAGACGTTCGTTTTATACTCTTCCATCTTTTCTTTCAGAAGTTTTGCATATTTCAAAGGATGCAATGTTAAAAAGGGTCCGCCAAAACAGGGAGAGAATGTGGCCTGAGGTTCGGTAACACCTCTTTCCGTACCGGCCACTTTGGCGGTGTAGCCGCTGATGAAATGATACATTGCCTGTTCAGGATTAAGACGGGCCACCGGTGGTAGCACACCGTAAGCATCACAGGAAAGAAAAATAATGTTCTCTGGGTGGCCTGCTCTGCTCGGTTTTCCGGTAGCATAAACAGAAGCTTCAATATGGTCAAGGGGATAGCAAATACGGGTGTTTTCCGTTTTACTCCCATCAGAAAAATCGACCTTCAGGGACGCCTCGTCATAGACAACATTCTCAAGAAGAGCACCATGGCCAATGGCGTTCCAGATGCCCGGCTCCGCCTCCTTGCTTAGGTTGATGGCCTTGGCATAACAGCCCCCCTCAAGGTTGAAAATGCCGTCATCTGACCAGCCGTGCTCGTCATCACCGATGAGAAGACGGTTGGGATCGGTAGAAAGCGTCGTCTTTCCTGTACCGGAAAGACCGAAAAAGAGGGCTGAATTCCTGCCGTCCATATCAACATTGGCGGCACAATGCATTGTAAGAATCCCTTTCAATGGTAGCCGGAAGTTCATGACGGAAAAGATCCCTTTTTTCATCTCTCCACCGTACTCCGTACCACCTATAATGGCAATGCCTCGTCCGAGATGGAACAGAATGAATGTCTCCGAATTGAGGCCGTGAGCTTTCCACTCTTCGTCCACGACGGCTGAGGCGTTGATAATGGTAAACCGAGGTAAAAAATCTGTCAGTTGACCATCGGTTGGCCGAATGAACATATTGTTGACGAAGATTGCTTGCCACGCTTTCTTGGCCAAGAACCGAACAGGCATGGAAGTATTCTCCTCAGTCCCGGAAAAACCGTCAAAAACGAGAACTCCGAGACCATCGTCATTGGAATTGTAATAATTGGTCACTTGTTCGTAAAGATGATCAAACACCTCAACCGAAACGGGTCTATTCACATCGCCCCACCAGATGTGGTCCCTGGTGCTTGGTTCATCCACTACGAAACGGTCATTGGGTGACCGGCCAGTGTATTTCCCTGTGTCCACCATGAGAGCACCCTTCATCCCAAGCTGTCCCTCGCCCCGCTGAACGGCCATTTCAGCCAACTCACTCAGGGGGAGATTCCGTTTTATTTCCCCTACAGATTTCAGTCCAAGATATGCGAGATCCATATTCAGTTCCTTAACCGTTATGCATGGGGGTGCGCCTGCTCAAAGATTTTCTTCATCTTCTCTGTCTCGAGATGAGTGTAAATCTGCGTAGAAGAGAGGCTGGCGTGGCCGAGCAATTCTTTTACAGCCCGAATGTCAGCTCCATGGTCCAGCAGATGGGTGGCAAATGTGTGCCGCATGAGGTGAGGCGTAAATCCACTCCCGGCCGCTACTGAATCAAACAGCTTTTTCAATCTCGATTGTACGGTCCTTGGGGAAATCCTGAGCCCCTGTTTCGAGACAAATAAAGGATTATCATTCAGATCTTTCTGCACGTGAATATTTCTCTCTTTAAGATAAAAGCCCAGAGCTTCGGCAGCTTTGCCACCAAACGGAACAATCCGCTCTTTGCCCCCTTTCCCAAAAACTTTCACTGTTTTCTGATCAATTTGGATATCACCCACATCAATAGACACCAGTTCACTGAGACGGATACCGGTACTGTAGAGCAGTTCAAGGATTGTTTTGTCCCTCTTCAACTGCCAGTCATCTTTATCAGAATGTGAAAGGATCTGCACCAGCACCTCTTTCTGCAGAAACTTCGGTAGCGAGGCATGCTGCTTCGGCGCCTTGACAGCTGAAGCGGGATTTGATTCAACATGAGCGTGTTTAAGCAGATACCTGAAAAATGACTTTATGCTGGCGAGCTTTCTACCTGTCGATTTAGGCGACAAACCCTTTTCCGTCAGAGAACCTACAAAATGCTGTACAGTTTTTTTATCCACTGATGAGACATTAAAAGAACCTGTTCCACCATACTCCTTTACGAATCGACTGAACTGAATCAGGTCAGTCTTATACGCTTTAATGGTATGGGGAGAGTAGCTTCGTTCTTTCTTTAGATATTCCAGGAAGCCATTTATTTTGTTATCAGGCATCTTCTGGCTCCAATTCATGAATCACCACTGCAATGTCATCTGCAATGGGTGCAACAAAAGTCACTCTTTCCCCTGTCGATGGATGGTCAAAGACCAAACTCATTGCATGAAGAGCCTGCCGGTTCAAAATTTTGGCCAGACGGGAAAGTTCTTTCGCCACCTCAGGAAGAAAACCTTTCGCCCGCTTTTCACCTCCGCCATAACTGTCATCACCAAATATGGGACGACCCATTTCTGATAGATGGACACGGAGCTGATGAGTCCTGCCTGTCCGCGGAGTTAGTTCAAGGAGTGACAGATATTCGAACGACTCCAACAGCCGAAATTCCGTCAGGGCCGGCCGACCAACTTCACCGATAGTAAAAAGAGTCCGCTCCTTAGGGTGTCGGATGATTGGTAAATCAATCTTCCCTTCCGTTTCTTCAGGTATACCCCAAACGAGAGCAAGATATGTCTTTTCCACTGTTCGCTCAGAGAACTGCAAAGCGATGTTACCGTGGGCGGCGTCATTCTTTGCCACCACCATGATACCGGAAGTGTCTTTATCAAGGCGGTGAACAATACCGGGCCTTAGGCTACCCGAAACGGATGATAACTGATCAAAGTGATAGATCAGTCCGTTCACAAGTGTCCCTGTCCGATTCCCCGCACCAGGGTGTACCACTAGTCCAACCTGCTTGTTCAAAACCACAATGTCGTTATCTTCGTGGATAATATCTAGCGGGATCGGTTGCGATTCCAGTTCCATGGGCTGAGGATCTGGGATTTCAACCTGGATAGTCTCTCCACCTGCAAGTTTAAAGCTCGGTTTTACAGCCTCTCCGTTCACCAACACATCCTTGGAGATGATGGAATCTTTTATCCTAGAACGAGAGATTAGTTCAATTTCCTCGGCAAGATATTTGTCCAGACGGATATTGGACACTTCAGCAATGATACTAAGTGCTTTCATCGGTTTTGCTATTTCCGTCTTCACTGACATAGCCGCTGTAAAGAAATAGCACCATTCCCACTGTTACACACGAATCGGCCACATTGAAAACCGGCCAGGAATACTGTCCAATGCTGAAATGAAAGAAATCCACTACCCGGCCGAAAAGAAATCTATCCATGAGATTTCCCACAGCACCTCCCAATATCAGGGACAAGGCCAGACGGTGAATAAAATCCGCCTTCTGAGATTTCCATAGATACCACGCCACCCCCACAGTAGCCACCGATGCCAGAAATGTAAAAACAACTGTACCGCCCTGAAAATTTATTCCGAATGCTATGCCTGAATTCTCCACGTATGTGAGGCGGAAAAAATCTCCCAGGATGGAGACAGAATCGTAAAGATCCATTGTGGCGCGGGTGATCGCTTTGGTGATCTGATCCACCGCCACCGCAATGATGGAGTAGACGACTGGGTTCAAACGATTATGATGGATTTTCGTTTTTACAATTGACGCACTGTGTCGTATGGGGAACTTCCTTCAATCGGGCATGAGGGATCAGTTCACCACACACCTTGCACAGACCAAAGGTTCCATCCTTGATACGATCCAGAGCCTCATCCAGATAGCGGATAAATTTGTTTTCCCGCGTGTACCAGAGGAATGATTTCTCCCGCTCCTGAGAATCAGTGCCGACGTCCGCCATGTGATAGGCGTAATTGGAATCTCGAGCTGTGCTATCGAGGTTACTACTGTCATTGATGGACGTTTCCTTGACAGTATCCATATCCTCTAAGGTTTTTTCACGTAGTTTGAGTACAATCTTCTCATATTCCGCTAATTGCTTCTTTGTCAGTTTCTTTGCTGTCATTGTTTTTCTCCGAATATTTATTCTTTTACCCGAGAGATACCGAAGACAATCTTTTCACCACCGATGGATATCTCTTTTGTCAACTCACCCTCTACATCACCGAAAGTCAGTTCTACTGCAAGAACTTCATTCCGGAAATAACCTTCAAACTTTTTAATGGCTTCACTCACACTATTTTTTGCATGGTAGTTAACCGTGATTCGATCCTCCACATTGAAGTCAGCTTCCTTACGCATGTTCTGAACATGCCTGACCATATCTCTCACATAACCTTCCTGGATCAGTTCATCAGTCAGATCTGTAACTACCGCCACAGTGAGACCACCATCAGTTACCGCTGATTTTCCTTCGAGTGATTCGTCTTTTACCCTCACATCTTCTCTCGTTAACTCGTAATCCAGCCCATTTTTCGAGCAAATCATAGTACCAGAATTTCTGATTTCTTTTGCAAAATCATCATAAGAAAAATTTTTCAACAAATCTGTGACGTCAGTCACCCCGTCACCATATTTTTCACCCAGCGTAGCGAAGTTCGGGGCCAATTCACGTTTCACCAGATCAGAATATGATCCAACCTGCTCCACAGCCTTGATATTCAGTTCCTCAATGATCTGATCCTTATTCACCATGACAGCAGCAGCCACTTTTTTGTCATCAGTGGCAAACTGTAATTTTTCCAACGGTTGGCGGATTTTCAAAGATGCCCGATTCCTGGCGTAACGGCCCATTTCCACTACTTTCACCACACCATCCATTTCATGGATCAACTTCTCATTCACATCTTCAAGATTCGCTGAAGGGAAACTATTAAGATGAATACTTTCAGGGGCATCCGGCTCCAATTCCCGAATAAGGTTTTGATAGATCTTTTCAGTAATGAACGGTACCACAGGTGCAAGAGTCAGGATCAGTTTCTTTAACACTGAATAGAGCGTGAAATAGGCGGCGTTCTTGTCGCTATCGTTTTCACTCTTCCAATAACGGCGGCGATTCCGTCTGACGTACCAGTTGGAGAGGTCTTCCAGAAAACGATCCAAGCGCTTCATTAATTTGTCAGCACGGTAAGTGTCGAAAGCCTCAACCGCCAGCAGAGTAAGCTGATCCATCTTTGATGTAATCCAAAGATCAAGCTGGGTCAAATCCTCCCGTTTCACCTCCGTGGCGGGATCAAACTCATCTAGGCGGGCATAGGTAACAAAAAAGGAATAAACATTCCACAGAGTAATGAGGCGGCGGCGAATTTCTTTGGCTGTGTCGTAACCAAAAAGCAGGTTTTGCTCTGGGTTTTGGATTGAATACATCCACCGCATAACATCCACGCCCATCTTGTCAGCAGCTTCGTTGAATTCTATAGAATTGCCCCAACTTTTATGCATTTCTCGACCATCTTCAGCCAAAAGCGTGGCATAACCGAAATTACTTTTGAAAGAGGGACTTTTGTCAATAATGGCACCCATTACAAGCATGCTATAAAACCAATTTCTGAACTGACCGGGAAAGCTTTCGCTGATCCAGTCAGCAGGATACCATTCTTTCCAGTAGTCTGGATCATGCCGGTAGCTGAGTGTACTGAAAGTGACAATTCCTGCGTCGAGCCAGGGATTTCCTACATCGGGAACACGTGTCATTTCGCTACTACATTTTTCGCAACCGATCTTAACAGCATCTATCCACGGTCGGTGAGGCGTGTGACCTTCGAACTGATCGTAACCGGAAACAGCCCGTTCTTTTAACTCAATATCATCCCCTATAACAGTCCAGTGGTCACATTTGTCACATTCCCAAATGGGGAGAGCGAGTCCCCAATACCGCTTCTTCGAGATCATCCAGTCCTGCATATTTTTGAGCCAGTCCAGTTCGCGATCCATACCAAAGCTGGGAATCCAATTTATCTGCTTTGTGATATCCATAAGTAGCGGTCTCAAATCATCCATGCCTAAGAACCATTCGTCCACCAATCGAAAAACGAGCTCAGTCTTACAGCGCCAGCATGTTGGATAACGATGTTTGTAATTCTCAATCTTGTAGAGGAGACCCTTCTCCTTCAAATTGTCAAAGATGGGCTGTGTCACCTCATGAACAACTGTACCTGTAAGCCAGCCAAATCCATCCACAATTTTTCCTTCATCATCCAAGGGTGCAATGACAGGAAGCTTGAATTCTTTTCCGAGGCGAAAGTCTTCAGCACCGGCACCGGGAGCAATATGAACGATTCCAGTACCCTCATCTTCGGTAACCTCATCCCATGGGATGACCTGATGAGCTTCCTTTGAACTTTCAGGTATCTTCTCAATGATATCTTTGAGTTCCGTCCAACCGCCCGGGGCCTGTTGTGCAGGAAGTTCATCAAAGGGGCCATCATAGGTCCACCCTACCATATCTTTCCCCTTCAGCTCTTCAAGGATAGCATAGTCTCCATCCAGAACGTTGGTAGTATCTTTAGCAAGGTATAAAATGTCATTGCTCTCAACCATTTTGACTTTCACATAATCGAGTTCCGGTCCAACAGCCACGGCCACATTACTGGTTAAAGTCCACGGCGTGGTGGTCCAAATGAGAATATATTCACCCTCTCTTCCCCTGAGAGGATATTTCACGTAAACGCTTCGGTGGGTAATTTCTTCATAACCGTCTGTCACAATCTCGTGTTGACTGATCCCCGTAGCACATCTGGGACACCACGGCATACTGTCAGCACCACGGTAAAGCCAGCCGTTGTCATGACATATCTTAATTGCTCGCCAGATCATATAATTGTTTTCATTGGAGAAAGTGTAGTAACTGCCGCCGAGCTCAGGCATACCGAGCCGCCCAACAAGGTTTTCAACCGTGTCAGTTACTGGACCCTCTGGGCCATCAATAGTGATCTCTTTTGATGGATTTTCGATAATGTTATCGGCAAGCATTTCTAATTGATCAGGATCATTCCAATCCATCCAGTATCCAAGACGTGCAGACTGTTGTGTCTGAACAGCCGAATATCGTAGCACTCTCTCTTTACATTTATTCACAAAAGTATCGATTCCGTACCCTTCAATATCTTTCTTGCTTTTAAAGCCCATTTCCTTTTCAACTTCCACCTCTACCCAGAGGCCCTGACAGTCAAAGCCGTTCTGGTATCTCAAATCAAAACCTTTCATCGCCTTGTAACGGAGAAAGAGATCTTTATAAGTACGGCCCCAAGCGTGATGCACACCCATAGGGTTGTTTGCGGTGATAGGACCATCAATAAACGACCATTTCTCATTGCCGATGTTCGCAGATTCTCTTTTTCGAAAAATGTCATTCTTTTTCCAAAAATCGAGGATTTCATGCTCTAGTGCTACAAAATCGACTTTGGGATCAACTATTTTTAGCATGACTTAAATCCTTGAAATAAGTCTCAAAACAACGGTTAGTAGAATACTCAACAGGATGGACGTCCCTAAAGGAAAATAAAAAGAGAAATTACTCACGTTAAAATGAATATCACCGGGCAGACGGCCCAGTTTACCAAGTAACGGCAAGTTTGAACCAAATGATGTAAGTATCCACATGACGAAAAAGACAATACTGAATATGAGAAATATTTTACTCATCACTGTCGAGAAATTGGTCCTTTCACAGCTTGTAAAGTTAGCTGTGAAGAGTAACCAAATCAAAACGATTCAGGGGATGTGTGGAGTTGTTTCCGCGAGGAGAAACAGATACAATAAGGGGCTCGAAAAAAAGCCCCTTAAAGCCAATAAATGTCTGTATTGATTAGTTCAGTTCAACTCAACAGGCAGAAATATGGAACCACCCCTCCGCCTGATGAGCAGCAAAACTGAATCTTCATCATTCACTCTTGAAATAGCAGTTCTAAATTCCCTTGCCGAATCAATTTCCGTATCCCCAACGCGCTTGATGACATCACCGGGTTGAACACCTGCTTTGGCGGCGGCACTGGAGGGAGATACCTCCACTACAATCACACCGGACTCAGTGTCTTGCAGCCGGAAACGGCGGGCCATGGAAGCGTCCAAGTCTTCAACGCGCATTCCTAAAGAATAAGATGGCGTGCGATTTGACGCAAAGATCACATCTTCCTGGGGAAGTTCAGCAAGGTCAACCTTGAGTGTGCGGCTACGTCCTCTCCGGATAATTTTTACATCTTGACGTGTCTCAGGACGGGTTGAAGAGACGAGGTTCTTGAGATGAGAGGAGTTGCGAATCTTTGTGTCGCCAAAGGTAACTATCACATCCTCTATCTTAAAGCCGGCCTTGTCCGCCGGACTTCCCTCCACCACCTCAGTAACAACGGCACCCTTTCTATCGGGAAGATCCAAAGCTTTAGCAATACCGTCATTCACATCCTGAATGAAGACACCAAGCCACGCTCGGATAACCCGACCTTCAGCAATCAAATCATTCATAATGGTCTTCGCCAGGTTGGTGGGAATGGCAAAACCGACACCGGCGCTGCTACGCATGAAGCCACCAGTAGCAATGGCTGTATTGATACCCACCAGCTCACCATCCAGATTCACAAGGGCACCGCCGCTGTTACCAGGATTGATGGCTGCATCGGTCTGAATAAAATCTTCATAGTCCACGCTGCCGATAACGCTGCTTCTACCTTTCGCACTGACGATTCCCGCTGTGACCGTATGACTAAGATTAGAGGAGAATGGACTACCGATAGCCAGAACCCACTCGCCTACATCAAGTTTGTCAGAATCGCCAAGCCGAACTTCGGTTAGGTTATCAGTACTAATCTTGAGAACAGCAATGTCACTTTTGGGATCAGCCCCTAATACTTCCGCTTTAAACTCACGTTCATCAATAAGATAAATGGAAATCTCATCTGCATCTTCCACAACATGGTTGTTTGTCAGGATGTACCCATTTTTTGCATCTACGATAACACCTGAACCGAGGGCCCGGCTCCGACGTTCTCTTTCAGGAGAATTGTTCCCGAAATAATCATTATCAAAAAATTCTTCGAAAGGGTGACGCCACTGGTCCGTCACCACTCTTTCACTAGTAATAGTGACTACAGCTGGGTTGACTTTCTTCACAACATCAGCAAATGTGTCACTGAAATACTTGGCCGATTGGGCAGACAGGTTCACCGCAAAAACCAAAGTCATAAATAAAACAGATATCATCTTTTTCATTTCACTTCCTTTCAATTGAATTGTTTTACAGCTTCAATGATTCTATGCAAAAAAAGTTTCACACAATTACTTAAGATAAATCACTTTTTGTACTGTGTGCCACGGTTTTGTACCCCCATCAGATTCGGCTTTGATAAAATAAATGCCGGAGGAAAGTTCCCCAGTTTCCCAGCTGAAACGGTGCCGACCTGCCGGTAAAGGTCCGTCACTGATGGTCCCAACTTTCTCACCTAATAAATTCCAGACTGAGATGTTCAAAGTTTCGGTGTTCGGTATGGTAAGAGAAACAGAGAGGCGACCGTTAAAGGGGTTAGGATAAGTGTTAAGCTGACCGATCTCAGTAGGTAACAGAGTGAATTCTGCGGCCGCCGCACTCATATCAATCTGGTAGAGCTGAAGTCCGCCGTGCCATGTCCCCAGCGCCAGTTCAAGTTCGGCATCTCCATTCAGATGGGCAGTAGCAGGTGAGGTCTGTGGGCCGGAGTATGGCAAATGTGTAGTCTTGGTTACTGACCAAATACCATTCTCTTGTTTGGCAAAAACTAGCTCACCAGCAGCATTCCCAATAAGGATATCAAGATCGCCGTCATCATCAAGGTCAACCAAATAGGGTGCCGACTGTGTTCCCAAGTCTGTTCCAGAAAAAATATCCTCAGATTGAAACTCAAAAACAGTTTGAACAGCGGTTCCTTCATTAATCCAGTAAATAATGGCACCCTCACTCTGTCCTAAGACTAGATCCAAGTCGTTATCACCATCCAGATCACCCAACGCCGGATGAGCAAGGCCACCCACATCTATTTCCAGAAACTGTCCTCGGTACACAAAATTAGCAACTTCCGCTGTTCCTGTATTTTCGTAATGAAATATCTTGCCATTCCAATCCCCTATCACCACATCCAGATCACCATCAGCGTCAAGATCTCCGAATGTCGGAGCAAGGTTGTTCCCAGTGAGATCAGGAAAAACAGCTGAATCCTCTAGACTGAAAACAGGGGTTATGGCATCCCCCATATTCCTGAAGAAAAAAACGGTACCCCGGAGGCCGGGCAATTCATCATTAAACTCATTTCCTACGAACAGATCCTCATCACCATCATTGTCTATGTCAGCAAAGACAGGTACGGATGCCGAACCAAGATCGAGGACTTTAAGAAAATTATCCCTTTCATGGACAAAATTTGCTAGTGTGTCACTCCCCTTATTTGAGTAATAAACGAAGTTGTTTACAAAATCGGTACCATAAACGCCTGACTGGACACCCGCAAAAAGTTCGCTGTCACCATCACCGTCCAGGTCGGAGAATCTAGGTACATTGAAACCAGCTGTCTTAAGGGGAGACTGGGGTGGATATTCAACCTCTACTAGACTATCGAGAATGACAGGAACTTCTGAATCCCCTATGTTTTCTAGAAAGAAAAGCCCTGGCTGATATAAATCACCCCAGAAAAGATCTTTATCTCCGTCAGCATCTATGTCAAAAAATTCCAATGCGCTGGCGCCATGAAGTCTCCCTCTCCCCGGTGACCAGACCAACATAATATTTTGGAAAGTGTTGGTCTGAAATTGGAAAAGAGGAAGATTATCCCTCATTCCCAAATTGCGGTACTTGGTCACTGTGCCGGCCACACTACCGATGAAGAGGTCTGGCCAATCGTCCCCGTCTATATCAGCAATAGTGGGAATCACAACCGAGCCAACTGAGAGCACTCTACCTTGATCATCCAACAGGCTCTCTGTTCTCAAAGTAAGAGTGCCGTCTACATTTTCGTAGACAACACATGCATAAGCACCACCTGCTACCGGGAATGCACTCGAAAAGATAAGATCATGGTCACCGTCCAGGTCATAATCGATAAAACGGAACCAGAATCCGATGATAAGATCATTAAAGGAGCGCGTCATAAGTGTGAAAAAATCCGGTGTTGATCCATCGGTCTCATAATGTTGAATGCGTCCATCACCATCGGTGATGAACAAATCCAGAAAACCGTCATCATCCCAGTCAAGAAACTGAGGTACAGGACCGTTGAACCCCCCTGAGAATGGCATGCTCAATGTATCTCCTTCAACAATCACAGGAAACTGCGCCACCATGCGGGTCAAGGTTTGAGCCCACAGGCAAAATGGTAACAGTGTAAGTAAAGTGAGCCTGATGGCCCGCCTCATTGTGATGACCGAATAGGAATAGTTTCAGTCAGCTCAGCAATATTAAAAATGTTCAGGGGTAGCGCCTCAATCCCGGATCCAAATTCTCTCACAAAAAACGGTGGCAAAGCCCTAAAACGGAGTCGAATTGTCAAATCAAGATTGCCTTGAGAATCGTCTGGAACAGAAAAACTGTAGAGGACTATTCTCGATCCTTGAACAGGAAGGGTGGTGTCTGTTTTTCGCACAAACCGCTCTACAGCAACTTGGCGGAGTCCTGAGTCTCCCTCAGCATTATAGAGGACTGTTCTAAAAAGTGTTAGATCAGGATCTTCTGTGCCGTCAGGATTAATGTGAAAATCATAGAGGTCATCCTCATCATTTTGGTTACCGCTGCGGTAAATGGTATCACCTCCTGCCACAGCCGTCACTTCAACCCACAGCTGCCGGGAAAAAGTTGTTCCCGTAGGAAGATTGTGACCTGAGCTGTTGGTCACCAGTACGCTTAGCTCCAAAGTTTCGCCGTTTTTGAGAGAATCGGGAAGAGGTGATGCAAAATTCATCTCAGCTGCTGACTTCAACAGGTTTTGGATAGCTGTAACCTGGGACTCCTCTTCCCTGAAGAATGTTAGCGCCTGATCAATACCTGCAAATGTGTGGTTGTGAAGATTTTCCCGGTAGGGCGCTTCAGGAAATTGATCTTTATCAACCGCATAGCCAGCGTATGTTGCCATATGACAACTTTGGCACTCTACACCCATTGCTTCAAAGGCAGTTCCGGACCATTCAGTGAAAGTCATTTCAGCACCTTGACCATCAATAGTCAGGTTGTGACAACCCCGACAATATTCAGAGTTGTCATAATCTGGATGGTACTCCGATTCATGGAAATTGTTTGAGATGGGATTTCTGATTGTCCCATATTTCACATCACCTGTATTCAGATAAAATTCTATAATATCAGTCTCTTCAATTGCAGGATAAGCGTCGGTAGTAGGAGAAAAATGTGTTGTTGAGTGGCAAAATGAACAACCAATTCCTTCCTGTATCTGAGGCGCGTATTTAGAAGTGTCACTTATAGAAAATGATGACGGCTCTTCGATAGCATCCGTAAGAAAGGCGACGGGACTGTGGCACATGATACAAAATTGGCCAAGCTCCTTTCCTTCAGCCGAAAAGTGAGCCTGCTCCTTCTTTTGTAGGGAAAACCAGAGAGGATCCTTCAGGGCATAAGCGTGCATTGAGCCAGACCACTCTTTGTAATGGACGGGATGACAAGATTTGCAATCCGTTGCTGGCTCAAAGTCCGTTATCTTAAAGGAGGTTTGAATGGGGAGTTTTTGTTCTTCAAGCCGGGTTAAATCTTGGGTGTGTTCACAGCCGACAAGAAAAAAAATGACGATCAGAAGAAATTTTTTGATATAATACACAATAGCTTTTTACTATTCCCGAACTACGGCAAGACCTGTTGGCATTGACATAGGCGTTTCTAGGTTGATGACATCCGAAATAACCATCGATTCTGTATCTATGACTAAAAGCCGGTTACCCTCCGAAGAGCTTACCAAAAGATTTGTTTCATCTGTTGTCAGACCACACCCGTGTGGCAAAGCAATAAGGCTATCAGAGAGAACTGAAACAGATCCATTGGAAAGATTGATCTTACTTATACTCCCTCCGCTTCTGTTGGTCACAAATAGGTTCTTATCATCATCACTTAAAACAAGGTGCCAAGGCTGTTTGGCAAGTGGGTATGTATCAAGACTATCACCGGTAACAGTGTTAAAAACCCGCACCTCATCTGATCCTGAGCAGGTGACGAAAAGTTTCGTGTCATCATGGCTCAACTCAAGTTCCAAAGCATTATAAAACATGTCGTTAATGGCATAACTGTCGGGTACATTGTGACCCAACTTGAAACTTTCAGGTTTATAACCTTCGATATACATCTGGGAGGTTTGGATTTTGAAAAAGTGGGAAGCCTCATTGCTGACTACCCAAAGGGTCTTACCATCGGAACTGATAGCAATACCGTGAGGCGACCGAGCTCCCACCGATACATCACCAGTGACCGTCATGGTAGCTGCGTCAATGACATTGATCACCGTGGAATTAGAACCCATCATACCCATGGCCGGCATGGGCATGAACCGGGAGACATAGAGTGTCTGGGTCGAGGCATCAATTGCCATAAGGGCAGGCATATTGTCCACTTTTACCGAATCAACCAATTCATCATCTTTTATATCGAATTTCAGCACATAGCCTGAAGAGATGAGTGTTACATACCAGTATCCGTGCATTTGGTCTACAACAACGTAATGAGGGCGGTCACCAGTGTTGAGGATATCCACATCTACATATTTCATAACTTCTCTGCCGGCAATATCCACCACCGCAACCTGATCAATACCCTGAAGAGTAACATAAGCTTTGATAACAGTCTCCTCTCCAATGGGATCATTACAACTCGTAAGTAAAACCATGGAGAAGAAAAGAAAACGTAAATGTTTCATTATCTTCTGTCTCTATTGAATCTCCATGAATTAAGTATAACCCAAAAGAAGATTATTCTCAAAGAAGTGAAAGCCGAAAGGGGCTCCGGCTTTTCCATCAGTTAATAGTTTAGATCAGATCCTGGATATCTTTTTCAAAGACAGTTTGGGGACGGTAGCCCATGTATCGCCTGTAGACATTCATATCCCTGTCGATGACAAAAGTTGTGGGGATACCGGTAACACCGCCGTAACGGTTCGCAACCCGCCCATTACCGTAAAGAACTGGATAACTGATTCCCAACCTTTCAGCAAATTGAGGAACGACCGACGGGCCGTCATAATCGAGAGAGACACCAAGAACAACCAGATCCCCGTTATATTTTTCCTGCAGATCAATAAGGTCAGGAATTTCGAATCGACACGGGCCGCACCAGGTAGCCCAAAAGTTTATGATGACTATATTCCCTTGGAAATCAGACAGAGAAACTTCATTGCCATTCATATCACTTAGAGTAAAATCGGGTGCTTTATTGGAGGAAGAAACTTCTGAAACTGATGCGACTTCAGCCACAGCTGGAGACGCATTCCCCTCATTATCGCTAAAAAATATACCAGCAACGAGCACTCCCATAACTATAAGAGCGACAGCAACTATTTTCTTTACATCCATTTATATTAGCTATTGTTTGTTACAAGTTTACGGAACATTGCAGAGAGTTCAAATCACGGCCCATTTGCCCCTTTCTCTCTACACTCATCAATTACCAGCATAGAAAATGGCGTTGAACATCATTTTGTAGGTTTGGTGAGCCTGGCCTCTGTATTCTGGATAGAACCCCGTCATAATCATTCTCCCCTTACCGCGGGGAATTTCAACCATAGCAGCCTGATTGACTAGTACGTCCTCACCCTGAATCCACCCCGACAACAGTAGATCATCAGGAGGATAACTTGCAATCACATTTGCGCCACCCATATCGGCAGGCCAGGCACTGTCCCGCCGGAAGAAGATGGCTGTCTCATCGGTAAGGCCAAAACCGATAGGATGACTGGTGTCTACATTTACTCTTAAAAGTGAACCGGGAATATTGAACTCTGTCCTATCTAAACCATCATTTACGGCCTTTACGTCGATATTCATATATTGTTCCAGAAAGCGCCAAGCTCCTGACCAGGTATACAAAATCCCGCCGCCTTGGACAAACTTATCAAGAGCATCAACACCTTCTTCGCCAATCCCACGGGCATAAGCTGGTGGTTTTGGGTTTTCCATATTCGTCTCACCTTCAACCATCATCTTTGGAGATCCGCCTCCCGGAGGTAAAAAGATGACAGAATAGTTGGACAACCCATCATCATTGATATCGTTATAATGAATGCTATCGTACGGGATTTTGTGTTCATCGAGCACCCATCTGAACCACCCCTCAGGCATGCTGGGTGAATAACTTTGATAAATAGCAACTTTTGGCGCATCTACAGGTATTAAGGAAACATTAGGAAAATCATCCACGCCTGTGATATTAATATGAAATTGTGAAGCAATATCTTTCACAAGGCCCGCCATTTCTCCTATCATTTCATCGGAAGAGCGCCTTTCAAGAACAAATGTTCCAGCGGGCCAGACAGTACCCCCCGCAGTAAACCGTTCCATCGATCGGGACAGCCCATGATTGGCCAGCTCAACAGCCGCCGAATAACTGTGATTAATCCGGGGATCCAGAAGCCATGCCACGGTATTGCTGCCATCTTTTACAGAACCTTTGGAAAATTGAATCTCATCTACTTTGTTCAAGTTGACCGAAAAAGGTTCATAGACAAAATCGACATCCACATTCATTAGAAGAGGCAATGTATGTGCCGTTACATCATAGGGAGGATCTAAAGGACCTCCTTCATACATGAAAATCTTCGGGTAATCCTGTTGCTCCAGAACAGTTTTCGCGAATCGACCAGCTGGCTGCGCATACCTGATAACGTGTGATCCCTCGCCATACTTTTTGCCAGAAACAGAAAAAGAGGTGGAGGCTTTTTCAATCTCAACATCGGCCATCTCCAGGACTTGGAGAAGTTTTGTAGCAGTGGGAGGATCAGTTTGATTATCAGGAATTATAAAAGCAAATGGAGAATTTTCACCTGGTTGAATAGACCGTTTTTGAGAAACAGCCATACCTGCAAGGAGTTGTTCCCGCAGGTCTGCGCCTGCAAGCAAGGCAGACATGGAAGAAGTGTAGTGATAATTCACAATCTCCTTAAAAGTCCACATACCTCCCTCCCAAGGCATGGGAAAATTCCACCGTATGCGTTGATAATCGGCATTGAGACTGTCAAAAGGGATATCAATTTCATCGGCAAAATTGGCGCTCGCCACTTCCGTCAAAATGCGTACGCCACCGTGGTAATGATAATAGGCTCGGGCTGGCGTCCAAGCATCATAACGGTTTTTCCACTCCACACCTTTTAATCCTCGAGAGGTAAGGTATTGGCCCATGTAAGTCCCAATCATATTGTTGGATGCAATGAGGGCTGGATCAATACCCGGCTCCCAAGGATCTTCAAAAGGAGGAACAAAGATTCGGGCACCCCTGGAACCCATCTGATGCTGGTCAAGGGTGAACTGAGGGTGGAACTTGTTCTGGATCTTGATGGAGAGTTGTGTTTCAACCTGCGTAAACATATACCAGTCTCGGTTGTTGTCGTGGCCTACATATTTTTGATACAGGAAAGGAGGACGGCTATTTTCGTGGTCCGTACCACGCCACTCATCGAGCCACTCATAGACTCTCTCCTGACCATCCGGGTTGTGAACTGGAACGTGGATCAGGACAACATTATCCAAAATACGTGTTACTTCATGATCATTACCAGTCGCCATGCGATGAGCCATAAGGAGCGCACCTTGCGAAGCGCCCACTTCAGTGGAGTGAATCTGATGGTTAGCAACCATGAATGTCTTCCCTTCTCGTATAATTTTCTGGATTTCGCCATCAGACACACCACGAGGATCGTAGAGTTTGCTATTCATATTAATCAAATTATCAAGGCGGGCGTGATTCTCCGGTGAGGTAACAATGGCATAATAGAACGGCCGACCTTCAGTGGTTTCACCTATTTCCACAACTTTCACTCTGTCACTCCGCTCTTCCATGAAACGATAGTACTCAAGTATCTTTGAGTGAGGGATCAAAACACCGGGGTCCCCGATCTTACGCCCAAAATATTCAGAGGGATGAAGAATTGATGTGCTCTCTGTATCTACAGAACAGGACCAAACTGAGAGTGAAACAACAAAAAACAAAATTGATTTTTTCAACATACTCATACTCCTTAATCTAAGGTGCAGTTTACCGAAAATGCCCGATAGATCAAATTGAACTGGGGGTGTTATTAATCTTTGTTACTTTGTTTCAAAAAGAAATCTTTGTAGTATACCCTCTAGAGTGAAATTCTCTCTCATTATAACCTTTCTCATAACCGCATCTTTTGCTCAGCAAAAAGGTGAGCGCATTGAGTTTACCAGTTCAAATCCGTTCTCATTCTATCACGTTATCACAGACCTGGAAAACCAGGAGCCTCAAGAGGTTTACGGAATTCTCAGATTTCCTGAAGGGGTAGAGCAGAAACACTTACCAATGGTTATTGGTGTGGCAGGCAGTTTGGCATGGTCGAACCATCATCTTGAATATTTGAAGATGTACCGTGATATGGGTATGGCAACCTTTGAGTTAAAAAGTTTTGCCAGTCGTGACATCACATCTACAGTGGGAACACAAGTGGAAGTAACATCAGCCATGATGATTCTGGATGCTTATAAGGCATTGGCTGTTCTGGCAAACGATCCCCGTATTGATTTAAATCGTGTAGCCATTACAGGATGGAGCCTTGGCGGCTCCGTGGCACTTTTCAGCGCTTGGCAGCCTCTGAAAAATGCAATTACCTCTCACCTCAGCTTTAAGGCACATTTATCAATTTATCCTCCTTGCATTACAGATCTTGAAGTTGTTGAATTCAGTGACGTTCCAATCCATATCCTCATTGGTGAATTGGATAATTGGGTTCCCGCAGCGGCATGTGAGGATCTGGTTGCTGATATGAAGGCTGCCGGCGCTGAAGCAAACGTTACCGTCTATCCCAACGCCCACCACTCCTTTGACCGCCTAAAGCCGCCTGAAGTGATGGATAAGGGTTACATACTGACCGATTGCCAGTTCCGAATGCGAGCCGATGGCGCTATACTGATGAATTTTTTTGATATACCTATGATAACGCCTCTTCGGCAAAAAATCGCCCTCGCATTTTGCGCTAATCGTGGACCAACTTTCGGAGGAAATCCCGAAGCGCGAGATGCTGCCTTTGAATTCTCAAGACAATTTATGGCGGAGAATCTTTTAGGCAGTACAACCGGCAAGTAGCCAGAGTCTACTCAGAAACTATTCCAGGTACGTCGCGGTTAGTTAAATCCAAGACTCTTCCGGAGTCGATAGCGTAAACCGGATCGCTCATTTAGTAGTTTATTGATTTTCGGAATAGCCGCTTTCGCTCCCTCCTGACCAGCTATGATGAAAGTTTCTGATTGTGAAAATTCTGACCAGTGTGCCTCCCCCACATCGGGCTGGATCAAAACATCAGCCTGAGAAGCAAGCTCATCAGCAAGCTTCACACCTGTCACCTGACCCACTCGTGACATAAGTTCCAGCAAAGAAAATTCCTTAAGAGGTTTCATTTCTCTCCGGGCAATGTCCACAGCTATGGAAACATCGTTCTTATATGTCAAAAGTGCTTTCACGGGTACCGGCGCCGCCACAGCACCATCTACAATGAGTCTGTTCTTCTCTTCCAAAGGCTTTATGAATCCAGGAATGGATGAACTTTCCACCACTGCTTCCACCAGATCACCACTGGATGTGACTATCTCCTTTCCGCTGTTAAGATCGGTAGATGTAATGGTCAGCGGAATCTTCAGTTCATTAAATGAACTGACGGGCAACAGATAGCGAATGCCCTGAGTCAGTTTTCCTCTATCCACAATGCCGTGCCGGTGAACCGCCAGCGAGATCACTAGTCGATCCTTTACAAATCTGCCAATCTGTTGAAAGAAGGAATCTTTTTCGGGAGTATCTCTCCGAAGGTGATGGATTCCCATAGTACGGAAAGTGTCACTATTTAAATAGTCGAGGTAGTGTTGCCTCACCCAGTCACTATTCAGCGTGGCGGCGTACATGGCACCGATCACCGCACCGGCGGAGGTTCCTGCAATCGTATCTATGCCGATTCCGTGGGATTCCAACGCTTGTAGTACACCAATATGCGCAGCTCCGCGAGCGCCACCACCACCCAGTGCAATCCCGATTTTCAGTTTATGACTCATCCTATGACAGCTATGAATCTGGACCAAACGCCTGGAGTAGACGATTGAGAACAAAGCTGGCGTTTAGAGAAGACTTGTCATAGATATTCCATCCTGTAATAACTGCAATCAATTCTTTTTCAGGTATAACTATAAGTCTCTGACCTCCGTAGCCGAGGCCCGTGATGGCATACTTACCCTCTTTGTATGGTAATAGCCACCACTTATAACCGTAGCGTGTCTTGCTGGATGCCAACTCAACCCTAGGTGTCACCGATTCTTTGACCCAACCTTCCGGAAGAATGCGGCGCCCTTCCCAAATACCGTCCTTGAGAAACAGATAGCCAATCTTTGCCAGGTCTTCAGGCTTCAGATAGAGACCTCCTTCTGTGTCAGTAAGACCTCTGGGAGTTCTTTTCCAGAAGTACTCCTTAATACCCAAAGGTTCGAAAAGATATTTCTGACCGTACTCATCTACCTCCAGTCCAGTTGCTTTGCGAATCATCTGAGAAAGCAGCATGGTAGCACCGCTGTTGTAAACAAAGATATCACCGGGCTCGGCAGCCATGGGCTGACTCACAACAAACTGTATCCAATCATGGCTCTGCTCCATACCGGCACAACTGTTGGCCAAATCTGTATAAGGGACTGTCGATTCATCCCATTTGATGCCTGTCCTCATGGTGAGAACATCTTCAAGGGTCATATTTTCTCTTCGGTGATCTGAATCGGGAGTTGAAAAATCTCCCAGATAACTGCTCATTTTCACATTTACATCTGGAATAATTCCTCGGGCAATAGCAATTCCTACGATCGCGGAGGTAATACTCTTACTAATAGATTGCATAGAATGAAGCTCAGTTTCTTTGTAGTAAGGATGCCAATCAGGATCGTAATAATTATACTGACCAGGTCCCGTGTTTGTACCCTTGAAAGGAGTTTCATAATCCTGATCATACTTTTTTGAATAAACGATATGACCATTTCTGATGACCAACATTCCGTCGATATAACCGTGTTTACCGCTTGCAAATTCTTTATCCATAGAAGAAAGTTTTCCCAAATTCATACCTTGGGCCGCAGGCGTTGATTCCGGCCATCCTGCTGTGGGCCATTTTGAGGAATTTATTTCACAGGAAATAGACAGTAAGAGAATGAGAAGGCAGTACCTTAACGATACTGAAGAAGATCGACTCATAACAATTATTCGCTAATGAAATTAAATAGACAGGTCCAGCTTCAGTTCTTCAGCCGTACCAATGGTAACATCCATAAACATTCCAAAAACGGGATTATCACCATCAGGCCTTTGGTAGTTGGAGTTACGCTTGCGTGGCGTCAGCGTATCCACAATTCGATCAACAGTGTCCAACCCTTCAATAACTTCTCCAAAGACGGTATACTTATCGTCCAATTGAGGCAAATCGTCAACGCAGATAAAGAACTGGCTACCTGCGCTATTTTCCTGAGAAGATCGGGCCATGGAAAGAGTGCCGCGTTTATGTGGACGATCATTGAATTCGGCAGGAAGCATCCAGGAATCAGGATTATCTTCTTCTCCTACACCATAGTATTTTCCGGCACGACCACCGGTTCCGTCGTTGTATCTGTCACCGTCTTTAGAGTTGGGGTCTCCACCCTGAATCACAAAACCGGGAATTACGCGATGAAAGGAGGTACCGTTAAAGTATCCATCCCGGGCTAAAATTTTGAAACTTTCTACGTGTTTCGGAGCAACATCAGGAAAAAACTTCAAAACAATCTGTCCCTCATCAGTGTGAATAACAGCATATTCTTCCGGCTTTTGAACACAAGATAGAAAGATTGCTGTCATAAGAAAAAGTGACAATTTGGTTATAACACTAATTTTGATCATTTACCTGTTCTTCCTCTCGAAGTTAATGGTTCGTTCTGTACACAAAGTGGACAAGCCTCTGGATCCCAAGAAACGGCAGGGAATCTGATTAATGCTTTTGTTGGACACCCAAAATCAATGCCATCAGTAGTTCTGTCGGTAAGACATACCACGGCGGCAGGGTCGGCGCCGAAAGCTTCAACAATATCCAAAAGCTCCCGGACTGATCCGCCGGTTGTAACAATATCTTCCACCACCAATACCTGTTCACCCGGAGCAAGCTTAAATCCTCTCCGTAATTTGAGCTCACCATCCACCCTCTCTGCAAAAATCCCCTTTTTCCCGAAAGCATTTGCCGTAGAACTACTTATTAAAATCCCACCAACAGCCGCCCCAAGAACAACATCCACATCGATCCCTTTAACAGCTTTGGCCATCTGCTTGCCCACTTCCTCTACTATCTCAGGTCGTTCCAGAAGGCGAAACTTTTCCAGATAGGTATCACTGTGTCTTCCTGAAGTTAGCTGAAAATGGCCTTTTAACACCGCTCCTGTTTCATTCATTATACTACTAATATCCATGGTCAGGGTCCTTTTAAACCACCAAGTATCTCGTTGATTTTTGTATTATAATCCATCGCTGCGGAACCTGGATCCGCAGCGTAAAGGACTGACCGGGATACATTAATAAGTGCCACTCCGTTACTGTTTCCAGCATGGACACTGGCCTCCAGATCTCCTCCCTGTGCCCCTATACCAGGGATGAGAAAAGGCATATCCCCCGCCTCTAAACGTATATCCGCCATTTGTTCCGGTTTAGTAGCTCCTATAACCAGACCACAATTATTATTTTCATTCAAATCCTTCACCATGGAGATGACTCTCCTATAGACTGCCACACCTGACACTTCTGCAAGCTGAATGTCCCGCGCACCGGGATTGGAAGTTAGACAAAGAACAAACACCCCCTGATCGGGACGCTCTAAAAATGGTTCCAGAGAATCTTGACCCATGTAAGGCGATACGGTAATAGCGTCAAAACCAAAGTGGTCAAAGAGTGCTGTTGAATTTTTTTGTACAGTATTTCCAATATCACCCCGTTTTGCATCGCCAATGGTAAGGCGTTTGTCGCCAATCATCTCCATGGTCTCTTCAAGCCATTTAAACCCTTTAGAACCATATGCCTCATAAAAAGCCAGGTTTAACTTATAGGCAGACACATGATCCAGCGTAGACTCGATGATCTTCCCAGTAAATTCTTTTAGTTCAACCAGAGGCGGTGGTGATTCAGGGTTAATCTTTTGAGCATCAATGTCAAGACCAACGCATAGGCGCGAATTATGGCTTTCAACGGCCTCCTGAAGCCTGTCAGTAAAAGTTTTCAACACTATAAAGTTACAGAGTAGTGTTGACGGGAAGCAACGGACAGTTGGATATCGGCATTTGACACAATAAAAGCGTTGCGTCATTCTGAATCCTAGCTTATTCTGCTGAATAGATAAGATATTAATATGGCTGACCCAGCAGATAAAACCGGAGAGCAACTTACATTAGAGATCGCGGAAAAAACCCGCTCCAGGATTATCGCTTCATCTTCTCTTAATTTTCAAATTGAACTGATGGAACATGTGGGCGAAGAAGACACCCCTCAGCTGATTTTGATTTCTGAGCATCTTGTAGAAGAATTCACTGAGGATGTCCGACTTACTAAAACAAGTATTAGAAAATATTTCAACTACCCTCACACTTTACCTTTTGTGGCCAGACAAAGCGGTGAAATCATCGGCTATATCATTGGTGTACCGTTAGAATATTTTTCCAATGACCCATCCTTTCAATGTGACAGAAATTTGGGGGAAAAGAATACACTTTATACCTATGCTTTTGTTGTTTTTCAAAAATATAAAGGGAGCGGCTTCGCCAAGACGCTGAAGAGGGTTTACCTAAGCTGGGCCAAAAAAAAAGGTTTTAAATATGTTTCAGGACATGTGAGAGAAGGTGTATCACAGCGATTCACAGGTTCAGTCCAAATTCTCCAAAGATTTGACAACTGGCACGGCACAAACAAAAGATTTGAATATTATAGAAGGCTACTGGTACCCCAAAATCAACCGGAGACTCCAGAACAAAACCCGCCTTTGGTGGCAAAAATTTGATTTCGGGGTGGATCATCCCTTTTGCAGAATCTCTTCCTGTCCTTTCCCATTGAAAGCGGAGGGAACAGTCACTAAATTCTCGGCCCATTTAACCAATTAGAGGAATGGCATTATGAGCGATCAAGAGAGAAAATGGACCCGTGAAATGGATGATAGCGAAAAAGAATCTATATCTGTAATTACATGCGATATGGAAGGTCGGGTTGAAACCTTTAATGAGGGTGCAGAAAAGATTTTTGGCTACAGGGCCGATGAAGTTATAGGGAAAATGCGTGTCTCCGGATTTTCTCCAGGCAACGTTGTGCTGGGACATGTGAAAACCTGGCTAGACAAGGCCAGTAATGAAGGTGAGTTTAAGTCCGACACCACATTTGTACACAAGGATGGTTCCCCCATCCCAGCCGAGGTCCGAATCACACCAACTTACAAGAAAGTAGACGGCGAAAAAATTCAAATAGGTTATTGCGGACAGACCAGAGTTTTAGAAGGGGCTGATCCTGCCGAAACTATGCCAAAGGACCCGTGGTGGCTGAAAATGCTATCCGCACTTGTTATCACCCGCCTCCCCTTTCTATCAGCAACATGGATTCCGGTTATCCTCGCTTCAGTCTGGGCCTACAACGGCGGTCTTTCCAGCACTGGTGCTTTCGACTGGCCTCTTTTTGGTTTGGTGTTTTTGGGAGCTTCTTTCCTTCACCTTTCCGCTAACACCTTTAACGACTACTTCGATTGGAAATCTGGTACAGATCAAGCCAACAACGACTACTTTCTTCAATATTCCGGTGGATCACGGGCCATTGAGCTGGATCTTATTTCAGAGAACGGCCTGTCCAAGCTTGCAAGTTCATTTCTTCTGTTGGCAGCGGTCTGCGGTACTGCTGTTATCTTCGGTCCTTGGGCTAGGGGAATGGACCTTTTCTGGTACGGGGCAGCCGGCGCCGTGGGCGGATTCTTCTACACAGCACCGCCTTTCAAACTAGCGGCCCGCCGGGGTTTAGGAGAGATATCAATTGGCCTATTGTTCGGCCCAATATTGACTATGGGGGCAGTTTTTGCTCTCACTGGTGTCCACAGCTGGGACGCCTTTCTTTTGGGCATTCCTGTGGGACTGCTTACAACGGCCATCCTCTGGATCAACCAGTTCCCGGATACACCAACTGACATCGCCACTGGAAAGATACACTTGGTAGCAACTCTCGGAATTAGAAACGCTCGGTGGGGTTACCTCGGCCTCATGGCCGGTTCTTTCTTGGCCATGTATCTGCTATTCACATATGACATAGTCTCTCGAGGTGCTCTTCTCGGAATGCTAGCAGCTCCCGGGGCGGTTTACCTTACCTACAAAGTGTTCCTGGATTTTGAAAAGCGTGAACTGGCCACTACATGTGCCAACACCATCTACTTCCAAATGGTTACTGGCTTAATGATGATCCTGGGAATTTCATTCCTCTAATAACCGTCATAGACTAAGATTGGAAATTGAAGAGCCCCAAGAACGGGGCTCTTTTTTATTAAAGGTCGTTCGACTCAGTGTGGACCTTGGGGATCTTTGGCCTCACCAGGGTCAGCATGGCAGGGAGGAAAAAAAGGTCCCCTAAGAGTGCTCCCAGCATTGTGACTGCTGAAAGAAAACCGAAATCTCTGCTGGGAAGAAAATTGGATGTAACCATGATAAGAAAACCAGCGCTGAGAATAATAGAAGTGGAAATGATCGCCTTCCCGGTTGTGAGAAGTGTCCGCTCATTGGCTTCCCGGAATTTGCCCCCGTGAGCAAAAAGCTCCTGCCTGAACCGCACCAGATAATGGATAGTATCATCCACAGCAATTCCGAAAGCAATGGCAAACGTCATAGCAGTTGTGGGTCGCAGTTTAATATGAAAAAAGCCCATAACACTCGCCATAAGGAGCAAAGGAATGAAATTCGGTATCATTGATAGAGACGCTAGTTTTATGCTTTTGAAAAGAAAACCCATGGATATAAAAATAACCCCGAAAGCTATGAAGAAGCTCACCACAAGATTTTTTACCAAGTACTGGTTGATCCTCAGTGCCATTAGAGTGGTTCCTGTCAGCTTAACATCAAGGTTCTCTTGCAGATTTTCTTGACACCAAAGCATAACTTCATCGATGATCTCTTCAGCCCGGCGTGAATCAACATCTTCTATCCTTCCTGCCAGGCGTGTACCGGAATAATCAAAGTTGGTTAACGCTTCAAACTCTTCCTCATGGAGGAACATATACTGAGCAACCAGTTCACGGCTGGCCGGTATTGTTCTAAATGCCTTGTCACCCTCATGAAAGGCCATATTCATTTCACTGAG
>DCXX01000003.1 GCA_002329125.1 Fidelibacterota bacterium UBA2125 | reverse complement strand
GCCTTTAACATTCCTCTCAATAAGGTCAGGATGGCAATTCAGAGAAGCAACAATGATGTAGGTGGTAAACTGATAGAGATGTCAGAAACGGAATTCATGGTGAGGGGTCTAGGCTACATCCGCTCCCTGGATGATTTGAAGAAGATTCCCCTTGGAGTGGACAGGAACGGAACACCAATTCTTCTGAGAAACGTCGGTAACATCCATCTGGGTCCTGATCTCCGTCGCGGTTTAGCCGACAGAGATGGGCTTGGCGAGACAGTGGGGGGGATCATCGTCATGCGATACGGGGAGAATGCACTGAAGGTCATCGAGGACGTGCGCAGGAAGATCGACGATCTGAAATCAGGACTGCCGGAAGGGGTGGAGATCATGCCGGCTTATGACCGGTCTCTCCTTATTGAGCGAGCGATTGATAACCTAAAAGAAAAACTTCTTGAGGAGAGCGTCGTTGTAGCACTGGTCTGCGTCGTTTTTCTTCTCCATTTTCGCAGCGCCTTTGTGGCTATCTTTACCCTCCCTGTGGGGATTCTCATCTCTTTCCTCATCATGCGTTATCAGGGGATTAACGCAAATATTATGTCTTTAGGGGGGATCGCCATTGCCATCGGCGCCATGGTGGACGCTGCCATCGTCATGATCGAGAATGCGCACAAACATATTGAACGCAACGGTGGCAAGGGCGACCACTGGCAGACAATGATTGACGCATCCAAGGAGGTCGGCCCCGCTCTGTTTTACTCGTTGCTCATCATCACTTTTTCGTTCCTTCCCGTTTTTTCGCTTCAGGCTCAGGAGGGGCGTTTGTTTACACCGCTCGCTTTCACGAAAACATACGCCATGGCCGCGTCGGCGCTGCTTGCCATTACTATCGTTCCTGTCCTCATGGGGTACCTCATCAAAGGGAAGATTCTTCCCGAGGAGAAGAATCCCATCAACCGTTTCCTGATTCGTGTCTATCGGCCGTGTATCCGGTTTGTACTGAAATTCAGAAAGACGACACTGGCCATCGGGGCGGTCATTTTGGCCGTCACGATCATACCGGTGAGAAACATCGGTTCCGAGTTCATGCCGCCGCTGAACGAAGGGGATCAGCTTTACATGCCGACTACTGATCCCGGAATCTCCATTACTAAGGCAAGGGAACTCCTGCAGCAGACGGACAAGATCATTCGCACGTTTCCGGAGGTGGAGCGGGTGTTCGGGAAGATTGGCCGCGCCGAGACCGCTACGGATCCGGCGCCGCTGAGTATGATTGAGACAACCATTACATTGAAGCAGCCGGACGACTGGCCAGAGCGAAAAGCAGTCTCGCGCTGGTATTCGGAGTGGATGCCGGGTTGGCTGGCGCCGCCCTTCCGGTGGGTCTGGCCCGAGCACCGCGCCGTGACCTCAGAAGAATTGGTGGCAGAGCTGAACGCCGCCATTCAGTTTCCCGGCCTCACCAACGCCTGGACCATGCCCATAAAGACTAGGATTGATATGCTCAGTACGGGGATCAAGACCCCGGTGGGCATAAAGCTCATGGGAGTCGACCTTGACACTCTCAATGTACTTGGAGCAAGGGTGCAGACGATAGTTCAGAAGCTACCCGGCACCTTAAGTGCTTTTGCCGATAAAGTGACCGGTGGGAACTTTCTCGATTTTGAGATCAACCGGGATGAGGTGGCCCGGTACGGTTTGACAGTGGGTGACGTGCAGGACATCATCCAGTCAGCTGTAGGCGGCATGAATGTCAGCTTCACAGTAGAAGGACTAGAGAGATATCCCATCAATGTCCGCTACAGTAGGGAACTGCGCGACAGTATCAGCAAGCTAAAACGGGTAATCATCCCCACACCTACCGGAGCCCAGATCCCCATTAGTCAGGTGGCTGATATTCGCATCCGGAAAGGGGCCCCTGTTATCAAAAGTGAGAACGCCAGGCGTACCGCCTGGGTATACGTTGATATTTCCGGGATCGATATAGGAACATACGTGAAGCGGGCTCAGCAGGCCGTGAAAAAGGAGCTCGATCTCCCCGAGGGATATTCTGTTGTCTGGAGTGGGCAGTACGAATATATGGAGAGGGCGGCGAAGCGACTGAGGATTGTTGTGCCGGTGACTCTCCTCATTATCTTTCTATTGCTCTATCTCAATTTCAAGAATGTCACGGAGAGTCTTATCGTCATGCTGTCACTGCCGTTTTCATTCGTAGGCGGATTTTGGTTCATGTACTTTCTGGGATATAATATGAGTGTGGCGGTGGGTGTCGGTTTCATCGCTCTGGCCGGTGTAGCGGCGGAAACGGGAGTGGTGATGCTCATCTATTTGGATCATGCCTACGAAGATAGAGTAAAACAGGGAGAGATGAGATCCTTGAAAGATCTCTACGAAGCGGTCATGGAGGGAGCAGTGGAAAGGGTCAGGCCAAAGATGATGACTGTAACGGCTATTATTGCAGGACTGCTGCCCATCCTCTGGGGACACGGCACCGGATCGCAAGTGATGAAGCGTATTGCGTCACCCATGGTAGGCGGAATGATCACATCTACAATTCTTACATTGCTTGTCATCCCTACCATCTATTATCTGTGGAGATCGGTTGGATTGAGTAGGAACAAGGAATGAGCCTTGAGGAGGTTACCAAAAAGCGTAAACTATGTTTTACCTCTTCTGACTGTTTGTGGTAGAATAGAATACAAACAAAAGCCAACGTCGAAAACAAGGGTTTTATTAGGGCTTATTACAGATTAACTATTGTAAAGTATACTTTACATCATTAATATGTAAGGTAAACTTTACATTAATTAAGGAGAAACTATGAGTGAACTAATAATACCAATAGTTGCAATCGTGATGGGATGTGCTGTCCCTTTAGGGGTATTTGTCTGGCTTTATTTTGACCAAAAGGACAAAAACAAAACCGTTTTAGAGATAGCCAAGCATATGGATGACCCCTCTAGAGCGGAAGAATTTCTGAATATTTTAGATGAAAGAAAAAAGGAGCCGATAGATTACCGTAGAGGAGGAGTAATCACCATTTTTGTAGGAATTGGTATATATCTTCTTGGCTTTACCGTGCTGGGAGCTTTATTTAAAGGTGTTGGGCTATTGGTTGGTGCCATAGGGGTAGGCACTATGGTTGCTGGATATCTCTACCCAAATACGAGCGAAGAACTGACCAATGCAGTTGAAAAATTTGAAGAGAGCTAAAAAGTGGGCAAACACCATAAAAAGCTTTTAAACAATCTTGAACAACTCAGAATGTCTGCTGGTTTAACTCAGGAAAAACTTTCTGAAAGTGCTGGTGTATCAAGGGTAAGTATCAACGCAATAGAAAATGGAGTATATGTGCCATCTACAGTACTTGCATTGAAAATCGCAAGAACTCTTAATTGCACTGTGGAAGAAGTATTTCAATTACCTCAATAAAAAATTTGCTAACAATGTGTGCGCTATATCATTACAACCGTACCTCGTTCGTTTTCAGGTTGCGGTCGAGTTTTTAGCTTGAGAAGCATAAAGTTGAAATTGGGGGGCGTTAACACATTCGTTAACACCCGTTAACACATAAGGTAATCATCTGTCTAAGCCTGTCTGAGCTTTCCGAAGTTACCAATGGGGGGAGCTGTGAAAAAGTTACTGACGGGCTCTCTAGAGCCAAACTAAGGAGAGATAGCGGGAAAATCAATCAGGAGGTCTAGAAACAAAAAAGTACTTAGATCACTTTTTTCTTGATATTTAGCCAAATTTGGGGTAGGCTTTCCTCGATTTGTGGGGAAAATGACCTCGGAACTAAATCCACACTTTTCACTCTGTAAAACTTTCATTAGAATAGTGTTCCTATCTTTGTCTTCGTCAAATGAGTGGACGAGCGGGATTGGTGCACGCAGTGATTACCAAATAACCTAATAGGAGGATCACAATGGCTAGTTTGAAAGATACTTTCTCCACGGTTAGCGGATGGTTTGGCGATTTCGTCAGCCTGGGGCTGTCTTTAGCGATGGTCTTTCTCGTAGTTGACGCGCTTTTTGGCGTTGGCACAACGGGAATCGTGGATAATGTGGCCGATCTTGTAGGGGCTTTTACAGACAATGGCATTACAGGGTTAGTTGCCTTCGTGGTCTTTATGTCTATTTGGGGCAGTAACTAGGTTACTTGTAACCTGAAGCAGATTCGTCCCTTCCATGAAGGGGGGGACGATCAATGCTGACTCAAAACTGACATTAATATCACTCAATTCAGTTAACCTCGCTAGATAATAGGGAGAATTTAACCTATGATTAGGAATGCACTACAGGCCATCAGTGGTTGGGGTAAAGAAGTCGTCGATTTCGGCGTCGCAGTCATTATGGTGGGCGTCGTAGTTGATATCCTCTTTCCCGGAACAACGGGTGTCATTGATAATATCGCCGATTTAGTCGGCGATTTTTCGTCGCAAGGCGTAGCAGGCATAATAGCACTGCTTCTCTTTGTGACAATATATAATAATAGATAGGCACTTAACCGGGACGGCATAAGTAAGACCGCTCTTTCGAGAGTGGTGAAGTCTATCCCAGCCTGATTCTGGACGGTTTATCCGTTTTGAATTAGATTGGGATTTTCTTTTCCCAGAAACAGTCTCCCGGCAAACTTTGAAATCGACGACGGGGGGTGTAATTTCGCCGGCCAACAGAGAGGATTTATAACGTGAATTACCTGTACGCACAAACATCTTCCGGAGGAGGGATCCTCGGTTTCTTACCTTTCGTCCTCATCCTTCTTGTCATCTATTTTCTCATGCTCCGGCCACAAATGAAACAGCAGAAAGATCGTAAGGTTATGCTGGGAAACCTCAAAAAGGGTGATAAAGTTGTTACATCTGGCGGGATACACGGCACGATCACCGGTTTCAAGGAAAAGAATTCTACTGTTATCCTAACTGTGGATAAGCATGTGAAGCTTACGGTGAGCAAATCAGCCATATCCGGGCTAAGCTCATCTATAGAGAAGGAAGCTTGATGGCAGCGCTTCCGGTTGTGACATATAGTGAGTCAATCCTTAGAAAAGTCGTTGAACCCGTGGAAGATTTCGAGGCTATCGGAGACTTGGTTCCAAACATGTTTGATACCATGTATGAAGAGGAGGGTATTGGCCTGGCTGCTAACCAGATCGGTGTCGATCTTAATGTGATGGTGATCGATATTTCTCACGCTGATGAAAATTGTCCCCCTTCCACTTTTGTTAATGGACAGATTATTGAGCGGTCAGGTTCCGAATCTATAGAGGAAGGGTGCTTGAGTGTCCCGGGTGTTCGTGTAGATGTAACCCGTTCCGAAAAAGTGACATTTGCCTATCAGGATTTGGAAGGAAATCATCATGAAGCAAAGTTTGACGGTCTTATGGCAACAGTTATTCAGCACGAAATGGATCACCTCAACGGCCTTCTAATCATCGATCACGCCTCTCAGCTGGATAAACATCGAATCCGGAAGCAGTTGAAAGAGCTGGCATCGTAACACTCCTGAGGTCTCAATTTCATAGACCGTAACCTGTTGAATCCACTCCGCATTGTCTTTATGGGGAATCCGGATTTCGCCGTCCCGTCCCTGAATGAGATAATGGTATCAGAGCATGAAGTAGTGGCGGTGGTTACATCCCCTGACAAGCCCCGAGGCAGGGGAAAATCGGTATCGCCCACTATGGTGGCTCAAAGGGCATCTGATTATGCTTTGCCATTAATTCAGCCATCATTACTGAAAGATGATTTCTTTATTTCACAACTCCAGGAGCTGAAGGCTGACCTTTTTTCTGTTGTGGCCTTTCGTCTGCTACCCTCAACGGTATTACAGATTCCGAAAATAGGGTCAGTGAATCTTCATCCTTCTTTGCTGCCGCAATACCGGGGCGCCGCACCTCTCCAGTGGGCGTTAATGAACGGTGATGTGAAGACAGGCATCACAACATTTCTCCTCTCTCCTGCGATGGATAGTGGAGATATTTTAATGACTAGACCTCTGGGCATTTTCCCCGAAGACGATTCCGGATCTCTCTCTCTCCGTGCATCACAGCTAGGGGCCCATTTGCTTGTAGAGACAATTGACAGTCTGGCACGCGGTACGGCTTCACCGAAACCTCAGAATGACAGCAATGCCAGCCGTGCACCCAAGATCACCTCTGAAGATTTAGAGATAGACTGGACCAAATCTGCTGTTAGTGTGAGAAATCAGGTTCGTGCTCTGTCGCCTACTCCAGGCGCATACACATCTCTGGCCGGTCGCCGCCTGAAAATCTATAGGTGTAAACTCTCCTTGGCGGGGGAGAAGACATCCGGGGAAGTTATTTCTCTAAATAAAACATCGTTTATGGTAAGGTGCGGTTCCGGCAGTGTGGTTATTCAGGAACTTCAACCGGAAGGGAAAAGGCGGATGATCAGTAGGGAATTTCTTGCCGGCACTCAGTTGAGGGTGGGAGATCGTCTTGGCAAATAAGCTTTCGGCGAGAGAACACACTGTTAGAATTCTCGATAAATTTGATCGTAGCTTCAATAGACTTTCTACAATTTTTGAAAATTATTTTGCTTCCAATGAAACATCCTTTAAGTCGCGGCCAGAAATTACTCATCTTGTACAGGATATTATCCGTCACCGTGGCTACATTGATCATATTATCATTTCTCTTTTTAGAGGCAACTATAAAACAGCTGACAACACTCTCAGGAATATACTGAGGCTGGGAACATATGAAATCCTCTACAGAGATCAAGTCCCGGACTTTGCGGCAGTGAATGAAGCGGTGGAGCTTGCGAAGCGGAAGCGGGGGAAGGGTGCAGCGGGCCTCGGAAACGCACTTCTCCGAAAGATCCGTAAAGCAGATACATCCGTGGAGAAAGCACTCTCTCCAGAAACGCCCATTCATCAGATGGCAGCTCTACTATCCCACCCAGGATGGATGATTAGCCGGTGGATAGATTCTTTAGGCTGGGAACGGACGATCCAATTTTGCGAGTGGAACAATACAGTTCCAATCCTCACCGTTCGCATGAATTCACTCCAAACCGAGAAGGAGGCGTTTGAAAAATTTCTGGAGGAAAGTATGGTTCAGTGGGAGCCGAAACAAATTATTCCAGAGTTTTACACCGTTCACCGAGTGTCAAAAATCAGGTCAAGCATCCAGTTCAATGAGGGTCATTTTTCATTTCAGGATGTCTCTTCCGGGTTGGTTACAAATCTTTTGAAACCAACTGAAGGTGACTCCGTTCTTGATGTTTGTGCAGCTCCCGGGGGAAAGTGCGGCTATATGGCGGAGCTCATGAGGAACAGTGGTTCGATTTATGCGTTTGATGTGGATGCTGACAGACATGCGCTATTGAAAGAATCAATGAAGAGATTGAAACTCAATTCTGTCAACGTAGAACAGAAGGATGCCACAGCTGACTCTTTTCAGGTTTCCGATAAAATTCTCATCGACGCACCTTGTACCGGTACCGGTGTCATGGCCAAACGGGCTGATCTAAAATGGCGCAGACGTCCATCTGACCTCGACGAAATGGTTTCTGTGCAAAAAAGAATTATCAATCATATAGCTCAGTTCCTTGAGTCGGAAGGAGAACTGGTCTACGCCACCTGTTCAGTTGAGCCTGAAGAGAATTGGGGTGTGGTGGACAGTTTTTTAGCCGACAATCCATCGTTTTCAGTACAATCGGCTGAAGGACGAGTTCCGTCGAGGTTTCTTGATAATATGGGAGCGCTCAGCACTTTTCCGCCAGAACATGGGATGGACGGCGTTTTTGCAGTAATTTTGAGGCGCAACTGATGAAAACGGTTTCCCGCTATGCTGTGATAGCGTTCATTGTGGGCGCCATCGGCTTACTGTTCTTGGATAAAATTGTCATGCCTCTTTATGTCCGTTCAGACGCCGGCCGTTTTCTTCCTGATGTGACAGACATGTCTTTTGAAAAGGCAAAGTCGACACTTGAACTGGAAGGTTTTGTTGCCAAGCGGGGTGATGTGAAATATACCAGCGCCTACTCAGCAGGTACAGTCATAGATCAGTATCCGGACGCCATGCGAAAGGTGAAGCCGGGGCGAACTGTCCGTCTGACTATCGCTGAGCGGGAAAGAATGATAATGATACCCGATCTTGTGGGGAAGTCTATCCGCAGCGGGAAGTTGGAGTTAAGTGAGGTTGGATTAATGGTTGATTCTCTTATCAGCGAATATGATGCAGATGTTCCCGTCGATGTCATCCGCTGGCAATATCCGCGGGCCGGAGATTATCTTCGACGGGGTAGTGGCCTCACAGTCATCATTAGCAAAGGTAAACCACCTGACTTCTACCAGATGCCTCAGCTGTTTGGTCTCAGCTTGGAAAAAGCGAAACAACAGCTTGCTAAATCGCAGCTCCCTCTGGGACGCATCACCTATCGCCAGAATGAAGATCTTGTTCCCTATACCATACTTGAACAATCTATTGTTTCGGGAACTATTCTGGACAAACCGGTCCCCATTGATGTAACAGTAAGCATACTGGATTTGAATGATGTTTATAACCAACTATCAGACCCAAAACGAAAACGATGAACTACCGAAATGAATTTTACAGGAAAATGATTCATTTTGGCTCGGCTGTATTTCCTATCTTCTACTATTATTCTTTGAGCAGAGAGCAGATGCTTTGGTTGTTGGGTGGATTGAGTGCTCTGTTTCTCTTTGGAGAATTGTTGAGAATGAACGTGGGGCCTTTTAAGCGATTCTTTAAGTTAATTTTCAGTGCTGTTGTGCGTGAGTCGGAGGAACATACAATCACCGGTGCCACAACGGTCTTTATTGCTGGATTTCTTACTGTTCTGATTTTTGAGAGACCGGTGGCTATTTTTGCTATGCTCATTCTTTCTCTGGCGGATGCAACAGCTGCACTCATTGGTCGAAAGTGGGGAAACCACTCGCTATTCGAAAAATCGGTTGAAGGAACGATGACTTTCCTGATAGTGGCACTGGCATTGGCTTTTTTACTTCCCGATCTACCGCGGGCCGGCGCCGTGGCCGCAGCGGGAATTGCTACTGTCGCAGAAGTTTTACCTTCCCCTATCGATGACAACCTGATTGTCCCTCTTTCGGCGGCCACCACCATCTCCTTTTTCTATCTGATTGCGTGAGTTTCCTGGCGCCATCGCTTCTCTGGGGCCTTTTGGCGGCAGCTGTTCCTGTCATTATTCATCTCATCAGCAGACGGCAAACACAGCGTGTCGATTTCAGTACCGTTCGTTTCATCAAGGAGCTGGAGCACGACACAATCCGGAAACTAAAATTGCGCCAGATTATTCTTCTGATTCTCAGAACGACGGCCGTTATACTACTCGTTTTGTCTTTCGCCCGCCCGGTGAAAATAGGTTATTTCCCGCTGGCAGGGACCGTGGGGCAGTCCACCAGGATTGCCATGCTATTTGATAACTCCGCAACCATGGCTGCTGAAGTGGAAAGATCTACCCTTCTTGACAGGTCAAAACAGACAGCGCTGAATCTTCTTCATAACTTGGAGGGCGATTTTACTTTGGACGCCTACCAGACAACTCCTTTTAAAAGGGTCGCTTCTGAGCTAATGACTTCAATGGGGCGAGTAAGAGAGATTTTTCAAAATATCCAGCCTACTGGTGGACAGGACAATTTGTGGACTGCTATCGACTCAGCTATCGTACGGTCGGATCGGGAAGAAGAGATATCGGGTCAGTCTGCAAACCGGGAACTATATGTTTTCAGCGATTTCCCAGTCGCAGTATCTGACTGGAAATTGACGGCAACAGCTGAATGGCGCACCTATCTATTTCCACAGCCTCCTGTAATGAACAATCTTAGGGTTGAAAGTGCCGGTGTCACCTCTCTACTCAAAATGCCGAACCAGCTTCTGACCGCTGAAACCTATATTTCCAATTCTGGTGGAAAGGTGAGAAAAGATGTCCCTGTTCAACTTTTCTTTGATGATGCCAGGACTGGCCAGGTGGTTTCTGATTTTGAACCTTTTGATGAGAAGAATTTTGCTTTTCAGGCATTTGCTGGGGAGCCGGGGATTGTACATGGAATAATAGAGATTCCCGAAGACGACTTTACTTATGACGACCGGCGGTTTTTCCAGTTTCGTATGACCGATCAGATCCGCTGTGCCGTAATCCGGCAGAACGAAACCGACGGCTCTCTTCTCAAACTGGCACTATTGGCACTGAACAGGACAACACAGGTCGTTGAGCTGGAGGAGCACCTCTTTGGCACTGTTGGAGCAACACTTTTGTCCGACAAGGATGTGGTGATACTGCTTAATCCTGGTGAACTCACTTCCCGAGAGATTGAAACTTTGCAAGAATTTGTTACTGACGGTGGTTCTGCCTTGATTTTTCTGGGGGAATTATTAGAGAGCTCCGGTGGCGGGAATTGGTTGAGGGAGTTTGATCTTGGAACCTTCACCGGCACAAATCGCTTGGCCGGTGAAAACTTTCTTACGGTTGACCGCATTGCCTTAAAACATCCCTTATTCAGTGAATTTCCTGCCAATAGTCTCCGGGATGAGATGCCGCAAATATTCGCACATCACAGGATGAAGGGTTTCCGGCGGTCTCAGGTCATTTTGTCACTCTCGAACGGCGAACCATTTTTGACTGAGAAAGAAGTTGGGTCCGGACGTATAATTCTCTTTTCAGCACCACCCGACCTTGCCTGGACTGACCTACCTGTTCGAGGCATCTTTGTGCCGCTGTTACACAGAATTTTGATTTACCTCACGTCTGAAGTATCCGGCAAAATGGAAGTAGCAGTAGGAGATACACTTACCATTCCCATTTCTCGGGAAGATTTGTCAAAAGAGATTGTTATCCGATCGCCCAATGGTATCAAAACAAAAGTTGTGCCGGACTATTCCAGAGAAAGGATTATCATAGAAAACCTGGATATAACAGGTGTTTACGAGGTGACCTTGGGAGGAGAGTTCTTCACAACCTTTGTGGCGAACCTGGCCTCAACGGAGGATCCTTCAAGACGTCTGGAAGAAGATCAACTGAACGATCTATTTGTCGGCGGCTCAGCAAGAGTCATCAGCATAGACGAAGACCCGGTCTTAGCGGTAGATGAGGCGAGAAAAGGAACAGAGCTGTGGCACATTTTCCTCATTTCAGGGCTGGTATTATTGAGTGCAGAAACTTGGATTGGTCGGGTTAGGGAGGAATAACCTGTTGTTGGAGATTGAAAAAATATCAAATGAAAAAGCTTTTCTTATTGGTGTTGTCACAGGCGGTCTCTCACCGGAAGTTGTTGAAGAGCATCTGGATGAATTAGAACTTTTGACTGAAACGGCGGGAGCTGAGACTGTGGGTCGATTTACACAAAGAGTAAATCGCATCAGCCCAAAATATTTCATCGGCAAAGGGAAAGCAGAGCAAATTGTCAATCAGGCCAAGATGCTAGATGTAAATCTGATCGTATTTGATGACGAGCTTTCGCCTACCCAAGTGAGGAACTTCCTGAGATTGGCTGAATCCATTAAGGTTATTGATAGAACAGCCCTTATTCTAGATATATTTACACAGCATGCCAGGACAAGAGAAGCCAAAACGCAGGTGGAACTGGCCCGTCTTGAGTACATGCTTCCGCGGTTGACGCGAATGTGGACTCATCTGGAGCGACAAATGGGCGGCATCGGCACCCGGGCCGGCGCCGGTGAGACTCAGATCGAAATCGATCGGAGACTGGTTCGTGGCCGCATATCGAAACTTCAGAGAGAAATGAAAGGGATTGAAAAAGAGCGGGAAACTCAGAGCCGAAGGCGGGAACAGAAATTCAG
>DCXX01000147.1 GCA_002329125.1 Fidelibacterota bacterium UBA2125 | reverse complement strand
GAGAACCGCTGGTACATATTGGCGTCCCCCAGGACAAGGAGAAACGGAGGTAGACAGAAATTGATCACATCTACTACGGAATAGACACCAAAAAATTGCATATGCTCCTGCTTCCCCATCTGTAAGAAAGCTGTCTCCATGCCGCTCATACCACCGGCTTTAACCCACAGAATGGGAAAGGCGATTAAAAGAGACACCGTCATGATGATGCCGTTTCCCACATCTGTGTACGCTACGCTTAATAGGCCAGCCAGAAGCGTGTAGACAATGATGAAAACAGCGGCAATAATGGTCGCAGTTTTTGCACTGATCAGGCTAACTCCGTTCTCATCGATCAGTACCGTTTCCAACACAGCTCCGCCTGCATTGAACTGATAACTGACAATCACCATGTAAGCTATAACTAACGCTATGAGACTCAGTAACCGGGCGGACTGACCATACCGCTCACCCAGGATCTCCGGCACTGTGATCTTCTCAAATGCCCTAACCTTCCCAGCCACCCGTGTAAGTATCAGTATTCCCAGGGCACCACCCAAGGGAAGGATAAGGGCTGCCATACCTGTCTCATATGTCTTTCCGGCATTGCCAAGGATAGAGCCCGTACCGATCCATGTTGCGAGCATGGTTCCCACTAATACCCAAGGTGTAAGGCTTCTGCCGGCTACTGCAAAATCACTTTGAGTTTTAACTTTCCTGGATTTATGGATCCCCACACCAACCAGGATAAAGAGATAAGTAAAAACAACAGTTAAGTGAAACATTAAGACTCCTATGCTGAATACATTATTACGGTAAACCTCGAGTCCGTAATCTCAAGGTAGAGTCAGCAAAATTAGCTTTTCACCGAGGGAAATCCAACAGCTACCTCTTGGATACAGAAAGGCAAGCGATTAATTTCTCCTTCAATCATGAACAAGATAACCTGTATTGGTGGGACACTCATTCTTGTAATAATTTCCACCGGTTGTCAATCAACTGAGGGGAAAATGAAAATGAACAGACTGGCCCAGGAGCAGAGTCCTTATCTCCTGCAGCATAAGGACAATCCGGTGGATTGGTATCCCTGGGGCGAGGAAGCATTTGCCGCTGCTGAGAAACAGGACAAGCCTATTTTCCTTTCCATCGGTTATTCTACATGCCACTGGTGCCATGTCATGGAACACGAATCGTTCGAAGACAGCACAGTAGCAGCACTTATGAATGAATATTTTATTAACATAAAAGTAGACCGTGAGGAGCGTCCCGATATAGATAACATTTATATGACAGTTTGCCAGATGTTGACCGGTAGTGGCGGCTGGCCTCTTACAATCCTAATGACACCGGAAAAGCAACCGTTCTTCGCCGGTACCTATTTCCCGAAAGAGAGCCGTTTTCAGCGGATGGGTATGATGGATCTACTGCCGCGTTTAGGGAAAATGTGGCATGAGGACAGGAACAAGCTCTTAACCACCGCAGAACAGGTTGTTCAGAACCTCCAAAATTCTTTCTCTCCTTCCGGTACCGAGGATCTCTCAGAAGAAACTTTGAAGAGTGCTTTTGCTCAGTTTCTCAAAAATTTTGATGATGAATACGGTGGATTCGAAGGCCGAATGAAATTTCCCACAGCCCACAACCTTTCATTTCTACTCCGCTATCACAAAAGAACAGGTGATCCAACTGCACTTATGATGGTGGAGAAAACTTTGGAAGCCATGCGAAAAGGTGGCATTTATGATCACGTCGGTTTTGGATTCCACCGCTACGCAACGGACCGGGAGTGGCTCCTCCCTCATTTTGAAAAAATGCTCTATGATCAGGCCATCAACGCCATAGCCTACCTGGAGGCGTATCAGGTGACAGGCAAAGAAGAATATGCCACAACTGCCCGTGAGATATTCAGTTACGTCCTTCGAGATATGACATCATCAGAAGGAGGCTTTTTCTCAGCAGAAGATGCGGACAGTGAAGGTGAAGAAGGGAAGTTTTACGTCTGGACTGAAGATGAGGTGAAATCTATTCTGGGTGAAAGTGACGGTACCCTGTTTAGTGAAGTGTACAACTTTTCCAAAGAAGGGAATTTCCGTGAAGAATCAACTGGGCATTCCACAGAAAAAAACATACCACATCTAACCAACTCAATCGTGAAAGTGGCTCAGGAAAGCGATATGGAAACATCTGAGCTCAAAGGGAAGCTGGAAAAGATGCGTCAGAAACTTTTCGACACCAGAGATAAGAGGGTGCACCCCCTGAAGGATGACAAGATACTCACTGACTGGAACGGACTGATGATTGCTGCATTCGCAAAAGGGGCACAAGTGCTGAATGATGATTCCTACGCGCAGGCCGCCGGGAACGCCGCCGATTTTGTCCTGGAAAATCTCAAAGGAAAAGATGGTCGACTACTGAAACGGTACAGGAAAGGTAAATCGTCTTTACCCGCCCATCTTGAAGATTATGCTTTTTTATCCTGGGGTCTTCTGGAGCTTTATGAAGCGACGTTTGATGTAAAATATCTTTCGGAAAGTTTGCTCCTCACTGAGACCATGACTGACCTCTTCTGGGATGAAACTAACGGCGCCTTCTTCTTCACCGCCGATGACGGTGAGGAGCAGATCGTCAGAACTAAGGAGCTGTATGATGGTGCCATTCCCTCCGGAAATTCCGTGGCAGCACTGGTGCTTCTGCGATTAGGACGAATCACCGGAAAGAGCGAATACGAAAATATGGCTGCCACCATTGGGAAACTTTTTTCCGAAAATGTAGAAAAATCACCCACCGCTTTCACGCAACTTCTTTTAGCTGTTGACTTTGGTATCGGACCATCCTACGAGATTGTAGTGGTTGGCGATAGGCAGAGCGAAGATACACGATCAATGTTGAGGCGCATCCAAGAATCTTTCCTCCCAAATAAGGTTGTTATACTGAAGCCGTCAGACAGCCAGCAAAAAGAGGTGGTCCGCATCGCCCCTTTCACTGAAACACAGGTCGCCATGAACGGAAAGACGACAGTTTATGTCTGCCAGAATTATGCCTGTAAATCTCCCACAACCGAAATCACTGAAATGATGTCTTTTTTGCAATGAGCGGTTCATTCTCAAAACGGCTTGGCGAAACTCTGGCCCACGTTCAGGATTTTTTCGATACGCTGGTTCATTTCGGAATTAAACGGGTGTCAAAGTCCAACAGAACAAAAGATCCGTCCGAAATAGAGAAACCGTCCGGGGTAGGAAAAGTGCTTCGCTTTTTCTCTGAGATGGGCGACGCCTACTACAACAAATACAGCAATATCAAATCTGATCAGAAACAACCCGATGGAAAAGAATAACAGGACAGTTTTTCTTTCATTTCTTGTCGAGGTAGGGTAATATGACGTTAAGCTCTTTAAAAATTCCCCGGACCGGTTCCGGCATTTTTGGAACCTTCAATAATAATAAATGGGAACTGAACTTCGGGTGAGGAAAGCAGGCCTTTCCTGATTGCTATCGGGATCAAGGAAACTTGAATCATCCGGGAGGTACCCACCGTGACTAAAGCGAGTTCCAACAATGCCCCGGTTCGGGAGTTTTTTATTTAGGCTTCCCTGTCCTCTGATTGAGCCACAATCCGTTCAATTACACTGCTATTGCCGCGGATCTTAAGGTGAACTCCATCTGACTGATAATCCTGTTCCAGCACTTCCACCCGCTCATAGACTGAAGCAATCTCTTTCCCCAACGAAGCGGAAAATGTAACCTCCGCCGTCTTGTACGAACTTTCCAAGCTTTTCTTCATCCTTTCAAGTAGAGCATCAAGTCTCAGGTGGTTTTGAGCTGAAATAAAAACAGCATGAGGAAAACGATCCTTCAGGCCGCGCAATTCTGCAGGTGTGAGCAAGTCAATCTTGTTTGCCACTACAACTGTCTCTTTACCTCTGGTCCCTATGGAAGTAAGCACCTCCTTTACCGTCTCCAGTTGCTCATCCAGCAGTCTTGAACTGGCATCCACAACAAGCAGAAGTAGATCTGAGTCGACAGCTTCCTTCAGTGTACTTCTGAATGACGCTACCAGAGAGTGAGGAAGCTTCCTGAT
>DCXX01000116.1 GCA_002329125.1 Fidelibacterota bacterium UBA2125 | reverse complement strand
CTCCCGAGGGAAAGACTATCGTCTTTGACCTCCTTTGTGATCTTTACACACTTCCAATCCGAGGTGGTAAGGCTACCCGTATCACTTCCGGGATGGCTTTCGATTCACAGCCGGCCTATTCACCTGGTGGTGATTGGATTGCATTTCTCAGTGATCGTGATGGTGCGGAAAATTTGTGGATTGCTAGAGCTGACGGTAGTGAACCAAAGCAGCTAAGTAAGGATACCAACAAGTCCTTTGCTTCTCCCACATGGACGACGGATGGCGACTATGTCATCGCATCTCGGTCCGGTTGGGGAACTTTTGAGCTGTGGATGTACCACGTGAAGGGCGGTTCAGGGGTGCAGATCACAAAGGCGAGCCCAGCTGGTGACACACCGAGAGGACGTCAACACAATGCTCTCGGCGCTGACCTATCTCCCAATGGAAAGTTCATCTATTATGCTCGACGCATAGGCGGTTTTTCCTACAATGCCCAGTTTCCCATGTGGCAGATCGCCCGTCGCGATATGGTCACCGGTGATGAAGATGTCATTACCAGAAATGAGGGAAGTGGCATCCGCCCAGTAATTTCGCCCGATGGCAAAAAGATGGTCTACGGTACAAGGTATAAAACCAAGACCGGTCTCCGAATTCGCGATCTTGAAACAGCTGAGGACAGTTGGCTCATCTATCCTGTACAAAGGGACGATCAAGAGTCGCGCTTTACGCGGGATCTTTTGCCGGGCTACGCCTTTCATCCCAACGGAAGGGAAATTATTCTTACTTATAATGGGCAGATTCACCGTGTGAATGTCAGCACCGGCAAATCACGGCGGATATCTTTTGAGGCCGAAGTAGAGCAGGAGATGGGTCCGGATCTTAACTTTCCCTACAGGGTCGCTGACGGGCCAGTCCGGTCCCGTATCATCATGGATCCCGCTGCATCCCCCGATGGGAAAAAACTTGCTTTCTCTACATTTACCCATCTTTATACCATGGAATTTCCTGTAGGAACACCCAAACGTCTTTCATCAAAGGATGTAGGTGAATTTCAGCCTGCCTGGTCACCGGACGGAAAATGGCTTGCTTATGTGACGTGGGCCCATGCGGGCGGCCACATTTGGAAAGTGCGTGCTCGTGGCGGGAGCCCCATAAAGCTCACTAGAACACCCGCCTTTTATGCTGAACCGGTATGGACTCCCGATGGAGAAAGAATTGTCGCTTTGAGAGGTTCGGCTTATCTGAGAATTCAATCACCCAGTGAATTTGGTGGACCAAACACACCCATGGATCTAGTTAGTGTAGATGCCAATGGTAGCGACTTTAAAATGATACTTCCTGCACGGGGTTTGGGCAAGCCTCACTTCCTAGACGGTAAGTTCGATCGTGTTTATCTCTACAGTGGCGGCAATGGAATCATCTCCGTCCGCCTTGATGGTACTGACAGAAGGGAACACTTGAATGTAAAAGGTAAAGGAAACTACTTCTCAACAGAACCGGTACCGGCAAGGGATGTTCAATTGAGTCCAAATGGTAATTGGGCTCTGGCCAGTGTACAAAATCAGCTCTACTTACTGGCGGTGCCTAAAGTCGGTGGTCCGGCCCCGACAGTCAACGTCAATTCTCCGTCAGTTCCTGTAAAAAAATTGACTGATATCGGTGCTGACTATTTTGGGTGGGACGATGGCGGGAAAACGGTCACATGGTCCATCGGTTCAACATTCTATAGCATGCCAGTTGATTCTCTTTCCTTTGAAGAGATTGAAAAGGAAAAAAGTGAAGATACAGAAGATGATTCAGATGGCGAGGAAGAGCCAAAACCATTTCTGGAAGAAGCTCCTTTTATTCAAGCTGTGGAGGTTATTGTTGAAAAAGAACGATATTCACCTACCGGTACAATTGTTTTAAGTGGTGCACGCGTTATCACCATGAATGATAATCAGATTATTGAGAACTGTGATATTGTTATCGAAAATAATAGAATCTCACGCATTGGTAGAATCGGTACCGTACGCATTCCCGACGATGCTGCAATCTTTGATGTATCAGGGATGACGATTGTTCCCGGTTTTATCGATACTCATGCCCACTGGATGGAAGTGAGGAAGGGTGTTCTCGATCTCCAAAACTGGAGTTTCCTTGCTAACATTGTTTACGGCGTGACTTCCGGCCTAGATGTTCAGACATCCACCAATGATGTGTTTGCTTATCAGGATCTGGTGGAGACGGGACAGATCATCGGTCCCCGGGCCTACAACACCGGCCCCGGAATTTTTTCCAATAACAACTTCCAGAGTATGGAAGAGGCTAAGGGTGTCATTAAGCGGTATCGGGATCACTACCGAACACGAAACCTGAAATCCTATGTAGTAGGTAATAGAAAGCAGCGTCAGTTTGTCACCATGGCTGCCCACGAACTGGGTATGATGCCTACAACGGAGGGAGCATTGGATTTAAAATTAGATCTCACACATGCTATCGATGGCTTCCACGGGAACGAACATGCGTTTCCTATTGTGCCACTCTACAAGGATGTGGTTGAGTTCATTGCTCGGAGTGGTATGACTTATACACCAACCCTTCTTGTGGCTTATGGTGGTCCTTGGGCGGAGAACTATTTCTACACCAATACGGAAGTTCACGATAACAAAAAAATTCAGCGCTACATACCCGATAACATTGTGCAGGCGAGGACGCGTCGCCGCCCTTGGTTCCGGGATGATGAACATGTTTTCCCGAAGCTGGCGGCCCAAGCCGCTAAAATTACCCGCGCCGGTGGGCGTGTAGGCGTGGGTGCTCACGGACAGCTTCAGGGCATTGGTTACCATTGGGAACTGTGGGCGCTCCAGAGCGGTGGAATGACAGAAATGGAAGCGCTGAGAGCTGCTACTCTCCATGGAGCTGAAATCATCGGCGTTGGTCAAGATCTGGGTTCCATCGAGAATGGAAAACTGGCCGATATGATCATTCTTAAAGAGAACCCTCTGAAAGACATTAAGAATACCAATACTATCAGATACGTCATGATGAATGGAGAACTTTTCGATGGCAACACGATGAAAAAATTGTGGCCTGAAGAGAAGGAGATGGAACCGCTCTGGTGGTGGGACGATGGTCCTGTAGAAAAATGAGAAAACTTTTTCTTATTGCTTTTTTGTTCATATTTGTTGCCTGTGAGGATGAGGAAGAACCACTCTGCAACATAAAGGCAACACTTGAAGACTATAGCGATCTGGATGGTTGCGGATTTGTCATAATGTTAGAGGACAGTACTATTCTAGAGATTGGAGATTATGATGAAGAGCCAGACTTTAGTTTCAGAGACGGAATGACGGTGAATATCACTTACGAAGAGATGACAGGTATCGCTACCGTTTGCATGGTAGGTACTGTTGTTCGAATTACTTGCATAGAAAAGAACGGGAGTGAAGGCTGAACTGATTTTCAGTGAGGAGTGATTCAAATTGTGGAGAAAAAAACTTGCCATCAGCATATAGACGTCCGGACCAACGGTATTACACTCCATACCGTCCAGGCGGGGCCGAAAGATGGGCCACTACTTATCTTTCTCCACGGCTTTCCCGAGTTCTGGTATTGTTGGCACAGGCAAATCGACTATTTTGCTGAAAAAGGGTTCCGTGTCATGGTACCCGATCAGCGGGGTTATAACACCTCATCCAAACCATCCGGAATCTCACCGTACCGCATTGACTTTATCGCCCGGGATACAATAGGCCTCATAGAATACGCCGGTCGTAGGAATGCGTGCATCGTAGGGCACGATTGGGGCGGTGCTACTGCCTGGTGGCTGGGACAACGCTATTCTTCATGGGTCGAGAAACTGGCAGTCCTAAACTGCCCTCATCCCAGCGTCATGAGAGAACATCTGTCCAATAATCCGGCCCAGCGGAAAAAGAGCTGGTACATTTTTTACTATCAGCTTCCATGGCTGCCGGAGTGGACCATGTCCCGGAACGACTGGGAGTTTTCTAGAAAGGCGCTCCAGTATACCTCTGTCCGGGGAACGTTCAACGAAGATGAGATATCAAAATATGTAGAGGCTTGGTCACAGCCCGGTGCACTCACAGCCATGCTGAATTGGTACCGAGCCGGCATTCAGCTTTTGAAGGGGCGCCGTGGAAATGGACACTCTCAGCGAAAAATTGAAGTTTCCACCCTCCTTCTTTGGGGTGTGAAAGACCGCTTCTTGGGTCGCGAAATGGCTCAACCGAGTATCGAGCGGTGTATCAGGGGTGAGATCATCTATCTGGATGAGGCGACCCACTGGCTGCAGCACGAGGAGCCGGAAACAGTTAATCCGCTTCTTTTGGAATTTTTTAGTTGCTGAATTGTCAAATTAGAGTGACTCCCGATTCAATTAATTGTAAGTTACGATTGAGGAATTTCCCCTACCGTCAAGCACCGTAACAATCGTGGAAGACACTTATCACAAGCGCACCACATTTTTAAGTTTCCAGAAAGAATACATCGCCGAATTCGTTTACGGCGGTATTGATGGAACCATTACTACTTACGCTGTTGTGGCGGGTGCAGCCGGAGCCGAACTTGCCCTTCCCATCGTTTTGATTCTCGGATTTGCTAACCTCATCGCTGACGGATTCGCCATGTCCGTGGGGAGTTATTTTTACGCCAAAGCCGAACACGAATCTTATGAAAAGCACAGAGCTATAGAATATTGGGAGATTGAAAACCTCCGTGAAAAAGAGGTTGAGGAAATTCATGAGATCTATGAGACAAAGGGATTCACAGGGGACCTGTTAAAGCAGGTGGTGGATGTGATCACCTCTGACGACGAGGTGTGGGTAGACACTATGATGAAGGAAGAATTGGAAATGATGAAGGATGACAGGCCGGCGTGGAAACGGGGGCTGGTCACATTCATGGCCTTTAATCTCGTCGGTTTTATTCCGCTGGCGGCCTATGTCCTCGCCGGTTTTATCGATGCCAGCGCCTCTGACCTGTTTGTGGTGTCTTCTTTTTCTACAGCAGTGGCCCTTGCCCTCATCGGTGCCCTCAAGGGATTGGTGACAGAACAGAGCCGAATCAAAGGGATCATTGAGACAGTTTTTCTCGGCGGTATCGCCGCCACTATCGCCTTCTTTGTTGGCGACATACTGGAGAAACTTCTCTGAGATTGACATACTAAGTTAAGGTAACTTGCCAGCTTTGCCGGAAGCGATCACAAACGGTCTTTGCATTTCAGTAGAGAGTGAGTTTGTCCCGGAGCGCTCCAATCCTGACCAGCCGCTCTTTTTCTTTGCCTACCACATCACAATAAGAAATGAGGGTGACCGCACACTGACACTCATGAATCGCTATTGGCACATCACCGACGCTGCCGGACAGGTGGAGGAGGTTCGGGGTCCCGGTGTTGTGGGTTATCAGCCTCGGCTGGAAAAAGATCAGTCATTCCAATATACAAGTTTCTGTCCCCTTCGGACAGAATTCGGTACCATGAAAGGAACCTATGGGATGGTTTGGGACGACGGCGAAACTTTCGATGCAGAAATTCCTGCCTTTCAGCTGGTGACACCTCATTTGGTCAACTAATTTTACAATGTTGAAAAAGGGGGAATTATGAAAACCGGTACAGTAAGAGAATATGATCAGTCGAAAGGATTTGGTTTCATCGAATCTGATGACGGGGACGATCTTTTCGTCCATGTGAGCGGATTGCGTGTAGATCTCCAAAAACAGGGATTGAGACAGGGTCTGCATGTTCAGTTTGATGTGCAATATGATGTAAAAGGTGATCAGGCTGTAAATGTGAAGCCTGCTAGCTGACCAATTTCTGCATGACGGATTGGTTCAGTGTCGTTGCCGAGCTAACGGCTGATTTGTCCGACATTGTCTGGGGTGTTTGGACAATCATTCTCCTCTGCGGAGTAGGTTTACTCCTTACTTGGAAAACCAAATTCGTTCAGGCCACAAATTTTAAAAAAGCTCTCAAGTTAATCTCCGGTGGTGCTCTGAATAGAGGTAGTTCAGAGGAACGAACAGGCGACATTTCGCCGTTTCAGGCTCTTACCACTGCACTCTCCGCCACTATTGGTAACGGTAATGTGGCAGGTGTAGCCACTGCCATTGCTATAGGTGGTCCCGGCGCAGCCTTCTGGATGTGGACAGTGTCTTTATTTGGAATGGCAACAAAATATGCGGAAGCTGTTCTTGGAGTAAAATATCGTCAAAAAGCTGAGGATGGGACCATGCTGGGAGGGCCTATGGTTTATCTCAAAGAAGGTCTTGGTATGAACCGGTTGAGTCTCTTTTTTGCTATCTCAGCCCTTTTCGGTGGGATCGGGGCCGGCAACATGACTCAGTCAAATTCTATTGCTTTGGTCCTGTTCAGTGATTTCGGCATTCCAAAATGGTTCAGTGGGCTCGTGCTTGCGGTAGCACTTTGGCTTGTCATAATAGGGGGCATTCGTAGAATAGGACGCTTTGCTGAAATGTTGGTCCCTTCTATGGCACTTGTCTATGTTCTCAGTTGTCTCGTTATACTTGTAGCCAACGTAGCAGAACTGCCCGCTGCATTTTCGCTCATCATAAAAAGTGCATTTAGCCCTACTGCAGCTACCGGGGGATTTGCCGGTGCCACGGTAGCTAGAGCCATGGCCTACGGCTTTCGTAGAGGGACAGTTTCTAGTGAAGCCGGTGTCGGAACAGCTGCCATTGCCCACGGCGCCGCTCGGACTGCCGACCCCCATCGCCAGGGTATTATTGGAATGATGGGTGTATTTATCGATACAATGGTGGTTTCTACTATGACAGCACTCGTGCTTGTATCCACCGGGGCCTGGTCCTCTGGCCTCATTAGTACTGAAATGACAGCCGTGGCATTCAAGAGTGTATTGCCGTTGGGCGGTATCATAATTGTGGTCGTCTCAGCTCTGTTTGGCTTTACAACAATGGTCGGTTGGGCTTATTACTGTGAACAGTCCCTCCGTTTTGCCGGTGGCATAAAATTGTCCATCCCTTTTCGTTGGATCTATTGCATCCTTGCGGGGTTGGGTGCCATATTCCAAGTGAAACCACTTTGGGATTGGGCGGATATATTTATGGGTTTCATGGTATTTGCGAATCTGGTAGCTCTTGTGGGTCTGAGTGGAGAAGTAAGAAAGATCAGTGAAACATGAGCGCGGTTAACCCTATTGTCATCTCCACTTGGTATCATGGCGAAAGAGCTAACGAAGCGGCCTCTAATGTTCTTCAACAAGGTGGTTCTGCGCTTGATGCGGTAGTTGCCGGGGCAGCAGTGTCGGAAGAAGATCCGAATGTCATGGATGTAGGCTATGGTGGGCTGCCGGGTGAGAACGGTATTGTTACATTGGATGCCGCGGTCATGGGACCGGAAGGACGTAGCGGCTCGGTGGCGGGGATGGAAGGGATCGTCAATGCGGCAGCAGTGGCGAAAAAAGTAATGGAAGAGACGGAGCATGCCATGATTGTTGGTGAAGGTGCGAAAAGATTTGCTCTCAAAAAGGGGTTTCAAGAGAAAAATCTTCTCACAGAAGAAGCGCATCGGAGATGGTTGGAATGGGAAAAAGATCCTGAAAAATCATCGGTCTGGCTCAGTGAACAATCCCATAACGAAACGCTAGGAATCTTGGCTATGGATCAGAAGGGAGATTTGGCCGGTGCATGTACTACCAGCGGTGCCGCATGGAAAATTCATGGCCGTGTGGGAGATTCACCCCTCATTGGAGCCGGACTCTATGTAGACAATGAAGTGGGTGCTGCCGCAGCTACAGGAGCGGGGAGGGAGGTTATCGCAATCTGTGGCAGTTTCTTGATTGTAGAAAATATGCGTAGAGGAATGTCTGCGCATCTAGCTTGTGAAAATGCTCTTCAGAGGATGATCGATCGGCATGGTGGAGATGTAGAATTTCAAGTCGGTTTTGT
>DCXX01000093.1 GCA_002329125.1 Fidelibacterota bacterium UBA2125 | reverse complement strand
AGACCAAAATTGACCGCTGTCAAAGTAACTCCCGTCTCCTCAGCTATTTCTTGAAGTGTCCGCTCAGCAAGATGGCTGTTGGCGTTACTCCGGATAAGAAAACTTCCCCGTGGATAGCTTTCCCCCTCCACAGAGAACGGTTCTGTGGCAGACCACACTTTAGCACCGGCATCCAGCAACCTCGCCAAGGCTAACAAAGCCCTGTCATCAGCTCCCGAAAAAATGTAACCGACTTTAGGATCTCTACCGGTGAGTCGCCCATTTATGGATCTTGACTCATGGGCTGTGGACTTGACAGCCGGTACGCTCCCAGAAAAATATGCGTCCATGTCATAGCCCAAGGCAAGAGACCACCCGGTAGCATCATAAAGCCGGGAGTCGTCATACTTCAACCTCTCTTTCCGCTGACTTTTCAAGAATTCATTATTATGTCTGATCTCAAAGGAGAGAATAGCCTCCACAAGATTTCGGTTTGGCTGATCAAGTGGTACCATAAGGGTTCCTTCAGGAAAATTTTTCTGCTTCACCGGTTTCCCGTTTCTATCCGTGATGTTCCGAAGTTCAAAACTTTCCTGGGCTACTTCAACTTCAATCCCCTGAAAAGTGAGCGCAGAAGCAAACTTTTCGAATCTGCTGACATTATCACTAGGTATAAACAAAAACGCCTCACGTCGCGCTTTTTTGCCGTTCCCGGCGGCGGCTTTCCTGTGTTGATAGTAATCCCGGAGAAGGGTCTCACGATTCGAAGCTGCTGTCAAGAGATTTGCCATGGAGCTGGTGAAATGGTGATGTACTGTTTCACGGTAAGTCATCACCGTTCCATCGGGCCGTTTCACGCGGGAACCGTCCACACCGGCCTGTTCATAAAGGACTCCGATTGCGCCCAGATACATTGGCCAGGAACTGCCGTAACCAGGATACATTTCTTCGTTCCACTCTCGAGTGTAGTAACTCCACCCTTGCTCATCGAACGCCTTTGCCTGATCCTTGGCAAACTGATTCCACCATTTGAAAGTCTCCTTGGGAAGGAATGGATTAAAGGGCTCCCTTGGCGGTGAAAAGAGATATGTGTCATAGGGTCCCATCTCGTGACAATCAAGAACAAACTGTGGATTCCACTTCAGGATACCTTCCACCCGCCCTCGCGTCTCAGGGTGCACCAGAAGAAACCAGTCCCTGTTGAGGTCAAACAGATAGTGATTACCTCTGCCATACGGCCAAACGCCTCTGTGGTGGAGGCTCTGGATATCACCGCTGGGAACAACGCTGTTGTACTGCTCCATCTGTTTCACAAAGCGCATACGCCCGTCAGGGTTCTGCATAGGGTCAATACAGACCACCATATTATCCAAAATGTTTCGTGTTGTTCTGTCTCGCCCGGCCAAAAGCTGGTAAGCAAGATAAACCGAAGCATCCACGCTGGAAACTTCATCGCCGTGTATACCGTAGCCCAACCATGCAACAGTAGGTAGCGCTTTAATCAGTTTTTCCGCTTGAGTTGAGTTCACTTTGAGATGAGCCAAATCCGCCATTTGTGAGCGAATCTCTTCCAACCGGTCAAAGTTCTTCTCAGACGTCACCACCAGATAGACCAGTTCTCTGCCTTCAAATGAATGAGCATAGACATTTAGTTGAGCGTTTGGAGCAGTCTCTGACAAATAGGTGAAATAGGACATCACTTCCGAATGAGTAATAGATCGGCCTCCCAGTTCAAAACCGAGAAATTCAGTGGGCGACTGGATGTCGGCTCTGTACGACCCTCCCTTGAAGAAGGGTACATTGTAATCCCCTAGACCAGGCGACGGATGAGTCCGCGTGCTCTGGCCTGCCAAGGTTGTTATCAATATGAACAGCACCATTTTTTTCATAGCTCTTTCTCCACAAAGTGACATTTTGAAAACAGATCTTTACATTCACTTAAAATTGCTGCCGTGGCACCCCAAACCTTTAACTGTTCAAAATGGAAATAAGGAACGTCCACATCAAATTCCCTGATTTCCTTCTGTTCCAGTTTTACCACCGAGTCGTCAAGCAAAGCGTCTAGTCGAATTTTATGGAGTGCCGCCACTTCGATCTCATCAATTGTTGCCTCAGGTGTCGATTCACTCCATCCCACAAAGGGGTGTACCCGGAAACCGCTAACCGGAATAAATAAGGGTGTCATTGCACCAAGTATTTTCACGGATGCCGGTATAACTCCAATTTCTTCATTGGTTTCTCTAAGGGCCGTTTCTTCCAGAGACTCACCCTGTTCCTGCGCGCCGCCGGGCAGTGAAATCTGACCACGGTGAGACTCGACGGCATGGGAACGTTCTATGAGAAAGAATGACCATTCTTCACTTTCCTCAAAGAGAAGAATAAGCACTGCTGACGGCATTGCATCTCCCTCATTTCGTGCTAAAGGGGGAATATAAGGAGGACGAAGTGCCATCTTGATTTGCGCCATCACACCCGGGAGCGGTTTCGCAAGATGTGATCGCAATTCAGTAATGAAGGGAGGTTCTATGGTGACCACTCCATTTCCATCCGATTTTTTACCTAATCTTCCAGTACGAAAGGAGGGAATGGGCTATTCCTCAGAAAAAAATAATGGAACTTTCTCACAACAAAATATCTTTTCGTCAGCAAATGATCTGTCTCTGGACGAGAGAGGTTAAGTTAATGTTTTCTGCCCGAAGAATCGAGCCTATTTGGCGTTAAGATTCAGCGACGGACGAGAAGTTTCTCCAGACGGTCCATCTCAGTCGACGCTTCTTCATCGCCCAGGTAGACAGCCTGACGGAGGTATTCCATCGCTTCCTCCAGTGCGCCGTTTTTCTCAAGGAGTGTCGCTAGGTCACGCCTCAATTCGGTACTGTTCGGTTTGCCCGAAAGTTTTTTCTCCAGAACGTTCTGCTCCTCTTCAAACTGCGATACATCCTTAAACAGCCGGTTATACTCTCTAGCTTTTTCTCGATCTCCCAATTTCTTGTTAACCTCGGACAGTCCGTAAAGTACTTCTGACTTCCTCGGGTTTAAATCATAAGCTTTTTCAAAACTGTCTTTTGCTCTGTTCCAATCTCCAAGACGCTGATTAGCCTGACCCAGGTGAAACCAGATATCAGGGTTGTTTACTTCCAGTTGTGAAGCTTCTTTCAGAACGATTCTCGCTTCTTCCGGCCGATTCTGTGCCAGTGTCACGAGACCCTGAAAAAGTTTCAACGGAGCTGCTGACGGATTAAGTTTTGAAGCTTCATTCAGAGCTGTTTCTGCCTGTTCAAGCTGTGACAAATAATAGAGGGCAACTCCTCGCTTATAGTTCCCAAACCACCGTTCCGGTTCCAGAGCTACAGCACGCGTATATGCTCTTAAAGCATCGTTATGTCGTGAACCTGATTTGTGAATATCGCCCATCTCAATATAGATGGCCGCAGCTGACGGGTTTGCCTCTGTCCCTTTTTCAAGAATAGCAAGCGCATCTCTTTGCCGACCAAGGTGAATATAAATTCTGCTTAGCGTAACGTATGATTTAGGACCGGTAGGATTGATGCGCATGCCTGTTTTCACATGTTCCATGGCCTTCTCATAATCTCGGATAAGAAAATAGGCCTCTCCCAGATCGTGATGAACTTGAGGTAGTTCAGGGCGACGGGTGAGAACACGGAGAAAATGGGGAATGGCCGTTTTGGGCTGGCCTGCCCCTACATAGGCTCTCCCCAGCCAATACCACCCAAAAAGATTTTCAGGGTCAGCCTCCGTCGCCTTCCCTAACCATTCGATAGCTTTACTGAAATTGCCCAGCCGAATATTAACATCTCCGGCATTCCTGTAGGCAAGAGCATACCCACCATCGAACTTTGTTGCTGTTGAAAAGTGAGAGGCCGCTTTTTCCAGTTCACCCATCTCCATATAGGCGGACCCAAGATTGTTTTGAGCTTTTGCATTTTCAGGGTCATACTTCAGAGCCGATTGATAGGCACTGACGGATTGCTGATAGCTTTTACCCCGGAAATAGAAATTGCCGAATGAGACCCAAACATCAGGTTGGTTTGGCTTTAATGAAAGACTTTTACGATATGCCTCCGAGGCACCCATAATGTTACCAGAACGGTCGTACGCTTTTCCCAAGCCTGCCCAGGCAACAAAATTCTCCGGCTCATCGGTAACGATCTCACTCAACAGCTCCGACGCCCGGCCGTTAAGATCCTGCTCCATAAGTCGATATGCCTCGTCAAGCCGGTTTTCATTCTGTGCTTTCAGACATATACACAGAATAGCTAGGACTACTGTTGAATTGCGGATATTTTGCCCCCCGGCTGAATAAGATAATATCGGTTTCCCTCAATATTTTCAATCCGATCAACCCCTCCACCCGGCCATTGAATAGAAATTTCATTAACAACCGTTTGGGAGCCCAATCCAAACTGAAGACGCTTATCATTGGAGGCTAGGTAACTGGCCGAAGGATTTACGGTAGCAATTTGGCTATTTCCACCGCTTGTAACTGTTACACGGGCGCCAATGGCATCCAGGTTGTAGAGTCGTCCCTCTAATAATAAACCTATCCAGTTATTTTTCGGCGGGCCTTCATTTATAAGTAAACTCGCCTGGCCGTTATTATTGGAAATGACAATATCAATATCTCCATCATTGTCTATATCACCAAAGGCTGCTCCACGCCCCACTTGCGGTTCCTGCAAAGCACCGCCTATTTCAGAGGTCTTATCTATGAATGTTCCGTCACCTCTGTTCATAAACACCTGCTTACGCTGTGCATGGGTATAATCCGGATTAAATAGCTCAATATTATCGATAACATGGCCGTTGGCCACAAAAATATCCTCCCAACCATCCAGGTCCAAATCGACAAAATTGGTGCCAAAACCGAGAACCTCAAGGCTTGGTTGCCCCAGGCCGGCAGCAAACGTCACATCTGTTAAAAATCCGTTTTTGTCATTCCTGTAAAGTGTATTGGATTCTCCACTGAAATTGGTGACAAAAAGGTCAAGCCAGCCGTCCCGGTTATAATCGGCAAAATCGACTCCCATGCCAGCTTCAGCCTGCCCATTTTCATTAAACCCTACACCGGCAAAGAGCGCATCCTCTTTAAAAATCCCTGTACCATCGTTAATAAAGAGATTATTCATCACCTTATCATTGGCTACATAGACATCCATATCGCCGTCATTATCAAAGTCTGCAGGGATTACACCCAATCCTTTACCCTTTCCTTTCATAACATTAGACTTTTCGGACATATCTGAAAATGTGCCGTCACCATTATTGTGGTAAAAAACATCTGATATTCCCATAAAGACATCAGGGTCACAATAGGCCCGTTGGTCTTTCCTCTGGTCTCCACACCAAGGATTCTTCTCCAAAGAATATTCCACATAATTGGTGACAAAAAGGTCGAGCCAGCCATCGTTGTCAGCGTCGAAAAAGGCAGCGCTGGCGGACCAGAGAGGGTTAGAAATGCCGGCCGCATAAGATGCATCGGCAAAAGTGCCGTCACCTTCATTTCTGTACAGGATGTCCGGGCCAAAGTTGGTGACGTACAGATCGGTATCTCCATCATTGTCATAATCAGCAGCTGCACAGCCGATACCATAGGAAGTGTCCCCCAGGCCGGATTCTCCCGTAACATCTGTGAATTGATCACCATCATTGCGAAAAAGCTGATTCCGAAGTGTGGTTTTTTTCTTCCAACCCGGTAACGGTGCACCTTGCAGGAAAAAAATATCCAAATCACCATCATCATCATAGTCCAGAATGGCACAGCCAGAGCCCATGGTCTCTACATAGAATTTCTGATCCGTGCCGCCGTGGTCATGCACAAAGTTCAATCCCATCTCCGCCGCCATATCCTTGAATGAGATGTTTTGTGCCGAAAGGGTACCAATCAACAGAAAAAGGGACCAAATTCTTTTCTCCTTCTTACAAGAGAATAAAAAAGAGCGTCTCATTAATCCCCAACACCAGAATAGCGACAGACAATCTCCATCGCTTTAACAAGTGTTTTGACCCCCAGGACGGCGTTCTCTTCTATTAAATTCCCTTCTTGATCCAAAGTGCCAAGACCGGGCCCCATAAAGACCTTACCGCTGTATATCGTTGCTGGTTCTACACCCATAGCCTCCTGAGCCAGCACAATGGGATTTGTGTTGGCCCAGAGATCCTCCAGAGTAAAAATGGGTATGCCAAACCCATCATTGCTCCACGTTTGTTCATAATTCAGTTCTGTTCCGCCCAATTGATATGTTTTAGTGAATATGAGTTGATCCCGGAACTTCGCTGGATTAAACGATTCGAACTCTTCCAAAACAATGTCGTGAAAACGATCAATGGGGTCTTTTACGCGACTTGGTTCATCTCTCAGGACTTTCAGATAGGCCACCAGTCCTACCAGTGTGTCACGACCAGGATCACAGAACGTATAAGCAGCTTTCCCATGGGATGATACTTCACCATACCTCTGTCCGCCCAGTCCCATACCTTTACGAATGGGATTCATTACTTCTTCCTTACCTATAATCAGACCACAAGCAGGTGCCCTGCCTGCTTTGTCCATACTATAAGTAATAACGTCACACCCAATTTCCCGGGGATCCATCCCAAGAAAAGGTATTGAACCGCCCGTATCAACAATATAGGGTACATCATAATCGGTAGCTACATCACATAGTCCGCGAAGGAGGAGAGGTGTGCCATTTTCATCTTGCTCACCGTGACCGTAACTGGGTGTGTCATACCCAACGGCAGCAATTCCTACCAACGAATCAGCATGACGGGCAGCTACTTTTTTGACTTCTGATAATGTGGCCGCTGAATCAACTTTTGTCAAAAGAGAAGTGGGATTAAAGCGGACACCGTGAGAATCGTACCTGGCACCTGCCATTCGGACGTAGAGAGTCTCAAGATTAGTCAAAGTTTTCCCCTCAACACCCAGTTCCCCTCCAGCAACAGTTCTATCCACCAGAAGGTTCTTGTATCGGGGTGGGAAAGCACGGCCGTAGCCTCCCATCCATTCATAATCTTCGCTGTATGGCATTAAGACGCAACCACGGTATGTTTCCCCTCGGCGCATGATAGGTGGAGCACATAAAGTCTCAAAACAGATTCTCAGGCATGCTTCACACGTATTAGCTGCGGCTGCGTCGTATTGATCACCATATACATCTTTAATCACTTTGCGGAGGTCGTCTTCCACAGTACGAACAGGAGTAGTCCGACTGACTCGATTGGCCTCTACAATGGGGTCGAGAACGTAATTGGGGAGATTTCCCGGTCGGGACGAACTCCCAGCATAAAGGCCAATATCATTAGGAAGCTTATTTAGCCCAAGTTTTTTGCCATACCCCTCCGCTTCAGCAATGATTGCTGAAAAAGAATCATATATTTCTTGATACCACTGATATTTGAACTTCGAAGTCATGAAAGTTTAAAGTATTCCCCTGATTCTTTACGTCTCCAGATCTAGCAGTCGATCGTATCCTTCTCTGGCCTCAATGTAGTGTGAGATACCGTTGTTATATTCATCATTACTGTCAATCTGGGCATGTTTTATTTCTTCAGGTGTCACTGGACAGCTGGGGTTTGTAACTGCATGTTCCCAGTGATCACATCCTGAACCACCAGCGCTACTTCGTACCGTCAGTGCTTTTTCAACTAAGGTGACCGATACACCTTTATTTTTTGCCGCTGTAATAGCAGCCCAACATCCGGCTATGCCACCACCAAGTATGAGAATATTCGTGTCTACTCTCTGCTCTTCTCCCAATTTAACAGGGTAAGGCCTCTTGAACTCTGTTTGCGAATTTTTCATTTCCGAAGAATCAATTTAGCTTGTTGTAATTGCCTATGCAGTAACTTTTAATATTTAATATCGGTTCTCCCGACTGTTTTACCAATATGACCAACAAGTTTTCCCATGGTATAAAACTCTCCACTGCCAGCAGTCATACCAAAAAAGGGGACGTTGGAAACGTTAAGCCGGCCATCCTTATCACACACGCCTTCATGGACAGTTGTGGCAACAACATGAGCAAAGAATACAGTGCGGTGCGGCGGAACGTCAATGGTGTTAAAAATTTTGCATTCCACGTGGATTGGTGCTTCCTCTACTGTGGGAGCATTAACTTTGACTGCTTTCCCTTCAGTAAGACCGGCTAGAGCATATTTATCACCCACTTTACTGGAATTCATATCTACGGTATCAAAAGCTGTGATAATATCAGCTGTAGGCACGTTCAAAACGAATTCCTTATGCATTTTAATCAAGTCCCCAGAAATGTGATAGTCAGCCACGCTGATTCCGATTTGAGGCGGTTGACCTTCAATTACAAAG
>DCXX01000092.1:16921-29254 GCA_002329125.1 Fidelibacterota bacterium UBA2125 | reverse complement strand
TTCTGTTAGTGGACGTGGCGCAGGGTGTGGAGGCACAAACGGTTAGTCACGCTTATCTAGCCATGGAAAACGATCTGGAACTTATCCCTGTTCTGAACAAAATTGATCTCCCAACATCGCGGCCTGACGAAGTAAGCCAACAGCTGATGGATCTGATCAGTTGTTCTCAAAGTGAGATTCTCAATGTCAGCGCCAAAACTGGCGAAAGTGTAGATGATCTCTTTGCAGCTATTGTTGATAGGATCCCACCGCCTGCCGAACCCGAAGGAGATGCGCCGCGGGCCCTCATTTTTGATTCGAATTTTGATTCCTATCGAGGTGCAATTCCCTATGTACGCATATTTAACGGTAATCTTGAACCCGGAATGACTGCCCAGTTCATGTCCACTGGAAAACTAAGGGAGATCACTGAGGTGGGTCATTTTGTGCTTAAACGGGTTCCAGCTAAGAGGTTGGAAACGGGAGATGTTGGTTACATTGTTGCCGGCTTGAAAGAGATTAAGGAATTGCAGGTGGGGGATACCATCACCACCAAAGAGAATCCTGCTCATAAGGTGCTACCTGGTTATAAAGAAATGAAACCGATGATTTTTTCAGGGCTCTTCCCAATAGTCAGTGACGATTATGAACGACTTCGAGATTCCATCGAAAAACTCAAACTCAATGACGCTTCACTGGCCTATGAACCCGAAACATCCACGGCTCTGGGATACGGCTTTCGGTGCGGTTTTCTGGGGATGCTTCATATGGATATCGTTCGGGAGCGGCTGGAACGGGAGTTCGATCTCAATCTCATTACTACCGTTCCCAGTGTGAGGTATGAGATTCTCAAAACCAATAGTGATATAATCGAAATTGACAATCCCACAAAACTTCCACCGGCTGGTGAAGTAGAGGAAATCCATGAACCGTATGTAGCGGCGGAGATCATTTCTCCATCTGAGTATATGGGCGGTCTTATGAAGCTTTGCCAGAATAAGAGGGGAACATTTGTGAATACTCATTATTTCTCCGAGCAGCGCGTTCAACTGAAGTATGAACTTCCCTTTTCGGAAATCGTTTTTGATTTTTACGACAAATTGAAATCAGTCTCCAGAGGATATGCTTCTTTCGATTATGAACATATTGGTTTCCGGCCGGGACCTATGAAAAAATTGGATATTCTCATAAGTGGCGAAGCCGTGGATGCACTTTCCATTATTACTGACCGAGATTCAGCTTACAGCAAGGGGAGAGAGTTGTGTAAAAGCTTGAAAGAGGTTATACCCAGACAAATGTTTGAAGTGGTAATTCAGGCGGCCATCGGTTCAAAGATCATTGCCCGGGAGACGGTACGACCTTTTAAGAAAAATGTGACTGCCAAGTGTTATGGAGGTGACATTACTCGAAAACGGAAGCTGTGGGCCAAACAGAAGGAGGGAAAAAAGCGGATGAAGCAAATCGGAAAAGTGGAGGTCCCTCAAGAGGCGTTTCTTGCTCTGTTCAAGGTTGATCAGGGGAAGTGAACGTCATTATCTCTGATTCCAGACCCCACTTCTCCCATTGATGAATAATAGTCTCTCTTACTGGTCCCTATCACGCTCTCCCTATTACAGTTTCATTTTTGTTCTGCCTTTCTTTGCCATTTATGAAGTGATGGTACTGTTTCTGAGCCGGGATGAAATGGTAACCTTGCGAAACGGTGCCGATGTACTTCTGAGACAGTTTCTGGCCCTGTTCGGCGAGTGGGGATTCTATATTTTGAGCATTTCATTCATTGTCATATTTCTGACTGTTTTCCTCCTTCAGAAAAAAGATTGGAATATCACGGTGGTGAAGAGCGACTATCTCCTCTTAATGCTGGCTGAGGGAATATTCTGGGGATTTATACTCTATTTGCTCATGCGTTATGTACCAGCACTTCTAATGTTTCCATCGGGGAAAGACCTTATACGGCAAGTGGTACTCGCCATTGGTGCCGGGCTTTATGAAGAATTTGTTTTCCGCGTCGTAGCCGTCACAGCCGTATCGCAACTCTTTAAACTTGTATTCATGTGGAAGAAGAATTGGCGGCTAGTAATGTCTGTTATCACTTGCGCCGCCCTTTTTTCCGGGTTTCATTTCATCGGTCCTTACGGTGATACGTTCGATGTTTCGATCTTTCTATACCGTCTTTTCGCTGGAACCTTGCTTGGCACATTATATGTTGTGAGAGGTTTCGGCATTGTTGCATACACCCACATGATTTATGACTTTATCGTCCTATTCGGTTTGACGGTCACATTACCATAATTGCTCCCAACTGGACTATGCCCCAAGTGGAGGAACTCTTGTTTGCCTTTTCCGTTGATAATCCGTGATAGTGACCCTAAACTCCAACGGATGTGAAAACGCGCTCTAGAACGGTTTTCCTTCTCCTCGCGGGACTTCTTTCGGCATCACAAACCCAAGAGAGTCCCTTTAACAGTTTTATCGCTGCCATTTGGCCGGAGTATGATCGGCCTGGCGTGCTGGTGATCCTGACGGGTGAGATTGCAAATGAGAGATTACCGCTGCAGTTAAAACTTCCTTTGCCTGACGGGGCGGATGTGCCTCTGGGTATTGGTCATAGTGATACCACCACCAATCTTTCACCGTTACCGGAGATTCGCGAATCAGGAAAGCGGTGGGTTGATGCCAGAATGGTTAAACAGGAGTTTCAGATTGAGTTCTATTATAATCCATTTAGCGAAGGAAATCGAAGAGAAGGAGGATACATTTTTCAATTGAATCATCCGTTGGAAGAATACCATGTAGCCATTCAGCAACCGCTGGGCGGAGAAAATTTTAGATTCTCGGAAACGGGAGTTGACAGCATCAGTGACGACCATGGTCTTTCTTACTTGAGGAAACACATTTCACAGCTCCTCCCGGCCGGCACGCCGAAAAAGTTCTCTTTCTCTTACAACAACAGGACAGGAAGAATGACCGTTGACATCTTACAGGACATACTGGAAAAGATGCCACCTCAGAATTTACAGACTGACACTCCTCAGGCCGGAGTTGTGAATCGGTATCGTCTTCCCACCTACGAGCCGTATGCGATTCTCGGTATTGTCGTAGTTCTTATCGGTGTGGTTTTTTGGCAATCAGAAAAAAAACAAAAAATATCTATGACCGAGGAGGGAAAAAATTTCTGTCCCAACTGCGGAGCGAAGATCGATGGTAGTACAAATTTTTGTTCAAACTGTGGAAACAAACTGACATGATACCTTATCTCATTGAAATCGGCCCCCTCAAAATTCCGTCCTATGGATTTATGCTCATGGTAGCCTTCATGGTCGACTATTACCTTCTCACAAAGGAATTGAAGCGCCTTGGAAAAGATCCCGAAATGGCAGGAGATGCTGTTTTCTGGGCTGCCATTGGTGGGATTGTCGGCTCAAAGATTTACTATATGGCTGAGAATTTCCGTGCTTTTTCCGCCGATCCCTTGGGGATGATCTTCAGCGGGTCTGGCCTTGTATTTTTTGGAGGACTTGCCGGGGGAATGCTGGCGGTGACTTTTTACATAAAGAAAAAGAATGAACCGTGGCTGGCATGGGCAGACATGGTTTCTCCACTTTTGATACTGGGATATGCTATCGGTAGAATCGGTTGCTTTCTTGTAGGAGACGATTATGGTGTTGTCACTGATTTGCCGTGGGGAATGACGTTTCCGAAAGGTGCGCCGCCTACACTGGTGCCTGTTCATCCTACTCAAGTTTATGAAACCGTCATGGGAATTGGCATCTTTGCTATCCTATGGAAATTAAGAACAGTGCCGTGGCCCCATGGAAGACGGTTTTCACTCTACCTCATGTTGGTGGGAACGGAACGGTTTTTGATCGAGTTTATACGTACTAACAACGAATATCTCTTAGGCCTATCCGGTGCACAAATTATTTCTATATGTATGTTCATTATTGGAATCACTCTCATCAATAAATTGGGAAAAGCCTCACATGATGATTCCGCCGCGGGAGCGGAAACCTAGACAAAAACGAATAACAGGTTCCCTCATCAGGCAACTCTTATTGATGCTGCTTGCTACGGCTTCAATTCAAGCTCAGGTGACGCTCAGCGATTGGAGACAAATCCAGGTTCCGCCAGAGCTCACCGACAATCAGTTTTCGCCAATGCGGATGGCGGTGAACTCTTTTGGTGATCTCTATCTGTTGGATGAAGAAAGGTCGCTTATTGCTCGATTGCCGGCTGATGGTGACAATGTCCGAATAGCAGGAGGTTGGGGTGAGAAAGATGAATTATTCACCAGCGGCAGCGATCTCACCGCCGCACCGGGACTTGATGTTCTTATTGTGGACAGTGATACTCACCGGCTTCTCAAGTTTGACAGGCAACTAAACTTTCTGGAAGAACTGAATCTTCTTTCAACAGACAGACCAGTGGAGTTTCCTTCAGCGGTTGTCCGCAATCACGCTGGTGAAGTATTGGTAGCAAGTGACTCCGAAGCCGAGCTCACACTGATGAATATGGGTGGAACTGTCATTTCGGTTATGGGTGGAGAGAACTATGGCACAGACAGATTTGTGGATATTAATTCAGTGGCAATCAATTCCATCAATGAGATTGGCCTCATAGATAGTGACGACCGGTATCTGATACTAAGTAGGAATGGCCGGATGCTTTGGCGCGGGTCACTGAATATGAAGTTAAAATTTATCGAATCCACGGGGAACGAATGGCTTGTGTTAACTGCCAAAGGTGAATTCTTTATTGTAGGTCAGGATAGTCAAGCTGAAGTGCTACAAGAAAGTTTAACACAGTGGATTGTCTCCGACATGGCTGTGGGAAATGATACTGTTTATATTCTTGAAGAAGGATCAGGCCACATCTTTCAAGCCCAACTGAGATATGCTGAGTAGAGCATTTTCGTTATTGCTTCTCATACCACTATCGTTGGCGAGAGCCGATGACAACCGATTAATCGCTGTTGAGCATTTCATTGAAACGATTACCGTTTCTGAAGGTGATTCAACGGTTATTTTTTTTCACCGGTTTGTTATTGAGGGATCTGTATCAGTTGAGAGCGATTCCATTTCTCTACCCGGCTTCCGACTGGACAGTGTAAACGGGATGTTGATTCTAGAGGGAACTATTCGGCAAAGTGGTGTTGTAACGGTTTCATACGACTATCTCAGAGGCAATATTCCCGTAGCGGTAGAACCTGCAGTCAGCCGGTTGCCTTTACTGGGTTTGACTCCAATTGGATCAGCCAAAACCGCTACAATGAGCACCACCGAAAAATTTCCCCCTTTACCTGTTGTTGCGGACGGCGCCATTTTCAGATCCATCAGCATTTCCCCGAATTCGGGAACTATTATGAACGGGGGGCTTCAGTTGAACCTTCAAGGAAAACTGAGCGAAGAGATGACCATCAACGGAGTACTTTCTGATCAAAACACGCCAATTCAGCCGGAAGGTGACACCAGGTCTCTCAGCGAGATAGATAAAGTATTTATTGAAGTAAAGCACCCAAATGCAATTATTAAAGCCGGTGACATCGATCTAAAACTCCGGAATGGCCGGTATCAGCGACACGATCGCCGCCTTGAAGGGGTGAATTTTTCATCAAGTGGAGAGGAGAGAAATGCGTCCGCTGTCGTCGGTTCAGCCCGAGGAAAATTTCACACAATGGCATTCAGGGGTGAAGATCAGAACCAGGGACCGTATCGCCTCACCGGAAAGGATGGCGGTAGACGAATTATGATCACTGCCGGTTCGGAAAAAGTTTGGCTGAATGGTAACAGGTTGAATCGCGGAGAATCTGCTGACTATACCATTGTTTACGGTCAGTCTGAACTAACCTTTACACCAAGGCACCTAATCGATAGTAACAGCCGCATCAACGTGGAGTTTGAGTATGCTGATTTCGGTTTCCAACGGCAAGTGGCCTCCGCTGGAGCCAGCAAGAAATGGGGTGGTGAAAAGGTTGCAGTGGCAATAAACTGGATCAGAGAGGCTGACAATATTTCCGGAAACACTTTTTTCCCTCTCACATCTGAAGATCGAACATTGCTTGCTACTTCCGGAAGTTCATCAATCGTCCGTTCGCTGGCTGTCCCTGATTCATCGGGAGAATATGTTCGTACTGTCAATCCAGATAGTCCGGATGATTCTATTTTTATTTACAGTATTACAGGATTTGATGAACAGAGGTATAGTGTTGGGTTTCACAATGCGGGTGCTGCCGGTCTTTACGCGCGGCGTGTAACGGCTGAAGGACGACTCTATTTTGAGTATATCCCGGAATCTGAACGAAAGCAACATACCGATCTTTACGTGCCGTGGAAAATGCTGTCAGCACCGCAAATGCAGCAGGTGGCAAACATGACAGCAGCCTTCAAATTGGCAGACCAGACAGATTTGTCAATTGAAATGGCCGGTTCGGGGTTGAACCCTAACAGGCTGGCTCAAGGTGTGACTTCTTCAGGTGGGGTAGCGGGAGAGATATCCATTTCACACAAATCCGAACTTCCGGCACAACTGGGCGCCATTGTTATTAATGCTGAAACACGTGGTTCCGGGAGTGGCTTTATGTCGCTTCAGCGGGAGTCGCCGATGGAGTTCTGGAGAGAGTGGAATCTCCAGAAAGAAGGTTGGGATTCGGCAGTGATGGGTGGGTTGAAACGGCAAACGACTCAAATCACGTTGTCTCACGATCTTCCGAAAAGGGCCACCACCAGCTTCAGTTTGGGAAGATATGGAGATGTGACTCAAAAATCAAATAGATGGCAGGTTCGGTCCAGTTACGGTGCCCGGTACCTGAACAAATTATCTATCGATTTCACTGATGTTCAGCGGAAATCGGTGAGGCTGACCAATTCCCAGTGGCGACGTGGTCGCATCTATGCCAGTTTGATGCCGGGAGACGTACACCCTTACATCCGGAGGGAAGAAGAGACCCGAACCGCTGATATGAAGTTTGACGAATCGTCAGCAGGTATCCGGGTGGAAAAAGGACGGTTCCAGGGAAATCTTGGCATTATCCAGCGGAATGATTATCGTGGTGAACTCTCCTCATTAGATTGGGAAAATGAAGGTAAAAGCTGGCTTGGGGAGATTGATTTGAAAGGTAAACCTGCCAAAGGCTTAAACACTTCTCTTATCTTGAAACAGAGACTAAAGAGCTTCAATGATGGGCGGGAGGACCTGAACTACAGTCTGGCAAGAGGTTCTGTGAAATACAGTCCGAAAAGAGGAAATACTCGAGGGAGTTTTGATTTCCGGCTGGAAAGGAACCTTTATGAAGAGAAGATTGTAGTGTACGATTCGGTAGCACACGGCATGGGTCAATTCCGTTTCGACAGCGCTACTGGACTATATATAGAAGATCCGGCAGGTCCCTATGTGGCGTTCCATTTGCCATCGGGAAACAGGACGCCGGCCACGCATCTGGTAACAGGAATTCGATTGAGTAAAAAATTCCGAAACTCTTCAAATGCCTTACTGAAAGATTTTACCTGGCGACTTCTAGGATCCTCCGACTTTACTGGACAGGAAGCCACAGCCACTGCTGTGTTAGCGCCCTCAATTAGTGACGCGGGGATTAACCGTTCCCGGCTCACCGCCCAGACTGATCTCCGCTATGTTCCAAGAAAAACGCGCAGAAGAGCAAGCTTGAAAGCAGCGGCTCAAAGAGAAGTTGTGGCACAGTCCATCCAGGAATTGAGAGACAGACAAAAGCGGGAGCTGACTATTAATTGGGAAGAGCCGCTTGGGGAGCCGTTCACTTTGGTCTTGGACCTATCGAGTCATATCATGGATCATAACTCATCTATTTTAAGCAGAAAGAGAATGACGGAGGGGTGGTTCTCTGAGACAGGTCTTAGATGGCGACGTGACCAGGCGTTGCAGTTGGGGGGTGATTTGATTATTGGGCGGAATACAGGAGAGAGTGCGACCAGATCGCTTGATCTAACCATTACTGGTATTCAACTGGAGACACTCATGTTTCCAGGACGTCGTGGCCGCATTGACGGCTCCCTGGGCATGTTTAATGTTTTTCAGAATGGTGAAACACTTTCTTCCTTGCCGCCGGAAGCAGCCCGGGGGATGCAATTGGGACTGAACCTAAGATCGACTGTCACAGCCGTTTTGAATTTGACAGAGGAACTGACCTTAAATCTTAATACCACCTATCTCAATGATGCTGTCCACCAAAACTTCCTAATGTTTTCGGGAGAGGTCCGTGCTTCGTTCTAAACATATCATTGCAGGTCTGCTGTCGATGATAAGGTTGCTTCATGCCGGAGACAGTCTAACGGTGGAAATAGACAGTGAAATATATGACGTTTCACATCAGATTCAAGAAAGTGTTAAATGGTGGGAAGAGAGTGCTGTCTCAGATGGTCGGCTCCAAGCTACCCTCCATTTGCAATCCATCAAACGGAACGACATTTCAGGATCAATACATCTTGTCTGGAGTAACAGTTACAGTGAAACAGTTTCTATCGATTCTGTCGTTCTTGTCGGCACCGATCAGTTTTCGAATAGAATCATTGGGAGAATCGGTTCGCCATTTGTTGAGCGTCCAGCATCTGCTACCACTTTGGCTGAGGTCCATACAAGATTGACGAATTACCCTTTTCTTGAACTGTCTGATATCCCAAGCTACGGGCGGTATGGGGATGAAAGTATTGCCCTTGTTATTCCAGTCCGCTCACGCTTCAACAACAGTTTTTCCGGTATTGTTGGATATCGACCCGATGGTAATAGAAAAGGAAGAATTACGGGTGATCTTTCCATCAGATTAGGCAATCTTTTCGGTTCGGCAACAACAACTGAACTGAATTGGAACAGTAAAGACGAACGTTCTCAGGATCTGGTATTTAAAGAGGTTATTCCCTTTTTGGGCCCCTTCGATTTCGGTGCTCAATTCGGTTTTTCCCAGTCACTGCAAGATGGTCTTTTTCTAAGACGGCAGGCAGATGTGGCCCTCACCTCAGTCTTTTCACGTTTTGGTACCCTATCAGCGGGAATTTCTAAAGCCGCTACCACAGCAACAGATCTTGGCGTTGAGAGCGGAATTGAGGGATACAGCACCCGTTCAATTACTCTTCGACAGGAACTGGATAGAAGAAATCATTCCTATTTATCAACCAGTGGTTTTTCACTAGACTCAAGGATGGATATAGGTGATTTGCGCAGTGAAGACAACAATAGTAGACTACTGGCCATAGTATCAGCGCAAGGCGAATTGGTAAAGCCTCTAACCGGTCCGTGGAGCGGCTCTTTGACAACCTCTGTTGGACGGTCAGCTATTGTTGGAGGCGGGCCAATTCCGGAGGGAGAGAAGTTCCGCTATGGTGGTGCGGCCACTTTGCGTGGCTATCAGGAGAAAATATTCAGATCGAACTGGATGGTGATTCAGCAGTTTGAATTGAGATACCAACTGGGCAACACAGTTCGGCTGTACAGCTTTTTGGATGGGGCACAACATTCATTGCCGAAACGGCCACTGGCGGTCGGCATTGGTCTCAGGCAGACTACAGCCTTGGGGCTTCTTACCGTAGAGTATGCCGTAAATAAGGAGAATAGACCTTCTGAAGGAAAGATTCACATCAGGATTTCGGGCGAAATCAAATGAAGAAAAAGATTCTTGACACTCTACGGAAGCATTCGGGAAAAACTTTTCGAAAGCGAGAACTTGCCCGGAGCATGGGCGTCTCTGAAAAAAACTACCGAACCTTTCGTCGTGCTGTGAATGAACTTCTGAATGATAGATCTCTCATCAGAGCAAGAGGAGGCGCTCTTGTCTTGGCATCTACCGGAGAACGAGTTCGTGGTATTTTGGCACTTACCAGCCACGGCTACGGCTTTGTCTCAACCGATGAAAGATCAGATGACATTTTTGTGGGCCGGAAAAACCTGAAAGGAGCTCTGAATGGTGACACCGTTGAGGTGATTGTCCTTCCCGCTACACGACGGCACCGGAGTGAAGGAATTATAAATCAGGTCGTTGCCAGAAAAGCGGACCAGTTTGTCGGGACGGTGATAGGTAACAGAGGACATTTTTCGCTTTTAATTGAACCTGTCTCCCCGCGAAGAGGAATCGTTCTGGATACAAAGAAAAGTGACTCAATCTCCGATGGTGACATTGTTCTTGCTAAGGTGACTGACTGGGGTAGCCCAAATTCCCCCGTTGTCACCAAACTTATTGAACGGGTAGGCTCTGTTGAGAATGCTGAAGACGATATGACCGTAGTTTGTTACAAGTATGATCTAACACCTGAATTTCCCAATCGGGTTGAGAAAGAGAGCAGTAGATGGACAGACCAGGATATAAAGAATGAGATTCCGAATCGGACTGATCTGAGGGATCTGATAACCCTCACGATTGATCCCTGGGATGCCCGGGATGTGGATGATGCCATTTCAATTCAGTGGAACGAGAATGGAAATATTGTTGTAGGTGTCCACATTGCTGATGTCAGTTTTTTTGTTCGTGAAGGATCGGAGCTAGACCGGGAAGCGCGGATGCGTGGGAACACTGTCTATTTTGCCGAAGGGACTGTAAGGATGCTTCCTGATAACCTTTCGGCTGAACTGTGTTCTTTGCTGCCGGATGTGGATAGGCTTGCTATGTCTGTTCTTATGGAGCTTGACGCCTCTTTTAATGTGATATCAATTAGAATTGAGAAGTCAGTTATCCAAAATAAACACCTTTTCTCCTACCGAGAAGTGCAAAAAGTACTTGATGGTGAAAAAGGTGCATATTCTAATGAGTTGAGGGAGTTGAATAAAGTTGCCAAAGGGTTAACCGAAAAACGTCACCAGGCCGGGAGTATTGATTTTGACATACCAGAACCCATTTTCAAGTTGGCAGATGGTGGTATACCCCACGAGATTACGCCAAGTGAACGTCTGGAAAGTCACCGCCTTGTGGAAGAGTTCATGTTACTTGCGAACCGGGAAGTATCCAAAAAGGTCATCAAACGTCGCAAGAGGAAAGATGAATTCATCTTTCGAATCCACGATGAGCCTCCGGAAAATGATATGGAACGCTTCGTCGGCGTATTACGCCGTCTCAGTTTGGGAGAAAACATACCTCAGCGCCTAAAGCCAGCCGATTTCAGGGACATCTTGGCAATGGTAGAGGCATCATCTTATCGTGATCTAATTGAGAAGCTTGCTTTACGTACCATGTCTAAAGCGGTATACAGTGTCCACAACCGGGGTCATTTTGGGCTGGCATTCAGAACTTACACCCACTTCACATCTCCTATCAGGCGTTTCTCCGATGTTCTGGTTCATCGTTACCTGAAAAAACATATTTTGAAAGATGATACCATTAAAGGGATTTCCAGAAATACTGCAAGCGCCATAGCCAAAGAGGTGACTGAAGCGGAAATCAAATCTGTAGAAGCAGAGAGGGAATATATAAAACTGAAGCAAAACCGTTGGCTTTCACAGCACATTGGGGAGAAATTCGACGCCATTATTTCTGGTGTAATATCAGCTGGATTCTTTGTTGAGCTCGAGAACACAATGGTAGAAGGTTTTGTTAGTATCGATTCATTGAAGGATGATACATATTTTTATGATGAATTGGAATTTGCTATTATCGGTAAGCGTTATGGTGAGAAGTATCAGCTTGGGCGAAGTGTGAGAATACGCGTTCGAAGCGTCAGCCTAGAAAAGCGCCGTGCTGATTTCGACCTGGTAGATTGATGATGAAGATTATTTATATAAGGATAGTATTGCCGCTGGCGTTTGTTCTTTCCGGTTGCGATTACAAGCCACGGGCAGGAGGTATTGAAAATCAGCTTCATGTTGTGGTTTCTTTCGAGGATCAGTCTCACGTGAAGGCCGTTATCGACTCCGTTCTTGGCAGGGCCATTTATACCCCAGCTCCGGAAACCTATTTTGATATTACCTACATTGATCCTTTTGAGTTCAGTTCTGTGAAACGAAGCCACAATTTGCTGGTGATTTCGGTGCTGGGAATTCCTGATACCACCGTTGACAGGATTGCTAGATCAATGCTTCCCCCAGCTCAGCTGGACCTCGCTACTGATGGAAATACTCAAATCTTCTCCACCCGGGATTTTTTTGCCCGTGACCAGGTTTTTTCACTTGTGGTTGGCAACGATCCGGCTGATCTGATCCGCGGATTGCGCAACAGAGGAACGTGGCTTTTTCAGCAGTATGACAAGGCGTTCTTGGACAGACAGAAGGAGCATGTTTTCAAACGGAGAGAGGAGAAACAACTTTCAGCTGAACTTTGGGAGAAATACCGCTGGCGTCTTCGTATTCAACATGATTATGTCATGATCAGGGAGGAACCTGAGCGAAATTTCGTTTGGATCGGAT
>DCXX01000092.1:1931-16598 GCA_002329125.1 Fidelibacterota bacterium UBA2125 | reverse complement strand
GGAAGAGCATTCCCATTCAGGTGGTTCTCTGTGAACTGGATAGATGAGCCAAGAACCAAAGATCTTGATCAGCTGATGGTAACTGAACTGGTAAACGATTTCCCTATGGCTTATTACAATAAGATTCGTTTTTCCGATGTCTACCAACGTGCAGAATCTGTTGATTTTATCGGTCAGAAGGCGTGGCGAGTAGAAGGTCTCTGGGAGCATAATAAAGAGGTAAAGGGTGGGCCGTTTATCTCATATGTCTTTTATGATGAAAAGTCGGATCGGCTGTTTCACCTCAATTTCCTTGTACACAGTCCCGGCCAGAAAAAGATCATATCGTTGCGCCAGATGGAGATTATGGCGCACACATTCTCCACCGAGGCCGGCTGATCCGGCCTGATCCTGTTGCACATCTGTTCATTGGAGAGGGTACGGCACTGCCCTAAATTTCAATTTGTAGGATCAATGAGGTTCTGGACTAAATAAAGATACACTTATGTCGAAACGTGTACTCATAACAGGTGCTTTTGGTCAACTGGGTGATGCTGTCATTATTGAGCTTCAGCCTCACTTTGAACTTTGTGCCACCGACTGCGTTCTACCTGATGACGGTTTTCAGTTTTGTCAACATGCTGTCATGGACGTAACTGTCAAGGATCAGGTTATTGAGTGTATTAAAGATTTTTCCCCCGATGTGGTGGTTCACCTCGCCTCAATGACAGATGTGGATGGATGTGAATTGAACAGGGAGAAAGCGTGGAATGTGAATGTTCACGGTACTGAAAATATTCTTTATGGCTTACGTGGCTCTGATGCAAAAATGGTGTTTATCTCAACGGACTATGTTTTCGACGGCACCGCAGGACCCTACTCAGAGGAAGATGTTCCTAAGCCTGTCAATTACTACGGTAAGTCAAAACTGGCAGCGGAAAACAGTGTCCGCGGCAGCGACCAGCCATGGGTGATATTGAGGACCAACGTTCTATATGGAAATTCGTCCCGGACATTAGCCAGTTTTGTCAATTGGGTCGTTAATTCGCTTAGGGAAGAAAAAGAGATTAAAGTTGTGAACGATCAGCGGGGCAATCCCACCTGGACGGCGGCCTTGGCGGAGGCTATCAAGCTCTCCATCATTATGAACATTCAGGAGATTCTTAACTACGGTGGGGCGGAATTCATGACGAGATTTGAGTTCGCACTGAGGATTGCAGATGTCTTTGATCTTGATTCGAGGCTCATTACACCAATTGCAACATCCGAACTGAATCAGCCGGCTTCGCGGCCGCTTAACTCAGGACTCTCCACGGTCAAGATTGAGGAAGTTTTGGGGCTTCGCACCTATGGGGTAGACTATTGTCTCAGGAAGGTGAAGGAAGGGATTGTGGCGTGAAAACACTTATTGTAACACCGACATATAACGAGCGGAAGAATATTCGCGAACTTGTATCAATATTGTTTGAGCTGAATCCCGATTTTCACATTCTAGTTGTTGATGACAGTTCACCGGATGGCACTGCTGAGATTGTGGAGGAGCTTCAGGCGGATTGTGCCAATTTGCACCTGCTTTCGAGAAATGAGAAAACTGGGCTGGGATCGGCTTATATTGCCGGATTTAACTATGCCTTGGAGCGTGATTATGAAGCTGTTGTACAGATGGATGCAGATATGTCTCACGATCCGAAAGATGTGCCGTTGCTTATTGAGGCCATTGAGAATGCGGACCTCGCAATCGGTAGCAGGTATATTTCGGGCATCAATGTGGTTAATTGGCCTCTACAGAGGCTCATTATCAGCTACGGAGCAAACATTTACACACGACTCGTTACAAGGCTTCCAGTGAGGGATGCCACCGGCGGGTTCAAATGCTGGCGCCGCGAAGTGTTGGAAGCCATCAATCTCGACGGCGTTCGCTCTCAAGGCTACTCCTTTCAGATCGAGATGACCTACCGAGCTTGGCTCAAAGGTTTTCGAATTACGGAAATCCCTATTATTTTTGTAGACCGCACTGTCGGAGAATCGAAAATGACACGTTCCATCATGATTGAAGCTGCCGTCATGATTCCACGGTTGCGGATCTGGAAACTGTTTGGATGGCACAAATAGGCATATCCCAATGAATCTCTCCGTCTCAATCATAATTGTCAATTACAACGTGAAGGATTACCTGGCGAACTGCCTCAATTCAATCCAAAACTCGAATTACGATGGTCATGTTGAAATTATCGTCATAGATAACAGTTCCTACGACGGCTCGGCTGCTATGGTAAGAGAAAGATTTCCTGCGGTCAGGCTCATTGAGAATGATTCGAACAAGGGCTTTGCCAACGGGGTCAACAGCGGTCTAAAGGCAGCTACGGGAGATTTCATTCTCCTGCTTAATCCGGACACGGTTATTGAAGAAAAGACCATTTCGGTACTCACCGATTATATGAACTCCCATTCAGAGGTAGGCATTTGCGGCCCTAAAATCCTGAACGCGGACGGTTCACTTCAGTTGGCATGCAAACGGAGCTTTCCGATGCCGTGGGTAGCTCTTCCCAAGCTCCTTGGTTTGAGCCGATTATTTCCCAGAGGAAAATGGACAGGGCGCTACAACCTTACTTACCTCGATCCTGATCAACATCACTCTGTTGAAGCTGTGAGCGGTTCTTTCATGATTCTTAGAAGAGAGGTCTTGGAAGCGGTGGGTGAACTGGATGAAAGATTTTTCATGTTCGGTGAAGATCTTGATTATTGTTACAGAACCATCCAGGCCGGATATGAGATCCATTATGTGCCGGACACACAGATTATACATTATAAGGGGGAAAGTGTGAAAAGTGCCCCCTATGACAGCGTAGGGTGGTTCTACGATGCCATGGATCTTTTTGTGAATAAGCATTTTTCCAAGACGGCATCACTTCTTACCAGAACTGCCCTGAAGACGGGCATCACCGTCAGGAAAATCTCCACACTGCTATCCTCGTTCTTGGCACAGGTACTTCCGGTGATCCTGGATGTCTGTATGGTGGGACTTGCATTTATGATAGCGATTCCCGCACGTTTTGGCTCATTGTCGCCGGCTATTGACGCCTATTTTCCAGTGGTAGCTACATATGCGGTATTCTGGGTAGCAGTGGGTGGGCTATTCCAGGTTTATTCCAGATTTGTGCTGGCCTATAACAGGGCCATGCTTTCTTCCATTCTCGGCTTCTTACTAAGCGTAGCATTTACTTATTTCTTCAAACAGATCGCCTATTCCAGGGCCGTACTTCTTGGGGCTTCTCTTTTGATAACGCTCTTTATCCCTGGTTGGCGTCTTGTAGCTCATATTATTAAATCTCGTGGTTTTCTCAGAAAGGTTACGGTGGGACATTCACCTATTTTCTCTCGACCGGCAGTGATCGTTGGTGCCGGAGACGAGGGGCTCAGGATTGCCCACCGTATCAGCCGTCGCCCAGATACCGGTATCTACATTGTGGGGTTTGTTGATCCCAGACCGCAGGAGATCAGCACACTTAGAAGCGGAGAGGGAACAACGGCGTCCATGGTAGGCTCTACGGATGATCTTGACTCAATAGTTAAAGCTCACGGTATCAGGGAGCTGATCTTTACCTCTGATCGTCTTGATAATGAAAGTATTGTCGCCATGATGGACAAAACGAAACATCTCAGGCTTACTTACAGGGTGGTACCGCGGGAGCGGGATATTTTGCTGGGAAAAGCATCTGTGGAAGATGTGAGTGATTTTCCTTTTGTCAGTATCGAATACACCCTCTACCATCGGCTGAATGTGGTCTCCAAGCGAATCTTTGATGTGGTCTTTTCGGGAATTATACTGGCTCTTTTCTCACCATTTTTCCTGGTGCTTCTACTGAGATATACCCAATGGGAAAAGACGGAATTCTGGGGCCGAGAAGGGTCCAGATTTACCGCATGGATGACGCCCGCCAGGAATCGGTTTTTCAGAGAGCTGCCGCTGCTACTAAAAATATTATCTGGTGAAATGAGCTTTGTTGGCAGCGCCTTGATTCCGACAACTGTAGGAGGCACACACTTAATTTGCAAGCCGGGCTTTACGGGACTTGATCGCATCCGGAAACTTCACGTAGACAGTGACGAACGAGCTGTTTATGATCACTACTATGTACAACACCAATCTATGGCTTTTGATGTGGAAATTCTCATCAGAAGTGTCTTTGCACTCTGAACCGATGGCTGGTTTCTACCTCGATTTCGAAAAACCGATCGCTGATCTTGACCAGAAGATCGATGAGATGATTGAAATGAGTTCCAAAGACGGCACTGATCTTTCATCAGAAATTGTTCGTCTGAAAGAAAAGCGGGAAAAGATAACAAAGAAAATTTATTCTAACCTAAGTCGGTGGCAACGGGTTCAGCTGGCGAGATACCCTAAAAGGCCCTACGCCCTCGATTATATAGAGCGCCTTTCCCCCAGTTTTGTAGAGCTTCATGGAGATAGGTGTTTTGCTGATGATCACGCCATAGTGTCAGGTATTGGGAAGATTGACGATTATCATGTGGCTTATGTGGGTCAGCAGAAAGGGAAGAATACTAAAGAAAATCTTGAAAGGAATTTTGGCATGTCCCGGCCGGAAGGATATAGAAAAGCACTCAGGATCATGAAAATGGCAGCAAAGTTTAATAGACCAGTCATCTGTTTTATTGATACGCCAGGGGCCTACCCAGGTATAGGTGCTGAGGAGCGGGGTCAGGCGGAAGCTATTGCGAAAAATCTCATGGAGATGGCTGTTCTTCCGGTCCCCATTATGGTCATTGTTATTGGGGAAGGTGCAAGCGGTGGTGCATTGGGGATAGGTGTGGGAGACAGGCTTATCATGCTGGAAAATACCTGGTTTTCTGTTATCAGCCCTGAAGGATGTGCTTCAATTCTTTGGCGTGATGCCAGCAAGGCGGAAATGGCTGCCGATGCTATGAAAGTAACCGCCCAGGATCTCCATGAAATGGGCATCTGTGATGAGATCATCCCCGAACCACTGGGCGGCGCACACAAAGACTACGATCTCATGGCTCAACAGGTTAAAAAGGTAATTATTAAAGAGCTTGATGAATTGATGCAATTGGAAACTTCAGAACTGATTGAAAGACGAATAACCAAGTATGACCGTATCGGAATGTGGGAAGAATGATTTCCATTGATCACAAAGTGAGAGTCATTTACGGCCATACCGATATGATGGGACGTGTTTACTATGGTCGTTTTTTTGAATATTTTGAATCTGCCCGATCTCATTTTCTCAGGGAGATTGGCCTCCCCTACACGGAGATCGAAAAGTCCGGTGTCTTTGTCCCCGTCATTGAAAGCCATTGCAAATACAGACATCCAGCCACGTATGATGACGTTCTGATAGTAAGGACAATACTGAGGGAAGCGCCTCGAGCTAAAATGAAAATCGAATATGAAGTATTATTGGAAGAGAGTGAAAAACTTGTAGCTACTGGTCATACTGTTCACACTTTTATGAATGGAAAGGGAAAGCCTGTTAGGCCGCCCAAGGGGCTCCTTTCCGTTGTGGAGAACAGACTGAGAAAACATGAGTAACGAACTGATCTTTATTCTGCAAACAGTAGTGGGGCTCGCTTTCACATTGGTTGCATTTCGAATGGGGAGATCGTGGCTTTACGGATACATTGCTGTTTGTATTGTTTTGGCCAACATTTTTGTAACAAAGCAGATCATCCTTTTTGGTATCGCAGCTACGGGTGGGAATGTGGTCTACGGTGCGGTTTTTCTGGCCACTGATTTGCTTGCGGAACACTACGGGAAAAAAGAGGCGAGACAGGCTGTTTTTATCGGATTTTTCTCAGCTGTTTTTTACACCGTCATGTCACAGATGATTTTAGGTTTGGAAGCGAGTGCTGAAGACTGGGGTGCCTCCGCCGGTATGGTTGACATTTTCGCCACGGCGCCAGCAATCATTGTGGCAAGTCTGGTTGCCTATCTTGTTTCTCAGTTACATGATATATGGGCCTTTCACGCCATCAAAGAAAAAACGAGTGGTAAATTTCTCTGGTTACGGAATAACGGTAGTACCTGGATCAGTCAGCTTATCGATTCAATAGTCTTTTCACTGTTGGCGTTTCTGGTACTCCCAACACTAATGGGTTCTGAAAATGCATTACCTGTTAATGTTGTAATGGAGATTGTAATCTCCACCTATCTGTTGAAAATTCTCGTGGCGGCAATTGATACACCTTTCCTTTACTTCAGTTATTACGTAAAACCGGTTGGAGTGGCCGCCTAGACCTAAAACTGATGCCAGCTATCGGAACCAATAAATCGAAGTGGCCCAAAGGGGCTGATAAGAACGAAACTTATATGACGGAGCTCCTGGCGCGCTATGAACAGGAGGAGGCAGTCCTTAAACTGGGCGGTGGCAAAAAGAAGATCGGAGGTCAGCACAAAAAGGGGAGAAAGACCGTTCGGGAGCGGGTAGAACTTTTGGTGGACAAGGGTTCTCCATTACTGGAGTTGGGTATCTATGCAGGTTGGGAAATGTATGAGGAGATCGGTTCACCTGCCTCTGCAGGGCTGGTTCTGGCCATCGGAAAAGTTTCCGGCCGGGAGTGCGTTATCATTGCCAACGATGCTACGGTAAAGGCGGGTGCTTATTTTGAAGTGACGCTGAAGAAGCATCTTCGGGGTCAGAGGATTGCTCTGGAAAACAATCTTCCTGTCATTTATCTAGTGGACTCTGCTGGCGTTTTCCTGCCGCTACAGGATAAAGTTTTTCCCGATGAAGAGCACTTCGGCCGAATATTTTACAACAATGCCCGCCTCTCTGCCATAGGTGTCCCCCAGATAGCTGTTGTTATGGGTCCCTGTGTGGCAGGGGGCGCGTACCTCCCGGTCATGTGCGACAAGTTTGTTATGACTGAGGGGGCTAACATGTTTGTGGCCGGACCGGCGCTGGTGAAGGCGGCTATCGGACAGGAAATTGACAGGGAAACACTGGGCGGCGCAACCACCCATAATGCCATTAGTGGATCAGCCGATTATCATGCTAAGAATGATGAAGATGCCCTTGAGATTACTCGCCGCATTGTGAAGAATCTTCCAAATCCAGAAATGGGGAAGTTTAATCGAATGGAACCGGCAGAACCTCTTTTGCCGGCGGAGGATCTCAACGCTATTGTTCCAGAGGACGCCGGTTCTTATGACATGGAAGAAATCGTGGCACGGGTAGTAGACGGCAGTGATTTTGAATCTTACAAGAGCGAATACGGGAAAACAGTGCTGTGTGGCAACGCGAGGATCGGCGGCTATGCCGTAGGAATTGTTGCCAATCAGAGAACTATGGTCACTTCCGGTGCTGGTGAGATGCAGATGGGGGGTGTCCTCTACAGTGATTCTTCTGACAAGGCAGCAAGATTTATCATGAACTGCAACCAGGACAGAATCCCCATCATTTTTCTACATGATGTGAATGGTTTTATGGTAGGGAGGAAGGCTGAATGGGGGGGCATTCTGAAGGATGGGGCGAAACTGGTTCAGGCGGTTGCCAACTCAGTGGTGCCTAAAATTACCTTGATAATTGGTGGAAGCTACGGCGCCGGTTATTATGCCATGAGTGGTCGGGCCTATTCTCCCAGATTCATGTATCTGTGGCCTTCAGCGAGCCTAGCCGTAATGGGCGGCAATCAGGCTGCCGAAACATTAGCTGAGATCCAACTCTCACAGCGGAAAGACGTGAGTGATAAAGAGCGAAGCGAGCTTATCAACACAATCAAGGAACGATACCACCGCCAGAGTGATCCTCGCTATGCCGCCGCCCGGATGTGGACCGACGCCATCATCAAGCCGGCTGATACCAGGCAAGTTCTGATCCATTCCCTGGAACTGTGTGAGCATCAGTCAAAGATGCCGGCACCTCTGTTCGGTGTGCTTCAGGTGTGACGCGTGACCGTCAGCCCGCTATTCGGTTTTCATAACACAAATGCCTGATCTGATCCGCGTCGCCAACGGTCAGGGTTTTTGGGGTGACTCAATAGACGCGCCTGTCAATTTGGTTCACGGCGGCCCCATCGATTATCTTACTCTTGACTATCTTGCTGAAGTGACCATGTCTATCCTTCAGCGCCAGAAGCTGGCGGATGATACAAGAGGCTATGCCCACGATTTCGTTTCTCTGATTGATGAGATTCTTCCCCACATGCTGGAAAAGAATATTCGTGTTTTGGCCAACGCTTCCGGTGTCAATCCGGCTGCATGTCTTTCAGCATTGAAAGAAGTGATCAACCGGCATGAGTGCGATCCAGTCAGGATCGGAATCGTCGAAGGCGATGACCTGATGCCTCAGCTTGAATCCCTGGTGAAGGACGGGCACCGATTTGAACATTTAGATACCGGGGAACCGCTGGGAGAACGCCTGTCCAAGATAACAGTGGCCAATGCTTATATCTCATCTTTCCCCATGGCTGAGGCACTGGATAGAGGGGCGCACATTGTTCTTACCGGTAGAGTCATTGATCCTGCCCTGACGCTGGCGCCACTGGTACACGAATTTAAATGGAGCAAAAAAGACCACGATCTTCTAGCGGCAGGAACCGTTGCGGGACACATCATCGAATGTGGTGCCCAGGCGACAGGCGGTAACACTTCGCGGTGGTGGGAAGTGGAAGACTACGCCGGTATCGGCTACCCTGTGGCGGAAGCCCAGGCAGACGGAACATTTGTTATTACCAAACAGGAAAGGACCGGTGGTGTTGTGAACCGGGAATCGGTAACGGAGCAGATTCTTTACGAACTGGGTGATCCTGAGAACTATATCTCCCCTGATGTGGTGGTCGATTTTACCTCTTTTTCACTGGAGGAAAACGGTGGAAACAGGATCAAAATTTCTGGTGCCCGGGGCAAGGAACCGACTGACAGTTACAAAGTATCCATGGCGTATCATGGCGGATACAAGGCGACGGGACAGTTGACGGTGAGCGGACCCAGGGCGGTAGAAAAGGGGGAAGCGGTGGCGGATATGATCTGGAAGCGTCTGGAGAAAGCCGGATTCAGTTATGAAGAAACCCGCACCGAACTGGTGGGAGCTGGCGCAATCTTTGAACCCGGAAAGAGCGATCCTTCTGATCTTCCTGAACTCAATTTGAGATTGGGTGTCAGGGATCCTGACCGTGAAAAGGTGGCTCGGTTCGGAAAAGAAATAGCGCCTGTGGTTACCAACGGACCGCCGGGAATTACCGGTTATGCCGGTGGGCGACCGAAACCGCAGGAGATTATGGCCTATTGGCCTACACTGATTCCGAAGGATGTTGTAGATGTCTCTGTGAGAGTTGAAGAGGTAAAATGAAAATTGATGTGAGAAAACCAACAGAGGAAGAGATAGCAACTTTCGCCAACTACCCCATTTGGGAGTGCGAGCCTTCAGAATTTCCGTGGTCCTACAGTTCTACAGAGCAGTGCCTCGTTCTTGAGGGGGAAGTAACTGTTGTCACTGAGGAGGGAGAAACATCTATTGGCCCCGGCGATCTGGTCACTTTTCCGTCAGGCCTGTCGTGCACCTGGAAGGTGGCCAAGGCGGTAAAGAAACACTATACTTTCAGAGATTGAATTGAAAACAACGCTTTACGACATTGCACACGCCCGGTCCGGTGACAAGGGACCTAACACCAATGTAGGACTTATTCTCAGATCACAGGCGGCCTACGACTGGGCTAAAGAAGAGATTTCTGCTGAGCGGGTGAAAGGCCATTTTAGTTCGGTGGTAAAGGGAGAGGTGATCCGCTACGAAATGCCGAACCTTTGGGCCTTTAATTTTATTTTGTACGATTCTCTCTCAGGTGGCGGCAGCGAGACGCTGCAGTTGGACGCCCAAGGGAAAACTTACGGTCAGCATCTTCTTCGAATGGAAGTGGATGTGCCGGAGAAGCTGTTTAAATAATAATCAATATTAGCTGATCTTCAGGATAACATCTCGCTGAATTGTGACTCATTAGCGCATCTCATAGCAGAATCTGGTTAACTTCTCTATCATGTCTATGCTTAATACAAAACTGGATCAAAGGGGTCTCCTCACTGTCTCTCTGGACAATCCCCCCGTTAACGCTCTTTCCCGTGCCCTGGTTGATGAACTCAACAAACTGTGCGACGATGTTCAGGATGAGACTGTGAGAATGGTCGTGATCAGTGCTGGTGGAGAGAACTTTTGTGCTGGAGCCGATCTTAAAGAGAGAGCAAAAATGGATGATGCGGAGGTAGAAACATTTGTTCAATATCTGTCTGACACTTTCCAGAGGATAGCCGATATCCCGGTACCCACGCTGGCCGCTATTAACGGAAATTGCCTGGGTGGGGGCCTGGAGCTGGCGCTGGCGTGTGATATGCGGATCATGACAGACGATACTTTTATTGGGATGAAGGAGACCTCCGTAGGCGTCATGCCGGGCGCCGGGGGGACCGTCCGACTCCCTAGACTTATAGGTGAAAGCAAAGCGAAACAGTGGATCTTCTCAGCCCAATCATTTACCCCGGAAGAAGCATTGGGTGACGGTGTTGTAGACTGGTTAGTAGAAAAGGACGAGCTGGATGATGCGGTTCAGGAGATTTTTGGTCAGATCGCTGCTAATGCGCCACTCGCCGTTAAAGCGGCCAAAAGATCAATTAATGAAGGATTAGGTCAGCCAGTTAAACAGGCACTTGAAGTTGAACAGAGAGCTTACAAGTCCATTATTGCCAGTGAGGACAGGCAAGAAGGGCTGAAGGCTTTCAGGGAAAAGCGACGCCCCAAATGGAAGGGAAAATAAAAATTAGAAGTAATACTTCCTGTTATCGACAATGTCAGCTTTTTCCCTCAATTCTGTCACCCAGGCGCCAAGCACTTCATTCTCTCTCTGACTGAAGAGTGATTTTCGAATAACTTCTTTTTTCACCTCCCAGTCTACCTCATCTATATCCTCCCGGTTTTCCAGTTTCACGATGACGTATGCCCTTGTTATTTCAACAGGTGGAAGAATCTGTCCCACCTCGGCAGCCAGCAGTGCACCGATAATCGATTCATGGCGACCAATTTTCTGGAATGAGCTACCAAGCTTTGCTGAGACAGGGCCGACAAGTTCAGTTTTTTCATCATTGTCGGCAGCTTTTTCGAAAAGTGACTTGTCTTCCGACAGCTGACTGTCCAGTTCCTCCGCCAGCAATTTTGCGGCGTCCATCTGGTTTTCAGTGGTGAGAGTAGTGCGAATCTGGTTGAGGACGGTTCCATACTCTTTGGTCCCTTCGGCGAGGATAGAGTCGAGACGGAGGATTGTGAAAGACTGATCTGATTCGATGACGTCACTCACACTGCCTAATTCATTTTCAAAAGCGAATTTTGCCGGTTCAGGGAAATAACCGAAGGGCGGTATGAACATCGACTGTTCGGTGAGAGGCTGCATTTTCCGGAGTTCATTACTGTTTCTTTCCACAGCTTGATCAAAACCGTAATCCTCTACGTCAAATGAAAACTGTGTAGCCGCATTCTTTATTTTTTCACGGGTAGTGGGACCCATATCTATCTTAAGAAGAATATGACTTGCCAGTACCTGCTCTTCTTCATTCTCGATTCGGTGATCTTTGACCTTAATGACGTGTATTCCAAAATCGGTTTCTACAGGTCCGACGATATCGCCCGGTTGAGCGGAAAAAGCTGCTTCTTCGAATGGTGCCACCATCTGGCCTTTGCCGAACCATCCCAGGTCACCACCACGACCAGTCCCTTCAGGCGTGCTGTTGCCGGGATCTTCAGAGAATTCATTGGCCAGTTCGGCAAAGTCATCTCCCGCCTTTATGCGGGAGAGAATATCCTGAGCAGTCTCCTTTGCCAGCAGCGTATCTTCATCTGAAGGGGATTTTGCCCATTCTACATAGCTGAGAACCCGTTGCTGGTCCTGATGGAATTCATCAGGATTGAGGAAAAAGTAATTCTCCATATCATCTTCTGTGGGGTTGAATTCCGGCTGGTTGAAGCGGCTTGTTCTTATGACAAGGGCACTTACGGTGTATTCCACATTCTGTAATATATATTCATTGCGAACATCGCTCTCGGAGATGTGGACGCCAGCCCGGATCTGGTTGAAAAGTTTTTGCCGGGGAAGGTATTGCCTAACATAGTTCTCGATGGGGCGCCATTCGTCACCCTGAGGATTCTGAAGGGCCAGTTTGTATTTAGCTTCATCGAAAATATCGTCCGTCAAAAAGTCGGGAATGGTTCGGAGCTCCTGGGGCGGATTATTCACCAGTTCAAAGTAGATCTCCTGGTCCGTGACCTTGATATCCCGTTTTTCAATTTCCTGGTTGATGAGTAGTGTTTCAATCAGTTGATTAATGATCCGGTCCCGTTCGAAATTGAGACCACGGTCATCGAGTTCTATTCCCTGAATTCGGGCCTGTTCAAGGTTATGCTCAAGCTGATGGTAGAAGAGGTCTGGAGAGATTGCCTCCCCGTTTACCACTGCGATAGCTTTGGATGCATCCACCCGCCCAAAAAGCTGGTTAACAATATCGGCACCGCCCACAAGCCCTCCGACGGTCATACTGCCGATGAATAGAATCAGTAGAATCCAGAGGATCACGTGCATACGCGTCCTCATTGTGTTCATCATGCCCATTAATTCAGAATCCTTTCACACTCACCAGAAAAATGCCGCGAAATATACCGAGATTGTCTACCTTCTCCAACTTGTGTTCGGGTCATGCTCAACCCGTTTCTTCAAAAGAAAAGTCATATGTTGAAGTGAATTTGAGTTCATACAGGAAGATATCATCACTAAATAAGGACATTGTTCAATGTCGCGCCTGTCCCCGTTTGGTGGAATTTCGCGAGGCTGTTGCCCGGAAAAAGAGGAAGCAGTTTGAAGCGTGGGACTACTGGGGCAAGCCTGTCCCCGGTTACGGGGAACAGGGTGCATCATTGCTGCTCACAGGCCTGGCACCGGCGGCCCATGGTGGCAACAGAACGGGGCGTGTTTTCACCGGAGACAAATCGGCAGATTTTCTTGTCCGCTGTCTTCATGATGTGGGTATTGCAAATCAGCCCAATTCCGATTCCTTAAATGACGGGCTGGAACTGATAAATGCCTACATGACGCCTGTGCTGAAATGTGTTCCCCCGGAGGACAAACCGAAGCCGGACGAACTGAAACAGTGTGCTCATTATCTTTCCGCCGAACTGGTCCTTCTGAATAATGTGAAATGTATTCTTGCCCTGGGGAAGATTGCTTTCGATGCCTGCCTGAGGTTTTTTCGCACCCAGTATGATTTTCTCATGAAAGATTACCCGTTCGGCCACGGGAATAAGTTTGTTCTTCAGAATAGTATAACAGTTGTGAGCAGTTATCATCCCAGCCCGAGGAATGTAAATACAGGCAGGCTGACCCATCCCATGATGATTGAATTACTGGAACAGGTAAAGGGAATCGTCCGGTGAAAAAAACGGTCCTTTTACTTGCGTTTGCCATTTGCTCGAACCTTTTCGGTGGAAAGCGGCTTACGCTGGAAGATGTAACGGGAGAATCTCCCTTTGAAATGGCATCTCTGGGAAAAATCGTCTGGCAGCCCGGTGAAGATGCCTATACATTTCTGAAACAATCCAACGATGTCCGGTCCCTCTACAGGGTTGATCTTGTGACAGATGATACCACGTTATTTCTGGATGGTGAGCGGTTAAAGTTCAACGGTTCACCTGTTGTGGTGACAAACTACAGCTTTAGTCAGGACGGACATAAGATACTGATACAGGCTGACCGAGAAAAAATATGGCGGCGGTCTAACTGGGGAACATACTGGATTTACAATAGAGAAACTGCTGAAATGGTTCCCGTTTCTATAAATAATCAGCGTCTGCGGAATGTCAAATTTTCCCCTGACGGCAAGATGGTGGCGTATGTCCGGAAGGATAACAATCTCTACACTTTCGAGATTGGCCGGAAGAGGGAGAGACAATTAACCAGGACGGGCACCGATGTGGTGCTCAACGGTCATTTCGGCTGGGTCTACGAGGAAGAATTTTCCATCTATGACGCTTACCGGTGGTCACCTGACAGCAAGACTATTGCCTACTGGGAAGAGAACCAGTCTCGTGTGCCCGTTTTTACATTGATTAATGAACTGGAACTGTATCCTGTGACGACGGAGATCCGTTATCCCAAAGCGGGGCAGACCAATCCCACCATGAGAATCGGCGTAGTAAAGGCCACTGGCGGAGCAACCCGCTGGATGAACATCGGTGACAATCGTGACATGTACTATCCCAGAATCTACTGGCACTCGTCAGAGCAGCTTCTTGTGATGAGAATGAGGCGGCTCCAGAACCGGTGGGACCTCCTCATCTGCAACCCCAAATCCGGCAAAAAAAAGCAGGGGCTTATGGAGATGGATGAAAATGGTTGGGTAAGTGTGCACGATAATTACAGGTTTTTGGATAAAGACGAAATAGTCTGGATATCTGAAAGATCTGGCTACCAACATCTGCACCGCCACACACTGAAGGGTGAAGAGCTGGCCCAGTTGTCAGACGGGCAGTGGGAAGCGACTCGAATTGTTCATCTGGATGAGGAGAGAGGTGTTGTCTATTTCATGGCCAACAAGGCGTCCGTGGCGGAAAGTCACCTATACAGCGTTTCATTCGACGGAACTGGTTTGAAGCAGTTGACAACGGAGAAAGGGAATCACAG
>DCXX01000092.1:0-1540 GCA_002329125.1 Fidelibacterota bacterium UBA2125 | reverse complement strand
AAAATTGTTTTGAAAAAGCGGGACGGCACTACTGTTCGCATTATAAAGGAAACAGATAAAAACCAGTTTGATGATTACGACTGGTCGATCCCCCGGTTCGTCACATTCAAGACTCACGACGGGGCCGCAACACTGGACGGTATTGTCATTCTGCCAGTAGGATATAAGAAGGGAAAAAAGTATCCCATGATGGTGTATGGCTACGGGATGCCGGGGACACAGATCGTCCGAAACAGGTGGGGCGGGCTATGGAATCAGTTCCTTGCACAGGAAGGTTTTATTGTTTTTTCCATGGACGCCCGCGGTATGAGCGGTCGGGGAGAGGTGTTCAAGAATCTCAGTTACGGTGACATGAGCCGTTATCTTGCGAAAGATCATGTTGCTGGTATCGATTACATGGTTCGGGAGTGGGGTGCCGATCCCGACAGAGTCGGTGCGTGGGGTTGGAGTGGGGGTGGCTATTTCACCGGCCTCATGCTTACCAAGAACGGTTCGCACTTCAAGGCCGGCGTATCGGTGGCTCCGGTCATGGACTTCAGACTTTACGACACTATCTATACCGAGAGATCCATGGGGTTGCCTCAGGATAATGAGGCGGGTTACGATTCCACTTCTGTTTTTTCCTACGTGGATAATCTACAGGGACATCTTCTGGTTATCCACGCAACGGGGGATGACAATGTTCATTCGCAGAACACCACACAGCTTGTGGAGAAGTTTGTTAACGCCGAACAGCCGCTGGAGGTGTTCTACTATCCCAACCGCGACCACGGCATTCGTGGCGGCAACTCCAGGATACACCTCTATACCAAGATGTTCAACCATCTCCAGGAATATCTCCTGGAAGAGTAATCCAACTTCTAACTGTTACAGATAGCGGCAGTCAGACGGACTGAAAATGCTTGATAATCTCATTTGCAGCATTGTGACCGTTAGTGCAGTGGAGGCCTCCGCCGGGATGAGTTGCTGCACCGCACAGATACAGGTTCCCGACTGGAGTGAGATATTGCGCACTGTCGATGGTCGGCCGCATAAAGAAGAACTGGTCCAGCATCATTTCGCCCTGGTTCAGGTTTCCTTCCTTTAGTCCATATTTGCTCTCCAGGTCTTGGGGGGTCAACACTTCCTGATACTCAATGAGGTTACGAAAGCCGGGAGCATATTTTTCCATAACATCAGTAACGCAGCTACCCAGTTCATGGCGGGCCGATTGCCAGTCCGTGCCGCGAAGGTGGTACGGCGCGTACTGTACAGTGGCGGAGAGAACATGTTTTCCGGTTGGGGCGAACGACTCTTCCCTGAGGGAGGGGACGGTAAACTCCACCCACGGCTCCTCAGAGATGCGGCCGTATTTGGAAGCGTCCGACGCTTTTTCAATGTAACTGAGTGACGGACTGATTGATACTATGCCTTTAAGTAATTCCTCATGGAGGCCGTCAAAGTTTGGCAATTCTTTCAGAGCATAATGAACCCGCGCCGTGGCACCGCGCATTTTAATATTTTTTATCCGCCGGGAGAACTGAGGTGACAGCCGGTCGTT
>DCXX01000105.1 GCA_002329125.1 Fidelibacterota bacterium UBA2125 | reverse complement strand
AGGGCAGAAGATATCAGATGTTTACCGGCAAAGTTTTCACCCGTTTCATTTTCATCTCAGCTGGTCTTTTTATGCCGTAGCGGCGGGATCCATCATAGGCGCTCTTTTCCACGGTTTTGGTCCACACTTCTCAAAACTGACGCGGGAGTGGATATGGAAAGGGGCTCTGACATGTATGGGGTTCACCACATTTTTCCTCATGATGGCGGGATTTTCGGCAGTAATGTCTTATGATTCTTACAGGATCACCATGTGGGTGGCCGTCATTGGTCTCGTTCTCTATGGGTGGCAAACGGTAAAATTTTCTGGTTTCGGCCATTCAGTGAAGTTCATAGCTATAGGAATGATTGTTATCTTCACGGCATTCGCAACACTTTACTGGCGGCAGGCTCATCCCGGATCCGGTTATCTCTTTGCTGGGGCGCTTCTTACTGTTGCTTCTGGTAGCTTGTGGGCCAAAGGATGGTCCATTCACAAACAGTTCAACCACAACGACCTTTTTCATGTTATCCAGATGGTTTGTCTCTGGTTACTCTATCAGGGCGGTGTCATGACCGTGACGGCCCAGCTACCTCGCTGATATTTACTCAATCCGGCAAAAAAGAGCCTATAGAATTAAGAGGCAGGTCGTCGTAATTTCACTATTACGGAAATCTCCAACATGAATGTGAAACTGAAAGAAATCGACTCGTACACCCGGCAGGTCACGGTCTCTGTGCCGTGGGAGGACCTGGAGTCAGCCTTTGAGGCACATATACGCCGGTTTTCGAAAAAGGTGCGTATGCCCGGCTTCAGGAAAGGAAAAGTTCCTCAGAAAGTGGTCATTCAGAACTTTGGGCCAGAGTTGGAGGCTGAATTTGCTCAGGATTCCATCGAAATCCATTATGCAGAGGCGCTACAGGAACATAAAATTGTTCCCGTAAACCGTGCAAAAATAGAGGACCTGCAATTCTCCGAAGGTAGTTCATTAAATTTCAAAGCCACGGTGGAAGTTGAGCCTGCGATCAAACTGCCTAAGTATAACCGCAAGATGAAAGTGAAGAAAAATGTTTACGTTCCCGATAATACTGATGTGGATGCTTATATCGAAGAGGTCCGCCGACAGTTTGCCGAAGTGAGAACGATAGAAGAAGGATCAAGTGACGGTCATCTTCTTTTGGTGGATATGCAGGAGATGGACAGTTCCGGCGTCCCCATCATCGGGAAGAAGGTGGAGGACCGCTATATTAAAGTGGGCGATGGCGTTTTCGGCGGTACCAATCTGAGCCGCCTTACCGGTCTAAAGGTGGGAGATACCACCATTGTAGAAGCAGAGACTACCAAGGAAGGCGGCCTCACCAGGTACGAGCTCACAATAAAAAATGTTCAGGAAGAAGTTTTCCCGGAGATGAATGAAGAATTCATCAAAAAGATCGATAGTGAAGCCACTAACGAAACCTCTTTCAGGGAAAACGTTATGAAAAGGATCCAGGAAAGGCTGGATAGAGATGCGGAAGGTCAACTCAATGAAGCGATCATAGATTATTTTCTCCAGTCAACGGACCTGGAGCCACCACCGTCCATGGTTGACCATTATATTGAGCACTCCATAGAGCAGGCGAAGTCCAACAATGGGGAAACCTTTGATGAAGATAAATACAGGAACGAGGCCCGACCGTCCGTTGTTAGAAGTATTAAATGGGTTCTTATCCGCAAAGCACTTATTAAAGGTGAACAACTTTGGATTCCTGATGAGGAGCTTGATGAAAACATCAACAAGATTCTTGAATCGACGGAAGATGAGAAGGGGCAGATTAGGCGCTATTATAAAAAGTCTTCAAACAAGGAGAAGCTGAGAGACGACCTGCTAGACCGTTCTCTATTCCAGAAATTAAAAGAATATGCAAAAATAAGCGAAGTGACCATCAGCACCAGCGATCTTCGAAAACAACATGAACTTTCCACAGAAGGAGCTTAGTATAAATCATGACTGAGAAATCTCAGATTATACCTATCGTTGTAGAACAGACAGGTAGAATGGAACGTGCATACGACATCTATTCACGCCTGCTAAAGGAACGGATTGTATTTATTGGCACTCCTGTGGACGATACCGTAGCATCCCTCACCATTGCTCAGCTGCTTTTTCTAGAAGCTGAGAGTCCTGATAAGGATATTTCAATCTATATTAACTCTCCCGGTGGCTCTGTCACTGCCGGTCTGGGAATTTTGGATACCATGAACTACGTCAAGCCTGATGTGGCCACAATCTGCATGGGGCAAGCATCCAGTATGGGAGCAGTCCTGTTGTCAGGAGGGAAGAAGGGGAAACGGTCGGCGCTTCCTAATTCCCGGGTTATGGTCCATCAGCCGTGGGCCGGCATGCAGGGAACTGCCAGTGATATCCAGATCCATGCCCAGGAACTTCTGGCCATGAAGGAGCGGCTAAACAAGATACTGGCGGTTCAGACAGGTCAGACCATCAAGAAGATTACTGACGACACGGACAGGGATTTCTTCATGACAGCTGAAGAATCAAAAAAGTACGGACTTATCGACCGCGTTCTAAACAAGCGGTGATCTCTGTCACAGCACGTTTGGTTTCAGAGAATTAAGATTAGGAACATGAAGGGATTCTTTTTGAGAAAATATTCATTTATTCTTTTTGTCTGTTTTGCCGCCACGCTGCTGGCGGAAAGGCCGGCACCGAAACGTATGCAGGCACAGATAGAGTCGGCCGCTATGAAATTGTGGTTGGAGGGCAAACCGACATTTAATTACAGAGAATCAAACTCTCCTTCGCTCAGGAGTTACCATTCATCGTCTTCTGTTGCCATTGTTCTGGTAGATTCTTC
>DCXX01000062.1:3224-23910 GCA_002329125.1 Fidelibacterota bacterium UBA2125 | reverse complement strand
CCTGCTTCTACCTTTCCTACAAGGTCAGCACCCACATCAGCTGCTTTCGTATAAATACCTCCACCAACACGGGCGAAGAGAGCAATGGATGAGGCACCCATGGCAAATCCTGAGAGGAGTGTCATCACGTGCTGAAGATCAACTCCTTCATTCAGTCCGCCGTAAAAGTAAAACAGTGAAGAGAGGCCAACAATACCCAAACCCACAACACTCATACCCATGACAGATCCACCTGCAAAAGCAACGCCAAGGGCGGAATTGAGGCTGGTTCTGGCAGCTTGTGTTGTACGATTGTTGGCCGCTGTAGCTACTCGCATGCCAAAAAAACCAGCAAAACCACTACAAAGAGCACCAACAATAAAACTTGCTGCAACCATGCTGGTTTTTTGTGACGCATTACCCCATGCAAGAAGTGCGGCTACCGTAACCACAAACACGGCCAGGACTTTATACTCCCGGGCGAGGAATGCCATGGCACCTTCCCGAACAGCTGTACCGATTTCTATCATCTTCTCATTGCCGGGATCCTGCTTATTTACCCAGGAAGATTTCACAAGCGCATAGATCAAAGCCAAAACACCCGCCAGTGGAATAAAATAAAACAAGTTCATTAATCAACTAACTCCTCTGTCTGTGATCTGTTGAATTCAGCCATGGTCTTTTCCAAACCTTTGGTCAAAATAGATTCCACTGCATCGGCACCTCGGATCATCATTTCTTCAGCCAAAGGCTGATCTTTCTTCCGGAACGGTTTTAGCACATAATCTTCAGCCGGCCGCATCTGCTCTTCTGTGCCAATGCCTATGCGAATCCGTGGAAAGTCGGTGCTACCCAGTTGGTAGATAACCGATTCCAGACCGCGGTGACATCCGTCGCCACCGGCCGGCCGAACCCGCATGGTACCCAGCGGAAGATCTACATCATCCACGATTATGTGAAGATCTGCCAGATCAATCTGCCAATGGGCCTGAACCTCCTTCACTGGGATACCGCTTCTATTCATACCCGATGTTGGTTTAACCCAGAAAACATTATCAGATCTAGCATAAACATAGTCCCCTTTCCCTGGTTGAAAAGCGAGATTTCGGCGGCGAACAACCTCATCCACCACCCAAAACCCGAAATTGTGCTTTGTGCCGGCATAGTGATCTTCCACATTCCCTAAACCGATAAACGCAATCACTTTGAAGCACCTTCCTCCTTCTCTCCATCACCGGATGGTTTTTCAGCACCTTCGTCCTCACCCTCTTCCGTGGGTGCTTCTTCACCTTCAACAGTTTCACCTTCTTCACCCTCAAGTTCTTCCTCTTCCAGCTCAGGCTCTTCAATAATCTCCTCTTTCGGAGCCTGAACGGAAACTACCGTAATCTCAGGATTGGTCAAGATTTCTCCATCTTCAATAGAAAGATCATAAACATGGACACTGTCACCGACTTCCATTTCTTCCACATCAATGTGTACAGCCTCGGGTACTTTTGTGGCAGGACAACTAATCTCCAGTTCAGTAATATTTTGCGTCATTATGCCACCGGTCTTAACACCGGCCGCTTCGCCGTCCAAGACCACTGGTATTGATAGAGTGATCTTATCCTTAAGGCTCACACCAAAAAGATCCACGTGAACAATCTCTTCAGTTACAGGGTGGTACTGAATTTCCTTTAATATTGCGTGAAGTTTTTCTTTACCCACAGTTACGGCATAGACCCGAGACATGGATTGAAGTGCGTTGTGGAGGTGTCGCCTGTCTATTGCGAACGGGACTGCATCATGTTCAGCCGAGTAAAATACACCGGGTATCTTACCTTCATCTCTCATCTGTTTCGCAGCCTGGTTTCCCAGCTCTGTCCGTTTATCAAGTTCAAGTTTGAACTCTTGAGCCATAACTACCTCCGGTTAAACGTTGAAAAGTGCACTGACAGACTCACCACTATGGATATTGGCGATAGCGTTCGCAAACAGAGAAGAAACCGATATCACTTCCAGTTTTTCAAACCGCCGATTGTCATCCAATTTTGCGGTGTCCGTCACAATGACTTTCTCGATAGATGAATCCATAAATCTTTTGGGTGCCTCGCCGGAAAAAAGCCCGTGAGTGGCCAAAGCACAAACCGAAGTAGCACCATTTTCAATAGCAGCCTCAGCTGCATTAATCATGCTGCCGCCCGTATCGATCATATCATCCATCACAAATACTTCTTTGTCTTTCATATCTCCAATTAGGTGTACCACTTCCGCATGGTTCGGTGAAGTGCGTCGTTTATCAATGAGACCAAAACTGACCCCCAGACGCTTAGCATAAGCCTGTGCCATGGGTGCCCGCCCCACATCCGGTGCCAAAATGACCGTTTTATCAGGATGAAGGTCGAACTCATGCAATCTTTTAAATACAATCTGCCGTGCATAAAGGTGATCGAACGGGATATGAGTGAATCCCTGAATTTGGGGTGAGTGAAGATCCATGGTGAGTACACGTCCCGCACCGACACTGGACAACATATCCATGATCACACGGGCGGAAATTGGAACTCTGGGTTGATCCTTTCTATCTTGGCGGGCATAGCCATAGTAAGGAATTACAGCCGTCACTCGATCCGCGGAAGCACGTACTGCTGCATCGATCATTAGAACAAGTTCAATGATATTCTCCGCCGGTGGATGAGTCGACTGAACAATGAAGACATCCTGTCCCCGAATGTTCTCTTCATACTTCACCCAAAGTTCTCCATCGGAAAACTGACGGAAACTTACTTTGCCCATCTCAATACCGAGATGTTTGACTATTTTCGCTGTCAGCGGTTCGTTTGATCTTCCACTAAAGACTTTCATTGTATTTCCTCATTTCACTGTTGCCGGGCTTGGATTCGAACCAAGATTAACGGCTTCAAAGGCCGCGGTCCTGCCATTGGACGACCCGGCAAAACTGTCCCCGGCACGGCCGGGAAGCTGACTCGATTCACAGACCGCGCCGCATCTGAAATCTGGCTGGGATGGCAGGATTCGAACCTGCACCGTCCCGGTTAACAGCCGGGCGTCATGCCAGTTAGACCACATCCCAATAAATTCGGGGCACAGTCACTGTCATTGTGTAATGGGGTGGGTAATGAAGGTTTGGAAGGCAGAGAACTGTTCCTGGGTTTTTTCAGCAACATTGTTGTCCTCAAAGATTCCAAACACAGTCGAGCCACTACCCGACAGACTGGCAAACTCCGCCCCGGCGTTTAATAGCCGTTTTTTCAGGTCACCAATCTCTGGATATGTTCGAAACACCAGAGATTCAAAATCGTTCTCAAAAAACTTCCCCAGAGATTCCCACGATAACTGCTTTTCTATGGGGGCGGCGAAATTACCGGTACCAAATCCGCCGGACAAGAAGTTTTTAACTTCTTCATAGGCCCAAACCGTCGATATTTCCACTGCTGGACAAATCAAAAGGACCGATTTCATTGCCGGAAGTGATATGGGTGTCAACTGGTCACCGATACCTGCCGCCAGTTGTGTTCCCCCTTTCAAAAAGAAAGGGACATCTGCTCCCAGCTCTACGGCCATCTTCCTAAGAAGGCCATCATTAAGTTCCAAACCAAACAGATCATTTACTCCGTTCAGAACGGTGGCGGCATTGCTTGACCCTCCACCCAAACCTCCTGCTACAGGAATCCGTTTTTCGAGATGAATGGAGACACCGCCCAGTTCAGGGACAGCTTTTTTCAATGCATTATAAGCTTTTACGCAAAGATTTGTATGGTCGACTGGAAGCACCGGTTCAGAACAGGTGAACGTGCAATCTTCGGGGACTTCATCAAGAATAATTTCATCAGCCAGTGAAATTTCCTGGAAAATGGTCTTGATGGTGTGGTAGCCATCGTCTCGCCGGCCTGTAATCTTCAGGCCGATGTTGACCTTGGCTCGAGAAGAGAGTGTGAGAGGAATCTCTTACCTCAGCTGTCAGGTCGCCCGAGTGTAGCGATGGCCACGGCGCCAACCCCCTCACCACTACCGGTAAAACCCAATCCGTCCGTGGTTGTAGCTTTCACCGAAAAGTTCTGAGTGTCAAGGCCCATCTCTGATGAAAGCGTTTGCCTCATAGAGTGGAGATATTCGCTCAGTCGGGGCGACTCAAGAATCACAGTTCCATCCACGTTTGCGATCACAAATCCCGCTTCGTTCACCAGCTCTACAACGTGGGAAAGAAACGTAAGGCTCGATGCTCCTTTCCACCTGTTATTGCTGCTGGGAAAGTGGGTCCCGATGTCACCCAAAGCAGCGGCGCCCAAGAGCGCATCCACAACAGCATGCGTCAAAACATCTCCGTCGGAGTGACCAACAGAACCTTTGTCAGACGGAATTCTAACCCCGCCGATAATCAGGATCTCGCCGGCAGAGAGCCGATGAACGTCATAGCCGATTCCTGTCCTAACCATAAGCTCCTATGGAGAGAATGGCTTCAGCAAGGGTAAGGTCGTTCCTTGTGGTAATTTTTATATTGAAAGAGCTCCCTTCCACAATAGCAATCCGTCCGCCCACATTTTCCACCAGTTGAGCTTCATCAGTTGCCACAATTCCGTGCGTCAAAGAATGTTCGAAAGCTTTGTCCAGAATATCTACAGCAAATGTCTGAGGTGTCTGGGCCTGCCAAACTGTGGAGCGGTCCATGGTTCTATTGATGAGACCGTTATCAGAAACTTTCAGCGTATCTGCTGCGGGGATGGCAACAATAGCACCATCGTAAGTGCCTGCAAGTTCTACAGTCTTCTCGATCCATTCACCTTGGAGGAAAGGACGAGCAGCGTCATGAATTACTACAACCTCCACTCTCTCCCTAATTTGAGAAAAGGCGTTGTAGACGCTTTCCTGTCTCTGCTCACCTCCGGGAATGACAAGTATGTTACAATTACTACCTTTTCTCAAAAGCTGATTACATTTTTCCACATCGCCGGCAGGAACTGCTACCACAGTTTCATCAATGATGGGTGATTCAAGAAAGCTTCTCGCAGATCTCAGAAAAAGGGGTTCGCCGCCCAAATCAGCGAACTGTTTCTTTGGATCATCACTCTCGGCAATAAATCGCTTTCCTTCGCCTGCGGCGGCTATGATTGCCCCAACCTTCACTACAAATCAGAGGATCAGCATGGCATCGCCATAACTGAGAAATCTGTAATTCTTCTTCAACGCTTCTCTGTATGCCTTGAAGATGAATTCTCTCTCAGTGAAAGCACAAAGAAGCATAAGCAGCGTCGATTTTGGCTGGTGGAAATTGGTAATGATGGCATCGGTCATCTTAAAGTCGCAAGGAGGGTAAATAAACTTATCCGTCCAGCCCCGCTTCGGCGTAACCTGAAAACCGGAAACAACAACAGTTTCCAATGCCCTCACTGAAGAAGTTCCCACCGCAAAGATGCGTTTCCCGCGTTCCCTAGTCTCGTTTATAGCGATAGCTGTTTCAGGAGGAACTTCAAAATATTCAGAATCCATTTGATGACGAGTAAGATCTTCAACTTGCACTGGGCGAAACGTTCCAAGACCAATATGAAGCACGATAGGTGCCACACGAACACCCTTGGCCTTAATCTTCTTCAATAAATCGTCAGTAAAATGAAGACCAGCTGTAGGCGCTGCTACGGCACCTCTATTTGAAGCGAAAACGGTCTGATAACGCTCTTTATCCTTGGGCGTATCAGGCCGGCTAATATACGGTGGTAGGGGAGCATGCCCGATTCTGTCAATTATTTCATAGAAATCCTTCGTGTCATATTCAAAGCGAACCACACGGCCGCCGGAGACGGTATTGTCGATAACATCGCAGTGAACCTTGTCAGTGAAATGAAGTTTATTGCCAATCCGGACTTTTCGAGCTGGTTTTACCAACACTTCCCAGAGGTCATTCTCCAATTCTCTTAGCAGAAAAACTTCCACTTTAGCATCGGTCCTATCTTTCACCGCAAAAAGACGGGCTGGGAAAACCTTGGTCTGATTGACAATGACAAGATCATTTTTCTTGAGATAATCAACAATATTGTGAAACCGTTTATGTTCAATTTCTTCTGTGTCCTTGTGGATCACCATAAGTTTGGAGTACTCCCGCCGTGGCCACGGTTCCTGCGCAATCCGTGTCTTGGGTAACTTGTAATCAAAATCCGTTAACCTGAGCTTTACTCTTTTTTCAAATAGCATTCATCCCTCCTGATTAAAAAGTTTCTGCTGATTTTCTAGTTTTTCAATTCCAAGATATTTGAATGCTCTTTCTTCGGCAACTCTGCCGCGAGCTGTCCGCTGGATGAAACCTTCCTTGATAAGAAAAGGTTCATAAACATCCTCAATTGTCTGAGAATCTTCCCCAATAGCAACACTAAGGGAATTTAAACCTACAGGTCCGCCGCTAAATTTTTCCACCAGTGACGACAGTATTGCCCGATCCATATCGTCCAAGCCATGATCATCTATTCCCAGCTTTTCCAGAGATTTCATTGCCACTTCTTTTGTAATCTTTCCGTCGGCTTTCACCTCGGCATAGTCACGAGTCCTTCGGAGAATTCGGTTGGCAACACGGGGGGTTCCCCGAGAGCGAGATGCCAGTTCAGAAGCACCGCCTTTGTCGATTTTCACTGAAAGAATTTTAGCCGAACGGGAAATAATATGAATAAGATCTTGCACTTCGTAAAAGTCCACTCGCAGCACTACGCCAAACCGGTCTCGCATGGGTGAAGTAAGACTGCCAAGGCGGGTAGTTGCGCCAATAAGGGTAAAAGGTTCCAGATTCAGGCGGACGCTTCGGGCGCTGGGTCCTTTATCGATTAAGATATCGATTCCGTAGTCCTCCATGGCTGAATAGAGATACTCTTCCACAACATTATTAATCCGGTGAACTTCATCAATAAAAAAAACATCCCGGCCCCGGAGATTCGTAAGAAGCCCTGCTAAATCAGCAGCCCGTTCCATCACAGGTCCCGATGTCTGCTTCAGATTCACATCCAATTCCTTTGAAATAATGTGGGCCAGTGTTGTCTTCCCCAATCCCGGTGGACCAAAAAGCAAAACATGATCGAGGGCTTCGCCCCGTTTCTGTGATGCTTCAATATAAAGTTTCAGGTTTTCAACAACGTCAGACTGGCCTACAAATTCATCGAAATTGGTTGGCCGGAGAGTCTGGTCGGCAACCAAATCCTCTTCTTGGGGAGCAGGAGTTGTTATGTGCGGGTCAGTCATTCAGGAAAGAGATATCCACGCTGAGCACTTCGAGGTCTTTTTAGTGTCTATACGTAACCCTCAATTTAATATGAGGTTGAAGCGATTGCAATTAAAGAGTCTTCAGGAAAAGGAAAGTGCGCTACGCAAGCGAGTAAGGCGAGCATCTCTTTCTGAGGAGAAACGTCCAATTCCTTTCTCAAGCCAATCCTTGGAAAGATGTGCTTCTTCCACCACCTCATCCACACTGCCCCCAGACCGCCACCGGTTGTCCCAGTCTGAGGCGAGAGAATACTCTTTCACTACAGGATTAGCAATCCAATTGTACATAAGGCGGAGTCCGCCATTAGTGACGACCATGGCGTCGTTCATATCTTCCTCTGATAGTACGGACTGTCTATACTCCTCAGCCTGACGCTGAAAAAGTCCCCAAGATACGGCTGCGACAATCTTCACATTGGGACCGTCATTATTGATATGAGGGAGAATTTTTATGAGGTTCGAGGTGCAACTGGTCCCCCGGATGATAACAGTCCCCTCGCGCGGTTTATTTTCGCTGTAATTCCTGATGATGTAAGCCCCTTTTGCTGCTTCCATGTGGGAGGCCATACCAAGAGCCTGCCTGTCGGGAATTTCTATGGGCGGTCGGGTCAGGTGTAGAGCAATGACAGGCACATCGGTGCTCAGGGCAGCGCCGAGGACAGGTGCAACCTCGTTATGCTCCCATGGGTGGAGATTCAAAATATGCCCCTCAGGAAACAGTTGTGTCACGCCCGGTGCGAAGATGCCGAAATGAGTTCTGGCGTCTTCGGCTGTCTCCGGCCCAGAATGGCCAGCTACCCAAATTAGCTTCCCCACTTTCAGTTCAGAATCTTGCACCACCTGACTAAAAAGACGGATGGGACCGTACTTGAGATAAGAGAATGAGGCGTATGTGGAGCAGGCACCTACAAAACCGTTGAATTCTTCGTATGGTTTTTCACTGAAATTAACCGTCGTCATACCGACAAGAATACCAGCGTTGGCAAACTCTGTAATGGCCTGCGGCAAAACAGTACCATCCAGATTGGTGTCACGGTTATAAAAGCCAAAGTCGGGCTTGTCGTTCCACCCTTTTCCAAAGCCGGAGATGTTTGTTGAATCAGCCAGATCAGCTGACGCCGCAATAACCATAGGCCGGCCGTACTTTTCCCTCACATAGCTGTTGAGCCAGGAACCAAACTTGGCCAAGGCAACCCGGTTAGGAGCGTTTGTGCCCGGCTCTACAAAGAGATCGTCTGGATAGGATTTGTAGTCAGTGATAACCGAATCATTGAATGGATTGGATTTTCCAACGCGACACTCTTTTATCACTTCCGGCACTAAGTCCCCAAGCCCCACCAATCGGCCGGACAAGTAATCAACAAGAGCCTGGTCCCGCTCCAGAACTGACATAACCGTTTCCATATGACTCACTGCCTGATCGTTTAGGACTCTTTCATCCTCAGGGGCTGAATCTCCGAACCCATCAAATTCAACGTCATACTTCTCCCCGAATCGTTGTTTGGTTTCCCAGAAAAGTTCCGAGTTTCTTTTGTGTGGCGTACCGTGGCTCTTGTAATCGTAAACACCATAGCCGCGTCCTTTCCTATTCTTGGTCCAGATCATTTTTGGTACATTGGGCTCATCATCTTTAAAGAGTCGGTGATAGGCAGACATGACCTCCTCCCAACTTTCTCCTTCCTCAGTTCCTTCCACGTGCCAGCCGAAAGGTTCAAACCACTCTTTTGGCGAACCACACATCACATCGCTGAATGGTCTCGAGTCGATACCGTGGTCATTCCAGTCGATGAAGTAAACCAAATTCCCCAGTCCCAAACCATACGCCGACTGGCGAGCTTCGTAGCTGGCACCAGTGGTAAGGCCCCCTTCCCCCTCAAAGGCAAATACTTTCACTTCGTCGGTTCCAGCCAGTTTGTGTGCCAGTGCTTCGCCCACTGCCGACGGTGAGCCGTGGCCGGAAGGACCAGTATTGAATTTGAGAAAAAGTGTCTTACCAGACATTTCGGCGTGTCCCGGAAGACCACCACCACGGCGCAGGGTCAGTAGATCTTCCCAAATGAGCATCCTTTCATCCCCTCCTTTAACAAGATAACAGTCATCCTTCGTTTGGTTATACTTAATTCTGAGCGCTTCGTTGAAAACAGCCAGTGTGGCATACACTGCAGGATTGGTATGACCGGCTACCAGAACAAACCGGTCTCCAAACCGCTTACCTGGTTCCCGGATATCCCATTGCATGGCACCAGAAAGGAGCGTGGTTACCATAGCATGAACCTTGGAACGAGAGCCGCCGGGATGACCACTCTGCCTGTAGTTGAGCATGAGATCGATGCATTGATCGATAAGATCCTTTATCACTTCCCACTGTGCAAATTCACTCTTCAGTTGTTTCATCGATTTCAGTCTGTTTTTCACTCTACCCTCCTATCCGCCAACAACTTTTTCACTGTGTTTACAACATTTTCAACATTCATTCCCAATTGCTCCATGACTGTTGGACCCGGGGCTGAAGTCCCAAATCTGTCGACACCCACTACGGCACCTTTATGGTCCACATAACGGTGCCAACCCAGGGTGGCTCCCGCTTCCAAAGCCACTTTCGGAACACCGGTCGGAAAAACGGAATGGCGGTAATCCTCCGACTGCTGCTCAAAAAGCTCCCACGAAGGCATGGAGACAACGCGGGCGTGTGTACCATATTCTGACAAAGTTTGTTGAGCCTGAAGTGCAAGCGAGACTTCCGAACCGGTTGCAAGCAAGATGACAGAAGCAGCACCATCTGCGGCCTCTCTGGCTATGTATGCCCCATGGGCAACGCCTTCAGAGATAGGATAGTATTCTTTCTCCATCACTGGCAGTTTTTGGCGCGTCAGGATAAGTGCCACTGGGCCGTCAGTTGTAAGGGCATTTCGCCACGCTTCAGCTGTTTCATTGGCGTCAGCTGGCCGGAGGACAGTCAACCCCGGAATGAGGCGCAAGGACATGGTTTGTTCAACGGGTTGATGGGTAGGCCCGTCCTCACCAACGCCTACGCTGTCATGGGTAAAAATATAGATCACCTTCGTTTGCATGAGAGCCGAAAGTCGTATAGAGCCTCTCATGTAGTCTGAGAATATGAGAAAGGTGCCTACATAAGGAATCACCCCCCCGTGAAGCGCCATGCCATTTGCAATTCCTGCCATGGCGTGCTCCCGGATACCGAAGTGAACATTGTGACCAGCACCGTTTCCCGGCCCGAAAACACTCTTATCATTTTGGATAGTTTTGTTGGAGGGTGCTAAATCAGCAGAACCCCCGACAAGATTGTCGATTGTTGACGCCACGGAATTCAGCACTACCCCAGAAGCAGCACGAGTGGCCAAAGGGCCATCTTTTTCACCAAAAGATGGAATAGTATCCTCCCACCTTTCAGGCAAATCCCCTGTCATGGCCAGCTTTAACTCCTTCAGTAGATCGGGGTACGCTTCGCCGTAACGGGACGTGAGATCATTCCACACCTTTTCCGCTGCTTTTCCCGATTCAACGGCGTTGCAGTAATCTTTGACCTCATGAGGAACATGAAACATGGGTTCAAGCGGCCAGCCCAATTTTTCTTTTGTGGCCAGGAGAGCCTCTTTCCCCAGCGGTTCACCGTGAGCCGAGGCAGTGTCCTGTTTTGGGCTGCCGTAGCCAATGTGTGTTCGCACTATAATGATCGACGGCCGTGAATCTACCTGCCCATTTTTCACGGCTGATTCCATGGCATCCAGATTATTCCCATCTTCAACATGTTGCACATGCCAGCCGTAGGCATCGAAACGCTTCGCTACATCCTCACTGAACGTCAGATCGGTACTGCCGTCAATAGTTATTTTGTTATCGTCATACAGATAAATCATTTTACCCAAACCCAAGTGTCCTGCCATGGAAGCTGCTTCAGATGCGATCCCCTCCATAAGATCGCCATCGGAGACGATGGCATAGGTAAAATGGTTAATGATATTCAGACCATTCCGATTGAACTTGTTCGCAAGAAACTTTTCCGTCATGGCCATGCCGACACCATTGGCAAATCCCTGACCAAGGGGGCCAGTAGTGGTTTCCACGCCCGGCGTGTGACCGAATTCAGGATGTCCCGGTGTTTTACTCCCCCACTGACGGAAGTTTTTTATATCATCAAGGGATAAATCATAACCTGCCATGTGGAGCAAGGCGTATAGAAGTGAAGAACCGTGTCCGGCAGACAAGACAAACCGATCCCTGTCAAACCAGTGAGGATTTGCCGGATTGTGCTTCAGGAACCGGTTCCAAATTAAGTAAGCCATGGGGGCCGCGCCAAGTGGCAGCCCCGGATGACCGGAGTTGGCAGCCTGTACCGCATCCGTAGCTAGGAACCGGAGTGTGTTGATGGAGAGAGTATCGAGTTCTTTTGACGTCATGCTTTACCGTTCAATATGGGTTTAAGAAATTGCCCAGTATATGATTTTTTATTTTTCATGACCTGTTCTGGAGTTCCCTCAGCAACGATTGTACCTCCCTCATCACCCCCCTCAGGACCAAGATCGATGATCCAGTCAGCAGTCTTGATGACGTCGAGATTATGCTCAATGACAATCACACTGTTTCCTTTCTCCACAAGCCGCGTCAAAACATTAAGCAGCATTCGAACATCCTCAAAATGGAGCCCGGTGGTGGGTTCGTCAAGAATGTAGAGTGTGCGGCCTGTACCGATGCGCGAAAGCTCTGAGGAAAGTTTTACCCGCTGAGCCTCGCCTCCTGAGAGTGTCGTCGCCTGCTGGCCCAGGCGGATATAGCCAAGTCCCACATCCCGAAGGGTTTCCAGCCGCCTTTTAATCTGCGGAATGTTCTTGAAAAAGCCGAGTGCTTCCTCCACTGTCATACCCAAAACATCGGCAATTGTTTTCCCCTTATAGTTTATCTCCAACGTCTCACGGTTGTACCGAGACCCTTTACACACCTCACACTGCACATAGACGTCAGGTAAGAAATGCATCTCTATCTTAATGATGCCGTCACCTTTGCACGCTTCACACCGCCCACCCTTCACGTTGAAGGAAAAGCGCCCTGGTTTATAACCTCGCAGTTTTGACTCGGGTAATTTCGCAAATAGTTCGCGGATATGTGTAAATACGCCCGTATAGGTGGCGGGATTTGACCTCGGTGTCCTCCCGATAGGAGATTGATCAATGTCAATAACTTTATCCAGATAGAGTAACCCTTCCATATCCTTGTAAGAAAGAGGCTTTTTCCTGGAGTTGTGGAACTGTCTGGCCATAATGGGATAGAGCGTCTCATTAACCAACGTACTCTTACCTGAACCGGATACACCCGTCACACAGATAAATCTCCCCAGCGGAAATGAGACATCGAGAGATTTGAGATTGTTCCCGCTAGCACCCGACAGTAAAATATTTTTTCCCAAACCGTTCCGCCTTTCAGAGGGAATTTCAATCTTTTTCTTTCCCGACAGATATTGCCCTGTGATTGAATTATCCGCTTTGGCCAGTTTACCAGGGGCACCTGAAAAGACCACATCACCACCTGTCTCCCCGGCTCCAGGCCCGAGATCCACTACAAAATCGGCTGTCTCTATGGTTTCCCGATCGTGTTCCACCACAAGGACAGTATTACCCAAATCTCTCAGTTTTTCCAAGGTGGCAATAAGCCGTTTGTTATCACGCTGGTGAAGTCCAATGGACGGTTCATCAAGGATATACAGGACTCCCACAAGCTGAGAACCGATCTGCGTGGCCAGCCGAATCCGCTGCGCTTCACCGCCGGAAAGGGTGGCTGCCGACCGTTCAAGTGTCAGATAATCCAAGCCCACGTTCTCAAGAAACTGGAGCCTCTGTTTCACCTCTTTTAGAATCTGTTTGGCGATTGTGGCTTCACTTTTGGTCAGTTTTAATTTCTGAAAAAACTCAGCTACTTCTCGAATAGATTTTTTTGACAATTGCCCGATATTGAGACCACCCAGAGTTACTGCAAGACTCTGTTTCCGGAGACGGGCACCACTACATTCGGGACAGGGACGCATGCTCATGAACTTCTCAATCCACTCACGGATACCTGCTGAATTTGTCTGGCGATATCGTCGCTCTAGGTTTCGGACGACGCCTTCAAAACCTCCGGAATACTCACCGGAAAATCGTTTGGACTTATACTGCATCTGAACCTGATCACTACCTGTTCCAAACAGGAGTACTTCCTGGGCCCGTTTAGGAAGTTTGTACCAAGGCGTGGTGAACTTGAAGTTGTAATGGTGGGCAAGGCTTTTCAGGATGGCACTGTACCAGCTTCCTCGGGGCTGTTCACCCAAAGGTAGGATGGCACCCTGAATCAGAGATTTCTTCTTGTCCGGGACAAGAAATCCCGGATCAACTTCCATACGTGAACCGAGCCCGTCGCAGGTTCTGCAGGCACCGTAAGGTGAATTAAAAGAGAACATTCTCGGCGAAAGCTCTTCCATACTCACTTCGCATTTGGGACAAGCGAAATGTTCACTGAAAATGTGTTCCTCTTTCGGTAAAATGTTGACAATAACCAATCCGAAACCAATCTTCAGTGCCAACTCTACAGATTCGGTAAGTCTTTCTTTAACAGCTTTCTCAAGAATGATCCTGTCCACCACCACTTCAATATTGTGCTTCTTGTTACGGTGGAGGATGATTTTCTCAGCCAGATCCCGCAACTTGCCATCCACTCTTACCCGCACAAAACCTTCCCGGCTGACCTCTCTAAACACTTCTTTGAACTGACCTTTCCGGCCTCGGACCACAGGAGCAAGAACCTGAAGTCTGGCTCCTTCATGAAATTTCATTACCGCATCAACAATTTGCTGAACAGTCTGCCGCTGGATAGGGTCACCACACTTCCAACAGTGAGGTTCCCCAATTCGGGCATATAATAAACGGAGGTAATCGTGAATTTCAGTAACAGTCCCTACCGTAGAACGAGGGTTCCGTGAAGAAGCTTTCTGCTCTATGGAAATAGCTGGTGAGAGACCTTCAATGTAATCTACATCCGGTTTTTCCATCAGACTCAGAAACTGTCGGGCATAAGCTGAAAGAGATTCTACATATCGGCGTTGCCCCTCTGCATAAATGGTATCAAAAGCGAGGGAAGATTTACCCGACCCGGAGAGACCGGTCAAAACCACAAATTTGTCACGCGGAATCTCCACATGGATATTTTTCAAATTGTGTTCCCGAGCGCCCCGGACGACGATTTTATCGGTTGAACGAGCCATAGCGACCAACCGGGTAAATTATTCTCTTCCAACGTGCTTTCAAACATGAAAGTCCGATTTTTCTGCTTAAAAAGTACCTGTAGTAGTTAGGCGGCTGACTGCTGCTGCATTTTGCCAGAAACTTCCAGCATCAACAGAGGAAAATCGGATATGAGACCGTCCACCCCAAGCGCTATTAGCCAATTCATGACAGGCAAGTTGTTTACAGTCCAAACATTCAGTCGAAGTCTCTTTCGTTTTGCGAAGCGTATCACATTTTCGTTCATGAGATGGGCCGATGGGTGAAGCATGTCCGGATGAACGACATTGATAAACCGCGGCTTGGTGAGAATTGGCGGTACATTTTCATCGCTCCAGAGGTAAGCGGTGGGAATGGTGCGATCCATCATTTTGACCCAACCAATAACAAGAGGATTGAAACTAGAGATTATGACCCTGCCGTGCAGTTGATGTTCCCTGATGAGTTCCACAACTTTCGGTACTGCCTGCAAGTCCAATGATTTTATGGACTTAATCTCAATATTGAGGATGCTCTTTTTAGGCAGAGCTGATACGAGTTCGGCCAGCGTAGGAATCGGTGTAACACCAAGTTGAGGAAATTTGACTCCGGCATTTATCCCTCGGAGCTCTGAAAAATCAGATTCATGGATGTATCCCGAACCGTCTGTTTCACGTTCCAGATCATGATTGTGGGAACAGACAACCTTACCATCTTTTGTACAGAGTACATCCACTTCGATGCCTTTGAGGCCGGTATCCACAGCTTGCTGAAAGGAAAGTGTTGTATTTTCCGGCGCTTGTTTCGGCGATCCACGGTGCCCCATCATGAGGGGTCCATCCTTATAGAGATGGTTCACATCCATGGGGTTCCAAAAAAAGAGATGCTTTACAACAATTGCACCAATAAAAAACAGCAGAAAAGCAGCGGTTGTCATAAATGTTACTGAACGGACGGTTTCAGTACCAGTTTTGGGAAACCGGAGTTACGAACGGTTGCTTCATCCATGAGTGTTGTCCTATAGCGGCCAGACATATAGAGTGGTGCTTGATCAGCGTAGTGTGGACTTCGGGGTAACCCAGACTGACCAGTAGGCAGTACAAATTGTGTACTATTCATATCTGAAAGGTCTACAATCCTCCGAAATGATGGGCCCACAACCCGTTGGAATGGAGCCGAGAGTGTATACTCACCATTATTAATGGTAGTACTCGATCCACCACTTTCAAAGGGTCCTACATTAAAACCAAATAGACGGTCCAGAAGTGGCATTGTGCCACCGATGGTATGAACATGCGTAAGGGTATGAAGCCGGCCCCACCACCAGTTTCCCGGCGACGGTCCAAGGCGCGTTTCCAGTTCAGCCACAGCTGAGCGGAACGCCTTGCGAATGATTTCATCCAAGTTCTCCACCCGGTCCGGGGTTCTCACATCATCGACCCAGGATGAACCACCCCGTTCCAGTATACCTCTTAAGTTGCGAAGAGAAATTGCCCAATTGCCCCGTGCCCCCACGGGTCCTATCCATGCTAAAAAAAAGTCGTCTCCAAGAAGTGCCATTTCATCCATGTAGACTGCCTCCAAAAGTTCCAGCATAACCGTACTGAAAATGAGTCCACCAACAGATTCAGGCTCAAATCCACCGGTCCATTCTCCAAGAACATTGATGGCATAGTGAAGGTTGCTATTTTCTTCAACTGTCTCATTTTCAAACGCTTTGATGAAATAGGGTGCAATGTTCTGACCAAAAGGAGAAACTACATCCTGCTGAATCGCTATCATATCATCAACGGTGAGGTTTGACCGCCCATCAAGAAGTTCTGAGATTCGGTCATGTCGAGATTTTTCATGCCAGAGGCTTGATACATAATAAGGGGAATTGTCAGGTATTGTCCTGTGATTCGCCGTTGCGATGATACCAGTGGGAGGATTGTAGAGCCTTGGCAGTGCTGAAGATTTGACAAAGCCCTTCCAGTCATATTCCGATGTCTCTCCCGGCAGCGGCACAAGAGTCTCCCCACCCTTTCGTTTGGGAATCCTGACACCCGGCCGCCAGCCGATGTTCCCTTTTGTGTCGGCATAAATAATGTTTTGTCCCGGAACGGTGAAACGGGAAACGGCCTCTGAAAATTCGCGCCAGTTCTCCATAGTGTTGAGGCGCAGGAATGCGTCCACCTCGTCACTCATTTCGCGACCGGTCCAGCGAAATGAGATGACTCTATCCCCTCCTGTTGCCAAAGGATGGAGATCAGAAATGACGGGACCTCGATGCGTTTCGCGAACCAGCAACGTCTGCGTTTTGCCACCTTTTACGGGGATTTGCTCATCCCTCAGTATCATTTCTTTCCATATGCCATCGTAATAGTATTGGTTGGAATTATCTGGATTCACTTTTTCCACATAAAAGTCCAAATCATCCGTCATTAGGTTTGTAAACCCCCAGGCAGCATTCCGATTTTGCCCAAGAATCACAAAAGGGGTTCCTGGGAAGCAAACACCACTCACATCATATTCCCCTCCCACAAGATGCATCTCGTACCAGATGGAGGGTTGTGTCATCCCCAGGTGTGGGTCGTTGGATAGAATGGGTTTACCAGACTTTGTTCTGGCGCCGGAGACCACCCAACTGTTTGAACCGAGATGGCCACCAGCTGTCCCCAATAGTCTACGAATGTTTTCATCGGCAACAGACATGGCTTCCCAAACAGGTGCTAGATCAAAAGCTACTGTGGGAAGTGATTCCGGGGACTCATCCGGAGCCACGGGCCATAGCTCCAATGCTTTCTTCTCACCAAACATGTACGCCACTTGTCCCAGCATCATCTCCGGATACCACGACTGTGAAAGTGAATAGGCCATCAACCTGGCATAGCCAGTTACATGCTTCGGCTCCCAACGGATAGGTTTTATCCGCAATAGTTTGAATTCTACGGGGAGATCTCCGCCTATTTCATCAATATATGCATTAACTCCATTACAAAAAGTTTCCAGAACTTCTCTTGATTCTGGACGGACATAATTCACAAGTTCCTCGGCAATTTTCGGGATGCCCCACGTCCTGAGAAAGATGTCACTCTTAAGCTGACTTTCACCAAATAGCTTCGACAGTGTCCCTTCAGTTGTGGCAGCATTCACTGTCATCTGGAAAAGTCGCTCTCGGGCCATGAGGTATCCTGCCGTAAAGAACATGTCAGTTTCATTCTTAGCATAAATGTGAGGTACTGCATAGTCGTCGAAGAAAACTTCAACCTCTTCTCTGAGTCCGCTTATTTTCAGATGGCCTTCATAAGAAGGCAATGACGAGTGCAAATATTGATAGACGGAAAACCCCAGAAACAAGAGTGTTCCGATTCCGATAACTGTTCTATTTATCTTGTTAGTCACCTGGCAACATCAGTAGCATACTTATAGAAATTTAGACATATCAGGAGATTCAACATAACGGAGCGGACCTCACGCTCGGTTCCATGATTGCTTCATGCTCGGCATCGGTGGCTCGCTATCTGCCAGTACAGTTAGCTGTTCTACAGTTACCGGTGTGTGACCAAAATCGTTCTCTACATGTCCTTCAATAATGTACGGCCCCCGACTTCTGATGAGGTGACCAAACTTACGGTATGTCTCAGGAAAAAGTACCGCTTCGTACGTCGCCGTCAAATCTTCGCAGGAGAGAAACTGCATTATCTCTCCCGGCTTGGTTTTTGTCCGGCGAGTAGAGAGCATCCAACCCACCAGTTTAACTTTCTTACCCACATGTCGAGTTAACTCCTGACTGTGAACAAATCTACCTATTTTATTGACATGTTGCTGAAGAGCCTCCTTCCAGATCCAGAGCGGATGCTTCTCCACTGTCAGTTCCATCAGTTCCAGTTCGTCTCTCAACTTTTGCTCCAGAGGGTAATCCACCCACGGGATTTCTGAAGATGTTTTCACCACGCTGGGAAACATCCCATCTCGGCTCGCTTTCAGTTTATGGTAGAACAGCTTCAACCGCCACAAATGTTGGGGGCGGGTGTAGCCCAGTGAATCAAAAGCGCCGCACCGGATGAGTGTTTCCACTTCTTGATAGGTCGGTTTCACCCGGATACAAAAATCTTCCAGTGATTCGAAGGGTCGTTCTGTCCGTTTTTCCAATAGCGCGATGAGGGTCTGTCGGGTAAGTCCCTTAATTTGCAAAAGACCGATACGAAGCCACGGTACGTTGTCATTTGCTGTAAAGTCGGGTTCCGATTCATTCACATTCGGCGAAAGGATAGTAACACCGAGTCGCCGTGCTTCTTCCAGGTAGCACGAAGTGTGGTAAAAGCCACCGTAGTTGGACATGACAGCCGCCAAGAATTCCGCTGGGAAGTGGGCCTTGAGCCACGCCGATTGGACGGAAATGACCGAATAGGCGGCGGAGTGTGCTTTACAGAAAGCGTACCCGGAAAAAGCTACCATCTGCCGCCAAACCTCCAGGGCCGCCTCCACATTTATTTCCCGTTTCACCGCGTCCCGGATGAAGTGATCCCGGTGCTCCATGAATGGCTCATCTACCCGCTTTCCGCTCATGGAACGCCGCAACTTGTCTGATTCCGCCAAGTTCCATCCTGCAATAGCCTCGGCAATCTTCATCACATCCTCCTGGTAAAGCATGACACCGTAGGTCTCTTTCAGCAGTTCTGTGAGAGAGGCATGGACTGTCTCCACTTTTTCTTTACCATGGTGTCGTTTGACGAAATGTCTCAACATTCCTGAATCGGCGGGCCCAGGACGAATTACCGAACTGGCGGCGGTAATCATCTCAAAAGAATCCACCTTCAGTTTTTTTAACAGTCCCCGCATTCCTGGCGATTCGATCTGGAACACGCCCATGGTGCTGCCCTCCCTGATAAGCACTTTTGTTCTTTCATCCATTGTCGACATGGTATGGCAGTTGAAATTCACATTGTACTTTTCTTTCAAGATATCAGCCATTTCCGCCACCACAGTGAGGGAGCGTTGCCCCAGGAGATCAATCTTCACCAGCCCCGTTTTTTCAATCCCATGCATATCAAACTGGGTTACCACTGGACCTTTGGTGGACCGCTGGAGCGGCACATAGTCAGTAATTTTTCCCGGTGCAATGACAATACCACCACAGTGGATACCCATATGCCGTGGTCGTCCCTTCAGTTTTTTCGCCAGCCCGAATATTTCCCTGTATCTATCATCCTCCATCACCCGTTTCCCGCATCCCTTTTCATAGCGTCGTGGTAACTCACGGGACACTTTGCCGATCTCCTTTTCCGACAGCCCCATAGCCCGCGCCACATCTCGCACTGCTCCTCTTAGATGGTAAGTGTTGAATGTAGAAATCATAGCCACCCGATCTTTTCCGTACTGCTTATAAACATATTCCAGAACTTCGTCCCGACGCTTCCAACAGATATCCACATCAATATCCGGCGGTTCTTCCCGGTCAGGGTTGAGAAACCGCTCAAAGATGAGATTGTGTTCTATGGGATCTACCGGAGTAATACTCAAGAGATACGACACTAAACTTCCAGCCGCCGAACCACGCCCTACCGTGGGAATGCCTCGCCTGTTTGCCCACTGAACAATATCCCAGACAATAAGAAAGTAATCGGCGTAACCCCTATCGATGATGATATCCAGTTCATAGGTCAACCGCTTTAGTATTTTTGTTGTTATAGGATCATACTTTCTCGGTAGCGTCTGGTGGCAAATGTTTACCAGATGATCAGCTGAAGTTCGATTCATTGGGCAGGATTAAAGTCTTGGTGCTCCCTGTCACTCCGTGCCATAAATTTGCTCCATGAAGATAGCTGTTAGTACCGATGAACGGACACCTCTCGTAGAGTCACTTTTTTGCGAACTGAAAGAGAGGGGTCACGATGTCACCTACTTCGGCCCGGAAAAAGATGAGTCAATGGACTGGCCTGTAGTGACTGAGCAGGCAGCTCAACTTGTGGCCAGCGGTGAAGTTACAGAAGGTATTGTCATGTGCTGGACCGGCACAGGGGCCTCCATTGCTGCTAACAAGATAAAAGGGATAAGGGCTGCCCTTTGCCTGGATGGTGCAACAACGAAAGGTGCCCGCACCTGGAATCATGCCAATGTTCTTGCTTTGAGCCTCCAGTCTACGGATGATACAACACTGAAAGAAATTTTGGACGCCTGGTTCACTACACCATACAGCAGTGACAAATGGAACCTGCAACAGATTGATAGGATCA